>CANCFV010000125.1 GCA_947377275.1 Burkholderiales bacterium | reverse complement strand
TCTTCCACCGCCTCGCCGGGGTGCAGCTCGCCATCGGCGGTGTGCTTGTAGGTTTTGTTGTCCGAGTGGTATTCGGGCAGCAGGTGGCGGCGGTTGGAGGTGGCGATCAGCAAGACGTTGTCGCCACTGGCGGACACGGTGCCATCGAGGATGGACTTGAGCGCCTTGTAGCCGGGCTCGCCGTCGTCGAAGCTGAGGTCGTCGCAGTAAATCACGAAGCGCTCGGGCCGCGTCGAAACCAGCTCGATCAGGTCAGGCAGGTCGATCATGTCGGCCTTGTCGACCTCGATCAGGCGCAGGCCCTCCCCAGCGTGGGCTTGCAAGCCGGCCTTGACCAGCGAGGACTTGCCCGTGCCACGCGCACCCGACAGCAGCACGTTGTTGGCGGTTTTGCCCGCCACGAATTGGGCCAAGTTGCGTGCAAAGCGCTGCTTTTGGGTGTCGACCTCTTGCAGGTCGCTGTAGGCGATCAGGCCAACGTGGCGCACAGGCTCAAGCCAGCCGGTGGCCCAGGCCGCCGAGGTACGCTTGCGGTACTTGAAGGCCACCGAGGCCGACCAGTCGGGCGCAATCACCGGGCTGTGGTGCGGCGAGGGCAGGACGGTTTCGAGGCGCGCCAACAGGCTCTCGGCCCGCGTGAGCAGCGAGGTCAGCGGCGATTCAGGGGATGAAATGGGTGCGGAAGAAGCCATGCGCCCAGTGTAGTGGCAGGCGCTTTTCAGGGCGCAGCCACCAGCACCTGCAAAGCCGACCTGAGGCCTTGTTCGTAGACGCCATCGGCACCGATCGGGCGCGGCCGAGGCTCACTGGCCACGGGCCCAAAGCGCTCGCCCCAGCGCGCGCGCAAGGCCATGATGGGCACCAAGCGGTCTGTGCCCTCAACGGCCAGGGCCATGCCCACCAAGCGACCGCCAGCGTCGTACACCGGCCCGCCGCGCAGGCTCACGCCCATCAGTGGCAGTGCCACGCCCAGGCGCACGCCAGATGAGGTGAAAGCACCCACAAAGCCCGCGCGCAGCACGGGCCAAGCCGGCTGCGCCGCTGCGTCTGGTGCATGGTCAAGGGCAAAGGCGGGTGAGCCGGCAAAGGCATCGCGGGGTGGAACGCTCGGGCCCGTGGGCACCTGCAAGGGGTTCGCCAAAGACAGCAAGGCCAAGCCCAGGCTGCCTGCCGGGTCGACCGAATCATCCACGCGTTGTGCGCGCACGGTGTGCCCCAGCCCGTTGCGAACCCAGACCGCTGCCCCAAAAGGCACGGCGGAACGGGGCACCAAGGCATGCTGCCCGTCGGCCAGCAGCAGCCCAGTGGCGGCCACCTGGGCTGCGGCATCGGGCACGTCTCCCGTGGCGAAAGGTGCCAACCGCGCAGGGCCTTGAAGCAGCTCTGCAGTGGGCAACATCACACCGGACTGCAGACGCTGCCGCACCGCTTGCAGCACAGGGTGTGAAGGTGCTCGGTTTTCTGCCGCACTCAAGGCCTGGTCAGCGACTTCAACTTGACCGCCCACGTTGAGGAGCCAGGCGTAAAACGCAGCGCCTTCGACATCGTCCAGGTGCACGCCTGCGGTGTGCGCCGCAAAGGCCAGTGCCTCGCGGTACTCGCCGGCCTGCATCTGCGTGCGCAAGAGGCCCAGCTCGATCTCACCCATGTGCGCCATGTTGGCGGCTTGCTCAAACGCGCGGCGAGCGGCATCCACGTCACCGCGGGCCAGGCTGGCTTCGCCGGTTGCGATGAGCCGTTCGCGCTCTGCCAGGGCTTGAGGCGACACGCCCGCCTCGTCATGGGCGTGATGAGCCTGGTGAGCACCCACGGCCACGCCAGAGGGTGCATAAGCCGATGTGGTGGCGGCCTGGGCCTGAGCCGCCGCCACACACACGAGGGCCGAGCAGCCCAGCGCCGACAGAGCGCCCTTGATGCCCGCTGAAGGCATCACTGCTTGCTGATGCGAGGCTTGGCCAGCACCGGCGCCGCGGGGTTGTAAGCCGTGCTCGCCGCCTTGTACAAGCCCAGATAGGCCGTCAGGGCATCGATGTCCTGCGCGCCACCCAGCACCTGCGTGCCGCCCAGGAACACACCAAACCCGTCACCGCCCGTGGCCATGAAGTTGTTGACGGTCACGCGGTAGATCTTGGTGGGGTTTTGCACCACGCCGCCCATCACCAGGATCTCGGTCGGGCCGGTGACCACCGGTGGCACCACGGTGACATCGGTGGGTGTGAACGAGGCGTCCACGATGCGCGTGCCACAGGTGCCAGCCGCATTCCAGGTGTACTTCAGGCTGCTGGCGGTCTGCATGATGCGGGTGGCCGATCCCTGGCCGTTGCAATTGGCGAACTGCTGCTCAAGCACGTCCTTGAGTTGCTGCGCGGTCAAGGTCATGGTGACCAGGCTGTTGCCGAAGGGTTGCACCGTGAAGGCATCGCCGTAGGTGAGGTTGTAGGGATAGCTCACGCCAGCCACCGCAAAGCCGGGGTTGCGCACGCCACCGGCGTTCATGAATGCCATCACGGCACCGCCCAGGCTGGCCGGTTGTGTGGCGGCCAGTTGAGCGTCAGCGATCAGGTCGCCGGCTTCCATCTCGCCGGCAGCATTGGCCGTGTTGCTCATGGGCGAGGTGATCGTGGCGATCACGGCATTGGCCAGGGGCGACACAGCGGCCTTGTAGGCCGACACCACGTTCTTGACTTCGGGGTTGGCGGCGATGGCGGCGGTGATGGCTGGGTCGGTGCGGTCCACCAACACGTTGCGTGGGCTCACGGCCGTGATGTCACGCGTGACGGTGCTCAAGGTCACGTCCACCTCGGTCAGCACACGTCCAAAGGCGCTGGAGCTGGTCACGGGCACCAAGCGGCCCACCTTGTTGGGCATGCCGTTGGGGCGGGCTGTGGTGACGGCGTTGGCTAGGTTGGTGCCGCGCACGTCGATGGTGTTGGCCGAGCAGTTGTAGGCCGCATGGGTGTGGCCACTGATGACCAGGTCGACGGCATTGTCCAGGCGCTTGACGATGGCCCGGATGTCCGAGTCCGTGCCATCGGTGTTCTTCAAGTCGCCCGTGCAGCCGTTGATGTCGCTGGTGGTGGGTTGGTTGCTCAGGCCCGTGACCACGTTCTGGAAGCCGCCTTGGTGAACCAAGACCACGATGGACTCGATGCCCTGTGCACGCAGCCTGGGGACCAGCGCGTTGACGGTGTCGGCCTCATCTTGGAAGCTCAAGCCCGCCACGCCGGTGGGCGTGACGATGCCGGGCGTGCCTTTGAGCGTCATGCCAATGAAGGCCACCTTCACACCGTTGAACACCTTGACACCATAGGCAGGCAACAGGGTCTTGCCCGTGGCGTTGTCGACCACGTTGGCCGACAGCCACTTGAATTTGGCGCCGTCAAAGCTGCCAGGTGCAGCCGAGCCAAAGCCGCGGCAGCTGTTGGGTTCTTGAACGCCATGGGTGGTCTTGCAACCGCCGTTTTGCAAGCGCTTGAGTTCGTCCTTGCCTTTGTCGAATTCGTGGTTGCCCACGGCGTTGAATTCGACGCCGATCTTGTTGAGGGTTTCGACCGCAGGCTCGTCGAAGAACAGGGCCGAGATCAGCGGCGTGGCACCGATGTAATCACCCGCGCCCACGACCACGCTCAAGGGATTGGTCGCCTTCATGCGGGCCACGTAGGCAGCCATGTACTCGGCGCCCCCCACGGCAGGACGGTTGGCCGTTGGCACCAAGGTGTTGACCCCAAACGTGCCGGGTGTCTCCAGGTTGCCGTGGTAGTCGTTGAAGCCAATGATCTTGACCGTGAAGGATGTCTTGGGGGCGGTGGTCTGCGCGGTGGCGCAACCCGCAAAGGCCAAGGCCAGGCTGGCGCAAAGCAAACGGATCTTCATGAACAATCTCCAGAAATGGGGGATGGGCTCAGCGAGCGGCGCGGCGACGGGCAGCGACCACCAGGGCCAGGCCTGCAAAGGCCAGGGCATAGCTGCTGGGCTCGGGCACAGCAGCGGTCACCGACAAAGCGCCGACCGTGCTGTTGAGTGCGCCAGCGTCCACATCAGAGACCGATTGCAGGAGCGAGCCCGTGACGGTGTAGGTGCCCGCCCCAAGCAGCACGGACAGGCGGCTGGCGTTCGAGGTGTCGGCGTAGGCCGCGTCAAAGTCGTATCCGTGGTTGAGGGGGTAGCTGTCGGTGGCAAAGCTGGTCTGTTGGGGCTGAACCGCGCTCGTGCTCAGCCACTGCGTGCCTGCGGCAGAGGTGATCGACACGCGGAAGGTGTCGCCCACCAAGCCGCCGTCCACGACGCGCAGCCAGGCCTTGTCGGCCACGGTGAAGGAGAAGGACAAGGGCTGGAAGTTGCCAGCACCGCCACTGACGTGGTCGGTGTCGATCCACTCCACACCGCCCGATGCGGCAGACAAGGCGTCGACCGTGAAGGCGCTCCATTGGCCATCCAAGGCAAGCGGCACCTGAACGGCCTGCGCGCTCAAAGAGGCCAGGGCCAAGGCGGCTGCGGCAATGGGGGTACGAAGGGTGAACATCATGGCACTCCAAATCAAAAGGCTTGGTGTGCATGACATCAAATCGGCGTGACGTGGTCATGGCCCCGCCATGGGCCGTTTGGCCCTGGCCCTGGCGCTGTGCGCCGCGTTCAGGCCAGCAACTGGCGCAGGCTGTCGTCCAGGTGCTCGTTGGGCATGCGCTTGAACCCAGTGCGGGCAAAGCGGTGCAAGCGTCCGAGCAAGAACGCCGATGCGATGGACGCCTTGGCTTGCGCGTCCACGGTGGGTTGCGGCGACCCGCGCTGCTCGGCCAGGGCTTTGAAGGGCTGGCGCAAAAGTGACTCCAGGCGATCCACACACTGGTTCATGCGCGCGGCCAGGCGCTCGTTTTCAAACACCAAGGCATCGCCGGCCATGACACGGGCCATGCCTGGGTTCTTCTCACCAAACTGCAAGACCATGGCGACCAGACGTGCCACCTGTTGGGCCGGGTCACTCTCGCGCTCGATGACCTGATTGCCCAGAGTGAACAGGCTTTGCTCAATGAACTCGATCAAGCCTTCGAACATCTGCGCCTTGCTGGCGAAATGGCGGTACAGGGCCGCCTCACTCACATCGAGCCGGCCAGCCAAAGCCGCGGTGGTGACGCGCTCGGCACCGGGTTGCTCCAGCATGGCGGCCAGGGCTTGCAGGATCTGGATGCGGCGCTCGCCGGGTTTGGGGCGCTGGCGAACCGGGCGCGGTGCCGCGACGTCGGTGGGCGTGGGGAAAGTGCTCTCTGGGCTCATGGCGCTCCGCGGTTTTCTTGTGCCCGCGCCGATCGGGGCTCGCGCTGCAAAAAGCGCGTGGCGGTCAGCGTGCGGGGCCGGGTCGCCATGCGTGCAGCGCCCTCAGCGATTTGATTCTGGCACACACCCAATCGGGCCGGCCGTGCAGGCTGGCACCCGCCTCCAGGCCATGCGGGTTGTGGCGCAGGTAGTGCTGCATCCACACGGTGCGCAGGCCCAAGCGGCGCGCACTTTTGAGGTTGGCCAGCGTGTCTTCGATCAAAACACAGCGGCTGGCAGGCAGCTTGTGGCGCGCCAGCACGACGCGCAGCATGCGGGTGTCGGGCTTGGGGCGCAGGTCACCAAACACGCGCATGCCTTCGATGGCGATCACGCCTTCAAAAACCGAAGCCAGGTCGAGCGCCGTCAGCACACGCTTGGCGTAGTCCGCCGGGGCGTTGGTGAGCAAGAACTTGCGCCCCGGCAAGGCCTTGAGCGCAGCCCGGTCGGCAGGTGGCATGTGCAACTGGCCTTCCAGGCCGGGCAGCGTGTGCGTTTGCGCCAAAAAGTGCGCGGCGCGGATGCCGTGATGCTTTTCCAGGCCCAGCAAGGTGGCGCCATAGCGGCGCCAGTAGTGCACGCGCATCTGGTCGGCTTCGTGGCGAGGCAGGCCCAGGTGCTGCTCGATGTAATCGGTCATCGAGCCATTGAGCCGCTTGAACACCGCACGGCTGGCGTCGTGCAGAGTGTTGTCGAGGTCAAACAGCCAGATGGGGTTGGGCATCCAAGCTCAATGGCTGCGGATCATCGTGCCGTAGGCCTGCTCGGTCAGGATTTCGAGCAACATGGCGTGGGGCACGCGGCCGTCCACAATGTGCACCGCGTTCACGCCGCTCTTGGCCGCGTCCAGGGCACCGGCGATCTTGGGGATCATGCCGCCGCTGATGGTGCCGTCCAGGATCAACTCGTCGATCTGGCGGGCGGTCAGATCGGTCAACAAATTGCCTTCCTTGTCGAGCACACCCTTGATGTTGGTCAAGAGCATGAGCTTTTCGGCCTTGAGCACCGTGGCCAGCTTGGCCGCGACCAGGTCGGCGTTGATGTTGTAGCTCTCGTTTTGCGCACCAAAGCCGATGGGGCTGATGACCGGGATGAACTGGTCGTCTTGCAAGGCCTTGACCACGCTGGGGTCGATGGACTCGATTTCGCCCACTTGGCCCACATCGTGTTCTTTGCTGGGGTCTTTGATGTCTTGCAGCTTGAGCTTGCGGGCGCGGATCAGGCCACCGTCGCGGCCGGTCAGGCCCACAGCCTTGCCGCCCGCGGCGTTGATCAGACCGACGATGTCTTGCTGCACTTCGCCGGCCAGCACCCACTCGACCACTTCCATGGTCTCTTCGTCGGTGACGCGCATGCCCTGGATGAACTGCCCCTTCTTGCCGATCTTGTTCAGCGCCGAGTCAATTTGAGGGCCGCCGCCGTGCACCACCACCGGGTTCAGGCCCACCAGCTTGAGCAGCACCACGTCTTCGGCAAAATCGGCCTGCAGTTCGGGGTCGGTCATGGCGTTGCCGCCGTACTTGATGACGATGGTTTTTCCGTGGAACTTGCGGATGTAGGGCAGCGCCTGCGCCAGGATCTCGGCCTTGTCACGGGGCGCGATGTTGGCGACGGAGTCAGACTGGACCAAAGGGGTGGTGTTGGACATGGCAGGCAAAGGCGCGTATGGGTAAAGACGCCATTTTAGGAGCTAGCCAGAAAGATGCGAGCATGATGAACTTTTGGGCCAGATGCACATCTGACATCACCATGTCACTCACGCCTTTCACACAACGCATGCACCGGCTCTCGCCCACGCTTTTGGCACTGGCCTTGGCATGGTCCTGCGGGGGGGGGGCAGCACAAACCACGGCCACACAGCCCAGCAGCGCCGCTTCGGCTCAGCCCATGGCAGCAGCCGTGTCCAACACCCCTTTGGGCTTGGACCAGGCCGTGGCACTGGCCCTGCAGCGCAGCCCGGCCTTGCAAGCTCTGGTGGCCGACAACGAAGCTCAGCAAGCCCGCGTGCAGGCCGGTGCGCGCCCAGGCTTGCTGCGCCTGTCGCTGTCGCGCATGCGACAAGGTGACGACATCGAGTTTGAGCGCGGCATCAGCGTAGGCCTGATCGAGCTGTTGACCTGGCCTTGGCGCGCCCGCGCCGCCGACGCCCGCACCGAGTCTTTGCGCCAACAGCAAAGCCTCAGCGTGCTCAACCATGCCCAAGCGGTGCGCCAGCAATGGGTGCTGGCCGTGGCGGCCCGCCAAAAGCAGCAGTACCAAAACGACATCCTGACGGCCGCGCAAACCGGAGCCACTTTGGCCCAACGCATGCAAGACGCCGGGCACCTCAGCGCAGCGCAAGCCGCACAAGAAGCCCTGGTGGCCGCGCAAGCCCAGCTCGACAGCGCACGCGCGCAGCAGCAGGCGGTGGCGCAACGCGAGGCCCTGCTGCGCCTGATCGGGCTCAGCGGCGACGAGGCCACGCAGCTGACCCTGCCCGATCGCCTGCTCGATGTGCCCACGCAGCCCGCTTGGCAAGCCGAACAACTGGGCCAAGCCGCCCTGCAAAGCCGCCTGGACACGCGCCTGGCTCAGGCCCAATGGCAAGCCCTGCAGCGCACCAGCACCGACAACGCCCTGCGCAGTTGGGTCGACATCGAAGGCGGCTTTCGGCGCAAAACCACCACCGGCCAAAGCACCAGCCAAGGCCCTGAGCTGAGCTTTGCGCTGATGGCCACCGACCTGGGTGCCGCACGGCGCCGCAGCATGCAGGCCGACGAGCAAGCCGCCCTGGCCATGTGGCAACAAGCGGCCTTGAGCGCCGAGTCGCAGTTGCGCGAGAGCTGGGCCAACTACCTCAGCCAGCACCAAGCCGCCCTGCACGCGCGCGACGTGCTCAAGCCCATCCGCCAGCAACTGCTCGACGAGCGCCTCAAGCAGTACAACGGCATGCTGATTGGCCCGCTCGATTTGTTGCGCGAGGCCCGTGCCCACACCGGTGCCGTGATCCAGGCCATCGATGCCCAGCAAGCCTATTGGCTGGCCGACTTGGCCGTGCGCGCCGCCACCGAAGGCAGCACTGCCCCCGCGAGCCTGGCCAGCAGCGGCTCGGGCAGCGCCACAACAGCGGCCGACGCCGGCGCACACTGAGCCCCAACGACACCCCTACCCACGCACCGCACGAGCCCATGTCCTCCCGACGCAACTTCCTCACCGGTGCCCTCTCGGGTGCCGCCTTGGTGGGCAGCGCCAGCGCCACGGCGGTGTCGCGCGCGGCCCTGGCCGGCTTGCCCGAACTGGTCACCCAAGACAAGCCCGACACGCAAGCGCCCCTGGCGCCCCCCAACGGCCGCCCCTACCGGCCGGTGCTCACGCTCAATGGCTGGACGCTGCCCTGGCGCATGCGCGACAACGTCAAAGAGTTCCACCTCGTGGCCGAGCCCGTGCTGCGCGAGATCGCACCCGGCATGACGGCACGCCTGTGGGGCTACAACGGCCAAAGCCCCGGCCCCACCATCGAGGTGGTCGAGGGCGACCGGGTTCGCTTGTACGTGACCAACAAGCTGCCCGAAGTGACCACCGTGCACTGGCACGGTCAGCGTCTGCCCAATGGCATGGACGGCGTCTCGGGCCTGACGCAAGCGCCGATTGAGCCCGGCAAAACGTATGTGTACGAGTTCGTGGCGCGCCGCCCTGGCACCTTCATGTACCACCCGCATGCCGACGAAATGGTGCAAATGGCCATGGGCCTGATGGGCTTTTGGGTCACGCACCCCAAGCAAAAGCACCCGCACATTGCCGAGGTTGACCGCGATGTGTGCTTCTTGCTCAATGCCTACGACATCGAGCCGGGCGCCAGCAGCCCCAAGGTCAACACGATGCTCGACTTCAACCTGTGGACCTGGAACAGCCGCGCCTTCCCGGGCATCGACAGCATCAACGTGCGCCAAGGTGACCGCGTGCG
>CANCFV010000124.1 GCA_947377275.1 Burkholderiales bacterium | reverse complement strand
AAGATGCTGCACATGGTCACTGGCCCCGGCGGCACCGCGCCCAAGGCCCAGACCTTGGGCTACAGCGTGGGGGGCAAGACCGGCACCGCACACAAGCAAGAAGGCCGCGGCTACGCCGGCAACAAGTACCGCGCCTGGTTCGTGGGCATTGCGCCCATCAGCAAGCCCCGCATCGTGGTGGCGGTGATGGTCGACGAGCCAACCAATGGCGTCTATTTCGGTGGCGATGTCGCCGCGCCTGTGTTCAGCCAGGTGGTGCAGCAAACCTTGAACCGTCTGGGCGTGTTGCCCGACATCGAGGTGCGTCCCGGCATCATGTCCAACCAGCCATCGGTGCCAGCCGAGGTGGAGAGCTTCCAATGAGCCACACCTTGCTGACCCTGAACGACACCGCCGAAGCCCTTGAGTGGCTGCGTCAGCAAGGCGTGAGCGCCCTGACGGTCGACAGCCGCCAGGTCATGGGCCAGCCTGCTGGCATGGGCTTCATCGCCTGGCCAGGGGCCGCACGCGATGGGCGCAGCTTCGTGGCGCAGGCGCTGCGCGATGGCGCTCAGGCCTGCTTGGTGGAGGCCGAGGGCGCGCATGCTTTCGCCTTCAACAGCCACCGTGTGGCGGCTGTGCGCGGCCTCAAGGCCTTGAGCGCTGAAATCGCCCACGGTTTTTATGGCGAGCCCAGTGCCGAACTGGATGTGGTGGCCGTCACGGGCACCAATGGCAAGACATCGACGTCTTGGTGGACGGCCCAGGCCTTGACGGCTTTGGGTCGCGGCTGCGGTGTCATTGGTACCTTGGGCGTGGGCCAGGTTGGCGGCGGGGCGTTTGTGCCCACCGGCTTGACCACGCCTGACCCGGTCACGCTGCACGGCACCTTCCGGAACTTTGCCGACCAGGGCTTGAAGGCCGCGGCCATCGAGGCCTCGTCCATTGGCATCGAAGAGATGCGCCTGCACGCGACGCACATCAAAGTCGCGCAGTTCACCAACTTCACGCAAGACCACCTCGACTACCACGGCAGCATGGACGCCTACTGGCAAGCCAAGCGTGCCTTGTTCGACTGGCCCAGCCTGCAGGCTGCGGTGCTCAACCTCGATGACCCGATGGGCCATGCCTTGGCAGACCATGCTCGTCTGCGTGGGCTCAAGGTGTGGTCGTATGGCCTGCAGTGCAAGGCCCGCTTGCAGGCCCAAGGCGTGGCTCACGAAGGCCAGGGCGTGCGCTTCACCGTGGTCGAGCGCAACGAGGGCCTCAGCGAGGTGCTGACCCAGGCCGAGGTGCACGCCCCGGTCATCGGCAGTTTCAACGTGGCCAACTTGTTGGCCGTGCTGGGCGCCCTGCGCGCCTTGGGCTTCGGCCTCGCAGACGCGGCTCGCGCCTGCTCGGGTCTGCAGGCTGTGCCGGGGCGCATGCAGATCGTGTCGGCACCGCAGGCATCCAACTCAGTCGGTTTGCCGTTGACCGTGGTGGACTACGCTCACACGCCCGATGCCTTGAACAAGGCCCTGAACGCCCTGCGCCCCGTCGCCCTGGCCCGTGGTGGCCGCGTTTGGTGTGTGTTTGGCTGTGGTGGCGACCGCGACCCGATCAAGCGTCCGCTGATGGGGGCGATGGCCGAGCAACACGCCGATCGCGTGGTGCTGACCAGCGACAACCCTCGCAGCGAAGCACCAGCCTTCATCCTCGCGCAGATCCTGGCCGGTGTGGCTGGGCGCGACACCGTCGACGTGATCGAAGACCGCCGCGCGGCCATTCGCCATGCCGTGCTGAGTGCGAAGGCCGAAGACGTGGTGTTGGTGGCTGGCAAAGGCCATGAGGCCACCCAAGACGTGGCGGGGGTGAGGACCGTGTTCTCTGACGTTGATGAAGCTGCCGCGGCCTTGCAGGCCCGCAGCCCCCGCAAGCCCATGATGATGACCCTGGGCATGGCCCACCAACTGCTGCCCGGCTCCACGCTGGTGGGCGACCCCAGCACGCCGATCGATCGCGTGCACACCGACACCCGCACCCTGCAGCAAGGTGACCTTTTCGTGGCCTTGCGCGGTGAGCGCTTCGATGCGCACGACTACCTGCCCCAGGCCGCACACGCTGGCGCTGTGGCGGTGCTGGTGCAGCAAGGTGCCGACACCTGCGGCTTGCCAGGCCTGGTCGTGCCCGACACCCGCGCTGCGCTGGGTTGGCTGGCCGCTGGCTGGCGTGCCCGCTTTGACATCCCCTTGATCGGCGTCACCGGCAGCAATGGCAAGACCACGGTCACGCAAATGATCGCGTCGATCTTGCGCGCCTGGGTGGCCTCGCAAGGCGCGCCAGAGGCCTCGCTGGCCACGCAAGGCAACTTCAACAACGAGATCGGTGTGCCCCTGACGCTGCTGCGCTTGCGCGAAGGCCAACACCGTTGCGCTGTGGTCGAGCTGGGCATGAACCACCCCGGCGAGATCGCGCAGTTGGCTGCCATTGCCGCGCCCACCGTGGGCCTGGTCAACAACGCCCAACGAGAGCACCAAGAATTCATGCACACGGTCGAGGCCGTGGCCCGCGAGAACGGCGCTGTGCTGCAGACCTTGTCGCGCACGGGCGCGGCGGTCTTCCCGGCCGACGACGCGTACGCCCCCATCTGGCGCGAGATGGCCAATGGCTATCCCAAGGTCGACTTCGCCACGCAAGGCAGCGCGGCCGTGACCGGCACTTCGCGCTGGGTGGCCGAGCCCACGCCACATTGGGTGGTGGATGTGCGCACGCCGCAAGGTGAAGCCACCTTCAGCCTGCACATGGCTGGCGAGCACAACGTGCGCAACGCCCTGGCCGCCACGGCTGCGGCTTTGGGTGCCGGTGTGCCTCTGGCCGTGATCGCCCAAGGCCTGCAGGCTTTCGAGCCCGTCAAGGGCCGCTCTCAATTGCGCTGCGTTCAAGTGGGTGGCCGAGCGGTCACGCTGGTGGACGACAGCTACAACGCCAACCCTGACTCCGTGCGCGCGGCCATCGACATGCTGGCCGGCCTGCCTGGCCCTCGCTGGCTGGTGCTGGGCGACATGGGCGAAGTGGGCTCACAAGGCCCAGCCTTCCATGCCGAAGTTGGCGCCTATGCCCGTGAGCGCGGCATTGAACATTTCTGGACCGCTGGCAGCTTGTGCGTCGATGCCGCCCAAACCTATGGCGCGTCTGCCCGTCATTTCCCCAGCGCCGCCGACATCGTCGCGGCCTTGCCCCTGCCTGCCGATGCGCCGCAGGCGGCTTCGGTGCTGGTCAAAGGTTCTCGCTTCATGAAGATGGAACAAGTCGTTGCCACCCTGACCGGAGGCGCCCATGCTGCTTAGTCTGGCCCTGTGGCTGCAAAGCCTGCACCCCGAATGGGGCTTCCTGCGCGTCTTCCAATACCTGACCTTTCGGTCGGTGATGGCGGCCATGACGGCGCTGTTGATCGGCCTGTGGCTGGGTCCCGTCGTGATCCGCAAGCTGACCGAACTCAAGATCGGCCAGCCCATCCGCGAATACGGTTTGCAGACCCACCTGGCCAAGCGTGGCACGCCCACGATGGGCGGTGCACTGATCCTGCTGTCGCTGGGTTTGTCGACCATGCTGTGGTTTGACTGGGCCAACCGCTTCGTCTGGATCGTCATGATCGTGACGCTGGGCTTTGGCGCCATTGGCTGGGCCGACGACTGGCGCAAGGTGGTCTTGAAAGACCCCGAAGGCATGCCCTCGCGCGAGAAGTACTTCTGGCAATCGATCATCGGCCTGATCGCCGCGATCTACCTGGCCTTCAACGTGTCTGAGGTCAACGCCTTGCGCGTGGTCGAGCTGTTCGCGCGCTGGGTCGCCTCGGGCTTCTCCAACGACCTGCCGCCGAAGGCCGACTTGATCGTGCCCTTCTTCAAGACGGTGAGTTACCCGCTGGGCGTGTGGGGCTTCATGGCGCTGACCTACGTCGTCATCGTGGGCACCAGCAACGCCGTGAACCTGACCGATGGACTCGACGGCCTGGCCATCATGCCGGTGGTGATGGTGTCGGCTTCGTTGGGCATCTTTGCTTACGTCACGGGCAATGCCGTGTTCGCCAAATACCTGCTGCTGCCGCACATCCCGGGGGCGGGCGAGCTGCTGGTGTTCTGTGCCGCGCTGTCGGGTGCGGGGCTGGCCTTCTTGTGGTTCAACGCGTACCCGGCCCAGGTGTTCATGGGCGATGTGGGCGCGCTGGCGCTCGGTGGTGCTTTGGGCACCATCGCCGTCATCGTGCGGCAAGAGATCGTGTTGGCTTTCATGGGCGGTGTGTTCGTGCTGGAAGCCTTGTCGGTCATGTTGCAGGTGAGTTACTTCAAATACACGAAGAAAAAGTACGGTGAAGGCCGTCGTATTTTGCTGATGGCACCGCTGCACCACCACTTTGAAAAGTCCGGCTGGAAAGAGACGCAGGTCGTGGTCCGCTTTTGGATCATCACCATGCTGCTGTGCCTGCTGGGCCTGTCCACCTTGAAGCTGCGCTGAGCCGCACAACGATCACATGCACCACCTCCGCAACCTCACTGTGCTGATCCTGGGTCTGGGTGACTCGGGCTTGGCCATGGCGCGCTGGTGCGCCCAGTGCGGTGCCCAGGTGCGCGTGGCCGACACACGTGCCAACCCGCCGCAAGCCGCGACTCTGGCCGCTGATGTGCCTGCAGCCAGCCTGCACCACGGCTTGGATGTGGCCTTGCTCGATGGCGTCAACCTCGTGCTCAAGAGCCCTGGCCTGATGCCCGGTGCGCCCGATGTGGCTGCGCTGACGGCACGTGCCGATGAACTCGGCATCCCTGTGCGTGGCGAGTTGTCGCTGTTCGCGTCCGCACTGGCCGACTTGCGCAAAGACCTGGGCTACAAGCCCAAGGTGGTCGCCATCACCGGCACCAATGGCAAGACCACGACCACGTCGCTGACCGCGCAGCTCATCGAGCGCACGGGCATGCGCGTTGGCATGGCCGGCAACATCGGCCCCACCTTGATGGACACCTTGCGTGTGGCTTTGGCGCAAGAGCCTGTGCGCGAGTCGGTGCCGGTTGACGCAACGGCCACCGAGGCCGTGCCCTCACTGGTCGAAACTCTGGTGGACGAGTCGGTGTCAGCCCGCGACACGTCCGGTGCGGCCGACACCACAGATACCACCGCGCCCATCGATGCGGCCGAGCCCAACGCGACGGACGCCGAGCACGTCGTCCAAGCGCTGGGCGACGATGCCGATGCACCTTTGATCGAGCTGGCGCCACCGCCGCCCGCTGAGCCTGTGTTCGAGGCCCTGCCGCAAGCCTGGGTGCTGGAGCTGTCCAGCTTCCAACTCGATGGCGTGAGCAACTTCGAGCCCGACGCGGCCGTGGTGCTCAACATCACCCAAGACCACCTCGACTGGCATGGCTCGATGACGGCCTACGCCGAGTCCAAGGCCCGCATCTACGGCAAACAAACCACCATGGTCATCAACCGCGATGACGACGTTGTTGCCGCCATGGTTCCCCCCCCTGAAGTGATCAAGTCGGGCGTGCGCGGCCGTGCTGCGCGCACCGTGCACCGCAACGTGGTTCGCTTTGGGTTGGACGCGCCGCGCCACCCCGGCGACTTCGGTTTGGTCACCGAGTCGGGCATGGCCTGGCTGGTGCGGGCCCTCGAGGCCGACCCTACGATCAAGCGCAAGAAGGGCGAAGAAGACGAGATCATCTTGCAGCGCTTGATGCCTGCCGATGCGCTGCGCATCCGTGGTCGCCACAACGCCTCGAACGCCTTGGCCGCGCTGGCCCTGGCCACGGCGGTGGGCTGCCCTCTGGCCCCCATGCTGCACGGCTTGCGTGAATACCGTGGCGAGCCGCACCGTGTCGAGCACGTGGCCACCGTGCAAGGCATCGACGCGATCGACGACTCCAAGGGCACCAACGTGGGCGCCACCGTGGCCGCCTTGCTGGGACTGGGTTTTGATCTGTCGCCGGGCAAGCTGGTGGTGATTTTGGGCGGCGATGGCAAGGGCCAGGATTTCGCTCCGTTGGCCGAGCCCGTGGGCCGTTTTGCTCGCGCCGTGGCCTTGATCGGCCGTGATGCGCAAGCCATCAATCAGGTGCTGGCCGATGCCCGCGACGCACAGGGCGAATCTTTGCCCATGCAAGTCCACGACAGCTTGGAGGCAGCCACACGCTGGTCCTTTGAGCAAGCCAAGACCGGTGACGCCGTGTTGCTCAGCCCGGCTTGCGCCAGCCTGGACATGTTCCGCAACTACGCCCACCGTGCCGAGGTCTTTGTGCAGACCGTGCAAGCCGTGGCGGCCGACCTGGGAGACTTCGCATGAGCGATGCTGCCGCACGCCGCCCCTTCATGAGCACCTTGCTGGAAAAGGTTCGCAGCCGCTTGCCCGGCACGGCTTCGGCCGAGGGGCAGGGCGCTTTGCCGGTGCGCGACTTCGTCAACGTGGCGTCTGCCCAGCCATCCAAGGTCATGGGCTTTGACCAGCCCTTGGTGTGGGTCACGCTGGCCTTGTTGGTCATGGGATTGGTGATGGTTTATTCGGCCACCATCTCGCTGTCTGACAGCCCCCGCTTTGCGAACTACTCGCCCAGCTTTTTCTTCACGCGCCACATTTTCAGCTTGCTCATGGCCACCTCGGTGGCTGCGGTTGTCACCCAGGTGCCAATGCGCACATGGGAGCGTTATGCGCCCTGGCTGTTTGTCGCGTCGCTGCTGCTGTTGGTGTTGGTGCTGATCCCCCACGTGGGCAAGGTCGTCTACGGCGCCCGCCGCTGGCTGCCTCTGGGCGTGATGAACTTCCAGCCCTCAGAGCTGGCCAAGCTGGCCATCACGCTTTATGCCTCGGACTACATGGTCCGCAAGATGGACGTCAAGGAGCACTTCTTCCGCGCAGTGGCCCCGATGGCCGTTGCAGTGGGGGTGGTGGGCTTGCTGCTGCTGGCCGAGCCCGACATGGGCGCTTTCATGGTGATCGCGACCATCGCCATGAGCATCTTGTTCCTGGGCGGTGTCAACGGCCGCATGTTCTTTTTGATCACGGCGGTGCTGTTGGGCGCGTTCACCTTGATGGTGACGCTCAGCCCCTGGCGCCGTGAGCGCATCTTTGCCTATCTCGATCCCTGGTCTGAGAAAAACGCCCTGGGCAAGGCTTACCAGTTGACCCACTCGCTGATCGCCTTTGGCCGTGGCGAAATCTTTGGCGAAGGCCTGGGCTCCAGCCTGGAGAAGCTCCACTACCTGCCCGAGGCCCACACCGACTTCCTGCTGGCCGTGATCGGCGAAGAACTCGGCTTCATCGGCGTGTCCGCCGTGATCTTGGCCTTCTTCTGGTTGGTGGTGCGCTTGTTCAACATCGGCCGCCAGGCCATCGCGCTCGACCGCGTCTTCTCTGGTCTGGTGGCACAAGGCGTGGCGGTGTGGATGGGCGGACAAGCCTTCATCAACATGGGCGTGAACCTGGGCGTGCTGCCCACCAAGGGCTTGACCTTGCCTTTGATGAGCTTTGGCGGCTCGGGCATCTTGCTCAACTGCATTGCCTTGGCGATTTGCTTGCGCGTCGATATCGAGAACCGCCAACTCATGAGGGGTGGCCGCGCATGAGCAAGCACCTCGTCATCATGGCCGCAGGCACGGGTGGGCACATCATGCCCGGCTTGGCCGTGGCCGACGAGATGAAGCGCCGAGGCTGGACCGTGAGCTGGCTGGGCACCCAAACAGGCATGGAAAACCGCCTGGTGCCGCCCACCGGTATCCCACTGGACACCATTGCCTTCAACGGCTTGCGCGGCAAAAACCTCAAGGACACCTTGTTCGGTGGCGTGCGCCTGCTCAAGGCCTTTGCCGACTGCTACGCCATTCTCAAGAAGCGCAAGGCCGATGCCGTGCTGGGCATGGGTGGCTACGTTTGCTTCCCCGGCGGCCTCATGAGCGCCGCGCGCGGTCTGCCTTTGGTCATGGTCAATGCCGACGCGGCCTTGCTCTTGAGCAACAAGGCCTTGCTGCCCATCACCGACGTGCTGGCCTGTGGCTTTGACGGCCCCGCGTCACAGCACAAGGTCGCTCGCGTGACGGGCAACCCCGTGCGCGCCGAGATCGAGGCCATCCTCGACCCGGTGCAACGTTATGCACCACGCACCGGCCCCTTGCGCGTGCTGGTCGTGGGCGGCAGCTTGGGTGCGCGTGTGCTCAATGACACGGTGCCCCGCGCCTTGGCGCTGATCCCGCGCGAGCAGCGTCCACGCATCACCCACCAAACGGGCATGGCCAACCTCGATGACGTCAAAGGCACTTATGCCGAAGCCGGCCTGGTGCCCGGCATGGACGCCGAGGTGCTGCCCTTCATCAACAACATGGCCCAACGCCTGTCTGATTGCGACGTCATCGTGTGCCGCGCAGGCGCCATCACCGTGAGCGAGCTGTGCGCGGCCGGCGTGCCCAGCATCCTGATCCCGCTGATCGTCTCGACCACGGCGCACCAGCGCGACAACGCCGCCTACATGGCCGGGCACGGTGCCGCGGTGCACCTGCCACAAACCGAGTTGAGCCCCGAGGCGCTGGCGCAGCGCCTGATGGTCCTCAACCGCGATGAACTTTTGACCATGGCCCGCAAAGCGCGCACCTTGGCCCGCCTGCAATCGGCCGCCGCTGTGGCCGATGCCATCGAGCAACACGTGAAACCCTCTTCTGAAAAGGCAGCGTCATGAAGCACGCCGTCAAGCACATCCACTTCGTCGGCATCGGTGGTGCCGGCATGAGCGGCATCGCCGAGATCCTGCACAATCTGGGCTACGTGGTCTCAGGCTCTGACCAATCGAGCAGCGCCACCTCGCGCCGCCTGGCCAGCCTGGGCCTGACGGTGTACGAGGGCCACGACGCCGCGCACATCGCAGGCGCCGAAGCCGTGGTCACGTCCACGGCGGTCAAGGGCGACAACCCCGAGGTCATCGCCGCACGCGCCAAGCGCATCCCCGTGGTGCCGCGCGCCGTGATGCTGGCTGAGCTGATGCGCCTGCGCAAGGGCATCGCCATTGCCGGCACGCATGGCAAAACCACCACCACCTCACTGGTCACGGCCATCCTGGCTGAGGCCGGTGTCGACCCGACCTTCGTGATTGGCGGCAAGCTCAACAGCGCAGGCGCCAACTCGGCCCTGGGCAAGGGCGAGTACATCGTGGTCGAGGCCGACGAGTCAGACGCGTCTTTCTTGAACCTGCTGCCGGTGCTGTCGGTCGTCACCAACATCGACGCCGACCACATGGACACCTATGGCCATGACTTTGCCAAGCTCAAGCAGGCCTTTG
>CANCFV010000123.1 GCA_947377275.1 Burkholderiales bacterium | reverse complement strand
GTGCCGAAGTTCACCATCGTGCTGGGCGGCTCGTTTGGTGCCGGCAACTACGGCATGTGCGGGCGTGGCTTTGATCCGCGCTTCATCTTCAGCTGGCCTTCGGCGCGCACCGCCGTGATGGGCGGCGCCCAAGCGGCCAAGGTGATGGAGATCGTCACGCGCGGCAAGATGGAACGCGCCGGCATGCCCGTCAACGACACCATGCTCGAAGGCATGAGCAACGAAATCCGCAAGCGCCTGGACGCCGAGGCCAACGTGCTGTTCGGCACCGCGCGCCTGTGGGACGACGGGATCATCGACCCGCGCGACACCCGCCGTGTTCTGTCACTGTGCCTGGACCTGGCCCGCGATGCCGAGGCCCGCCCCCTGCGCGGCAACACCTTTGGCGTGGCCCGCCTGTGAGCGCCAAGCGCCCCCCCTTTTTGCCCTTGACCTGACCGCATCCCCCCAAGACAGAGACCGAGGAGACACCCCATGCAATTCACCGCTGAACACCGCCAGATCGCTGAAACCGTCAAACGCTTTTGCGAAGCCGAGATCAACCCCTACGTCAAAGAATGGGAAGCGGCTGAGATCTTCCCTGCGCACGAGGTGTTCAAGAAGATGGGCAAACTGGGCTTGCTCGGCGTGAAGTACGACACCGCCTACGGTGGCTTAGGCCTGGACTTCTCGTACTCGATGGTGGTGGCCGAAGAGCTGGGCGCCATCCCCTGTGGCGGTGTGCCCATGGCCATTGGCGTGCAGACCGACATGTGCACCCCCGCCCTGCACCGCTTTGGCTCTGACGAGCTGAAGAAGGAATACCTGGCACCCGCGATTGCCGGCGACATGGTGGGCTGCATTGGCGTGTCAGAAGCCGGTGGTGGCTCTGACGTGGCGGCCCTCAAAACATCGGCCCGCACGGAAGGCGACGACTACGTCATCAACGGCAGCAAGATGTGGATCACCAACGCCACGCAGGCCGACTGGTGCTGCCTGCTGGCCAACACGTCCGAGGGCAAGGTCCACTCGAACAAGTCGCTGATCATCGTGCCGATGGACGCCAAGGGCATCACCACGCAGAAGATCAAGAAGATCGGCATGAACTCGTCGGACACGGCACAGATCTTTTTCGACAACGTGCGCGTGCCGCGTCGCAACCTGATCGGCGTTGAAGGATCGGGCTTCATGATGCAGATGATCCAGTTTCAGGAAGAGCGCCTGTATGGCGCCGCCAACTCCTTGAAGATGCTGGACAAGCTGATCGACCTGACGATCGAGTACTGCAAAGAACGCCGCACCTTTGGCACCCCGCTGATCGACAACCAAGTCATTCACTTCCGCCTGGCCGAGCTGCGCACCGAAGTCGAATTGCTGCGCTCGCTGACCTACCGCGCCGTTGAAGAGTACGTGCTGGGCAATGACGTCACCAAGCTGGCCTCCATGGCCAAGCTCAAGTGCGGCCGCCTGATCCGTGAAGTGACCGACAGCTGCCTGCAGTACTGGGGCGGCATGGGCTTCACCTACGACAACCCCATCTCACAGGCCTACCGCGACGGCCGCTTGGTCTCGATCGGTGGTGGCGCCGACGAAATCATGCTGGGCATCATCGCCAAGTTCGAAGGCACGCTGCCCAAGAAGGCCCGCTGATCCCCCGGACGCTGTCCCCACACGCTGCACCCACAAGGCCCTCCGCATGAGCACCCCGACGATCCAGGTCCAACTCGACCACGGCATTTGCACCCTCACCTTGAACCGACCCGAGGTGCGCAACGCCATGTCGGTGGCCATGGTCGACGAGCTGCTGCAGGCCTTAAAAGAAGCCGAAGGCAACCCTGCCGTTCGCGTGGTGGTGCTGCGTGGCACGGGCGGGCATTTCTGTGCCGGTGGTGACATCGGTGACATGGCACAAGCGCGCATGAAGCTGGCCGCACAACAAGCCGATGGCGCCAACGCCGGCCCCAACCCAGTGGCCGCGGTGAACGCGCAATTCGGCCGCCTGTGCCTGGCTTTTGCGCGCACGCCCTTGCCGGTGGTCACGGTGCTCGAAGGCACGGTGATGGGCGGCGGCTTTGGCCTGGCCTGTGTGTCAGACGTGAGCCTGGCCTTGCACAACGTGAGCTTCCGCTTGCCCGAAACCTCGCTGGGCATCATCCCCGCGCAGATCGCGCCCTTCTTGGTCGAGCGTCTGGGCTATGCCGAAGCCAAGCGCCTGTCGGTGACCGGCGCCAAGGTCGGCGCCGCTGAGGCATTGACCATCCGCCTGGTGCACGAAGTGCATGCCGACACCGATGCCCTGGAAGCCGCATTGCAAGCCGTGCTGGCCAACATCCTGGCCTGCGGCCCCCAAGCCATCGCCACCACCAAGAATTTGCTGGCACACGCCCGCTTGTCGAGTGCCGAAAGCCTGATCGACGACGCGGCCGCGATGTTCGCGCGCGCCGTGCTCAGTGAAGAAGGCCAAGAAGGCACCGGTGCCTTCATGCAAAAACGCAAACCCTCTTGGGTTCCCCAGGCCGCCTGAGGACACGCATCCATGCCGACCGCCACCCTGATCCACAAAATCCTGATCGCCAACCGCGGGGAAATCGCCTGCCGCGTGATCCGCACCGCGCGCAAACTCGGCTACCGCACCGTGGCCGTTTTCAGCGAAGCCGATGCCCAAGCACCCCATGTGGCCTTGGCCGACGAGGCCGTGTGCATTGGCCCCGCCGCCGCCAGCGCCTCCTACCTGAACGTGCAGGCCTTGCTCGATGCCTGCCGCCAGACCGGCGCCAACGCCATCCACCCCGGCTACGGCTTCCTGTCTGAAAACGCGGCCTTCGCCCAAGCCTGCCAAGACGCCGGCGTGACCTTCATCGGCCCCAGCCCCCACGCCATCCGCGTGATGGGCGACAAGGCCGGTGCCAAACAAGAGATGATCAAGGCCGGCGTGCCCACCGCCCCCGGCTACCTGGGCGCCAATCAAGATGACGAGGTCTTGATCGCCGAGGCCAAGCGCCTGGGCTTCCCACTGCTGGTCAAGGCCGTGAGCGGCGGCGGTGGCCGTGGCATGCGCCTGGTCCACCAGGCCGACGAGCTGGCACAAGCCATCACCAGCGCCCGCCGCGAAGCCCAAAGCGCCTTTGGCGACGGCACGCTGATGCTGGAGCGCCTCATCCTCGACGGCCGCCACATCGAGATCCAGGTCTTCGCCGACAGCCACGGCAATGCCGTCTACATCGGCGAGCGCGACTGCACCGCGCAGCGCCGTCGCCAAAAAGTCATTGAAGAATCGCCCTCGCCCGTGGTCAACCCCGCCATGCGCGCTGCCATGGGACGCGACGCCGTGCTGGCCGCCAAGGCCATTGGCTACTGCGGTGCGGGCACCATCGAGTACATCGTCGACCAGGATCTGAACCACTTCTTCCTGGAGATGAACACGCGCTTGCAGGTCGAGCACCCGGTCACCGAAATGATCTCGGGCCTGGACTTGGTTGAGTGGCAACTGCGCGTGGCCGCCGGCCAGCCCCTGCCCTTGACGCAAGACCAGATCACCCTGAGCGGTCACGCCATCGAGGCGCGTCTGTACACCGAAGACCCCTACGCAGGCTTCGCCCCTCAGACCGGCGACATCACCTGGTGGCGGCCTGCGCAAGCGCTGTTTGAAGGCGTGCGCATCGACGACGGCATCGTGGAAGGCGGCACCGTCACCCCCCACTACGACCCGATGGTGGCCAAGCTCATCGTGCACGGCCGCGACCGCGACGATGCCATCCGCCGCCTGATCGCCACGCTCGACGACGCGCCGCTGCTCGGCCTCAAGCACAACGCCCGCTTCTTGCGCGACCTGGCCGACCACCCGCGCTTCCGTGCAGGCACCATGACCACCGCGCTGATCGACCAATGGCTGCTCGACAACGAAGCCATCTTGCAGCGCCCCGTGGCCAGCGACGACACCTGGCTGCTGGCTGCGGCCCTGCACGCGGCGCGCCAACAAGGCGACCAAACCGTGCTGCGCTCAAGCAGCGTCACTGCGTATGACATCAGCCTGTCGTGCGACAGCGCCAAGCGCACGCTGCGTGTGCAGGCCGCGCAAGGCAGCACCAGCGGCACCTACGAGGTCAGCCCCACGCCCACCTCAAAGGCGACACCCGTGCGACTGATCTCGCACGACGCCACCACCGGCATCGCCCGCTTCGAGCTGCACGGTGTGCAGCGCCGACTGCGCGCCATCTGGAGCGGTGACGAGCTGCACATCGTGGTTCAGGCGGCCGTGTTCGTGTTCACCGAGGTGTCGGCCTGGCCCGACCAAGGCAAGGCCCAAGACCCCAGCCGCGCGCTCTCGCCCGTGGCCGGCACGGTGGCGCAGGTCCTGGTCAAGCTCGGTGACACCGTCGAGGTGGGGCAGCAGTTGCTCAGCATCGAAGCCATGAAGATGGAAATGTGGCTCTTGGCGCAAGCACCGGGCGTGGTCACGGCCGTGTACGCCGTCCCCGGCGACCAAGTGCAGGCCAAGGCCTTGCTGATCAACATCGAACCCACGAAGGAAGACTGATGGACAAGGCCATTCTGACCTGCGCACTCACCGGCGTGCTCACCGACCCCGCCCAACACCCCGTGCCCGTGACGGCCGCCCAGATGGCCGCCGCCGCGCGCGAGGCCTATGACGCCGGCGCCTCGATCATGCACGTGCACCTGCGCAGCCAAGCGCCCGGCATGGGGCGCTTCCCCAGCTGGGACCCCCAAGTGGCCAGCGAGATCGACACGGCCATCCGCGCTGCGTGCCCCGACGTGATCATCAACCTGACCACCGGTGTGGTGGGCCCCGACATCTCAGGCCCTGCGGCCTGCATCCGCGCCGTGCGCCCCGAGATCGCCGCCTGCAACGCCGGCAGCCTGAACTACCTCAAGATCAAAGCCGACGGCCAATGGGCTTGGCCCCCCATGCTGTTCGACAACCAAGTCGACAAGGTCAAGGCCATGCTCGACGTGATGAACGAAACCGGCACCCGCCCCGAGTTCGAATGCTTTGACGTGGGCATCGTGCGCTCGGTCGAGATGTACCAAAAGGCCGGCATGGCCGACCACCTCGAGTACAACTTCGTGATGGGCGTGGCCTCGGGCATGCCCGTCGATGCCGACCTGCTCAAACTGCTGGTCAAGTACCGCAAGCCCGGTACCGTCTGGCAAACCACCTTGATCGGCCGCGACGAAATCTGGGCCGTGCACCAAGCCACAGCCGACCTCGGCGGCATGCTGCGCACCGGCGTGGAAGACACCTTCTACCTGCCCGGCGGTGAACGCACCAGCGGCAACGGCCAGCTGATCCAAGCACTGGCCCAATGCGCCAAGAACGCAGGCCGCGCCATTGCCAGCCCCGCCGAAGCCCGCGCCATGCTGGGTTTGATGCCCGCAAGCGAGCACGGCATCCGCACCTGAGACCGGAATCCCAGGAACAATCCCCCGCCCGCGGAGGGGGCATAGCTGCTAAGCTGGTTCCATGCCCTCTGAAGCCCGCGCCTTCGCGTCCAGCGACCTGCTGCCCGCCCCCAAGGGCCGTGCCAAAGATTTTGCCAGGCTGCTGACCACAGCGTGCATGCTGGGCTTGGTCGTTCACATCGCCTTTTTGGCTTTGTTCTATCAAAGCGGCGCCGTGGAGATGGTGTATTTCAATGTGGGCAGCGTCTGCTGCTTCATGTTGGCCACCTGGCAGGCCAAACGCCAGCGTACTGTCGCCGCGATGATCTTGATCGGCGCAGAAATGGTGCTCCACGCCGTCGCGGCCGTTATCGTGCTCGGTTGGGGCACCGGCTTTCACTACTACCTGATCCTGACCAGCCCGGTGATCCTGGCCAGCACCTTCACCGCCTGGCGAATCAAGGTGGTCCTCAACACCTTTGCCGTGCTGACCTACGTGGCGCTCGACCTGGGTTACCGCGATGCGCTGCCCATGCACATCTTGGACCGCACCACGGTCACCAGCTTGCACACCTTCAACCTGGTGACCGTGCTCCTGGTGCTGAGCGGACTGACCACGCTCTACGTGCGCCTGATCCAGCAGACAGAAACACGTCTGCGCGAACTGGCCACCACCGACAGCCTGACCGGCCTCATGAACCGGCGCTGCGTGATGGACGCGCTCGAGCGCGAACAGGCCCGCCGCGTGCGCAAGCCCGGCCCCATGGCGCTGATGCTGGTCGACATCGACCACTTCAAAAAGCTCAACGACACCTGGGGACACAACATGGGCGATTGGGCCCTCAAAGCCGTCTCGAAGGTGCTCAAAGAAGGCGTGCGTGACATGGACTTCGTCGCCCGCTGGGGTGGCGAAGAGTTCCTGATCGTGCTGCCGCTGGCCGATGTCGATGCCGCCTGGCCCGTGGCCGAGCGCTTGCGCTTGATGGTCTCGCAAGTCACCTACCACTTGCCCAAGCACCCCTTGCGCGTGACGGTGACGATGGGCCTGACCGCCTTTGGCCTAGACGAGGACGTGGACGCCGTGATCCAGCGTGCCGACGCAGCCCTCTACAAAGGCAAGAGCGAGGGCCGCGACCGGGTGGTCATTGCCGCGCTTTGAGCGGCGCCTCCCCAAAAGTGGGGAGCGCGCGCCGAGTATGTCCTCACGACAATGCCTGTTGACCGCACAACAAGCTCACGGGAGTCTCCATGCCATCGCACACACAGCGCCAAACCTGCCGCGCCCTCGCCGTGGGCCTGGCGGCCCTGACCTCGCTGTCCGCTCACGCCGCCTCGTACTACACGCTCACTGACCTCGGAAGCCTGGCGGGGGGCTCCTCACTGGACGCTTACGGCCTCAACGACAGCGGCACCGTCGTCGGCTATGGCAACAGCCAAGATGGCAACCGAGCCTTTGTCTGGCAGAACGGCAGCATCAGCAACCTGGGGGCATGGCCAGACAGCTGGAGCAGCGGCGCAACGTCGATCAACAACGCGGGCACCATCGTGGGCGGGTCAAGCCAGCAAGCTGTGCAATGGTCTGCAGGGGGGCAAATCAGCGCCCTGCCGACTTTGCCCGGCAGCAGCTACGCCAGCGCGCACGCCATCAACCAGCAAGGTGACGTGGTCGGCGTGTCTGGCGACGAGGCCGTCGTGTGGCGTCAGGGTCGAGTCAGCCTGCTTCAAACACCGATCAACAACGCCCGCTACAGCTTGGCCCTCGGCATCAATGACGGCGGCACCATCGTGGGTCGCACCGTTGACCAAAATTACCAATCGTCGGCTGTGGTGTGGCAAAACGGGCAAGGCACCTTGCTGGAGACGCCCACACCGTTCACCGAGAGCCTGGCAACCGATCTCAACAACCACAACCAAATCGTCGGGATCGCCGCGCTGAACAACTTGGATCAAGCCGTGCTGTGGGAGAACGGGCAAGCCCGGGTGCTCGACCCGATCGCAGGCGACCGAGGCGCAGCCGCCTACGACATCAATGACGCCGGTCAGATCGTGGGTTTCTCCATCCTGCCCACTGCCTACGAGTTCCGAGCGGTGCTGTGGGACCACGGCGAAACGGTCGACCTGAGCGGCAGCGTCATCGATGCACCCGGTTGGTCTTTGGGCCAAGCCCAAGGCATCAATGCATCCGGCCAGATCGTCGGCTGGGGCAACTTCAAGGGCGCGTACCGCTCATTCCTGCTCACACCCACCGCCGTGCCTGAAGTGCAAAGCAGCGTGATGTTGTTGATGGGGCTGACGGGCTTGGGCGTCTTGCGTCAGCGTCAACACAAGGCCCGTGCAGCACTGGCTTGAGCGCTGGCACCTTCCGCACCACAGGCACAAAAAAAGCCCGGTCCAAGACCGGGCTTTTGTTTGGCCCACACGCCACTCACGCGGCGTGCAGAGCAGGGGCGATCACTCCACCGCCTTGACCATGTCTTCCACAACCTTCTTGGCGTCGCCGAACACCATCATGGTCTTGTCCATGTAGAACAGCTCGTTGTCCAGGCCGGCATAGCCCGACGCCATCGAACGCTTGTTCACGATCACGGTCTTGGCCTTGTAGGCTTCCAGGATCGGCATGCCATAAATGGCGCTGCCTTTGACGTGCGCCGCGGGGTTCACCACGTCGTTGGCGCCCAAGATGATCGCCACGTCGGCTTGGCCGAACTCGCCGTTGATGTCTTCCATCTCGTGCACTTGGTCGTAAGGCACTTCGGCCTCGGCCAGCAACACGTTCATGTGACCGGGCATGCGGCCCGCCACCGGGTGAATGGCGTACTTGACGTTGATGCCCTTCTCGGTGAGCTTGGCGGCCAGCTCTTTCACCGCGTGCTGCGCACGGGCCACGGCCAAGCCATAACCCGGCACGATGATCACGGTTTCGGCGTTGCCCAGCACAAAGGCCGCATCGTCGGCCGAGCCAGTCTTGACAGGGCGTTGCGCTTGCGCGCCGGCGACAGCGGCCGGACCTGCCTCACCGCCAAAGCCACCCAAGATCACGTTGAAGAACGAGCGGTTCATGGCCTTGCACATGATGTAGCTCAGGATCGCCCCCGATGACCCCACCAAGCTGCCGGCAATGATCAACATCGTGTTGTTCAGCGAGAAGCCAATGCCAGCCGCAGCCCAACCCGAGTAGCTGTTGAGCATCGAGACCACCACGGGCATGTCAGCGCCGCCAATGGGGATGATGATCAGCACACCCAGCACGAAGCTCAAGGCGATCACGGCAAAGAAGGCGTCCATGCTCTGGGTGGCCATGAACAAGCCAATCAGGCCGACCAAGCCAAGGCCCAACACCAGGTTCAGCATGTGCTGACCAGCGAAGTTCACTGGCGCGCCTTGGAACAGGCGGAACTTGTACTTGCCGCTCAGCTTGCCGAACGCAATGACCGAACCCGAGAAGGTGATGGCGCCAATGGCTGCACCCAGCGCCAGCTCCAGGCGGTTGCCCACCGGGATCTGCGCGATGGCGTCGCCCAAAGGCTTGGCCACGATCTGGAAGGCGTAAGGCTCGGCGACCACCGCCACGGCAATGAACACCGCAGCCAGGCCGATCATGCTGTGCATGAAGGCGACCAGCTCAGGCATCTTGGTCATCTCGACGCGCTTGGCCATGATGGCGCCAGCACCGCCGCCGATCACCAGGGCGCCCAGCACATAGGCCAGGCCCGTGCCGAAATCAATGCCCAGCGAGGCCGCTTGGCCGTGGATCAGGCCCACGGTGGTCAGCACGGCAATGGTCATGCCGACCATGCCAAAGAAGTTGCCACGGATGGACGTGGTCGGGTGGCTCAAACCCTTGAGCGCCTGGATGAAGCACACCGAGGCGAACAGGTAGAGCAAAGCGATGAGGTT
>CANCFV010000122.1 GCA_947377275.1 Burkholderiales bacterium | reverse complement strand
GTTCAGACACCACTGGAGCGCTTGAAAATGGCCCGCATCACCGTCGAAGACTGCCTGCAAAAGATCCCCAACCGCTTCCAACTGGTTCTGGCTGCAACGTACCGCGCTCGCATGCTGAGCCAAGGTCACACGCCCAAGATCGAGTCGCGCAACAAGCCTGGCGTGACCGCCCTGCGCGAAATCGCTGCCGGCCAAGTGGGCATCGAGATGCTGCGCAAGGTCCCGACCTGATTTGTGCCCTGGCGTGGCGGCCTTGAGCGGCCGCCCGCCTGCAGTGCCCGTCAAAGGCCCGTCTTCG
The DNA here is from genome assembly GCA_947377275.1 of Burkholderiales bacterium. GTDB lineage: Bacteria > Pseudomonadota > Gammaproteobacteria > Burkholderiales > Burkholderiaceae_C > Aquabacterium. The sequence goes on along the minus strand of CANCFV010000122.1, from coordinate 8,985 downwards.
TGCGGGCCTTTGTCATTTTGAGCCGCGCAAACGCGCGCTGTGCGCATTGCGCCTTTTTTGCCCTGTATTGCGTCGATGCCTCTTGCCCCAGGGGGCTGGTATCCGCGCTAAAGTCTGAGCATGACCCTGGCCACCGATGCTGCTGCCGCTTCTTTTGCGGCCCTGACCCACAAGCTCGACTACCTGGACGAGGCCGACACGCGCCGCGTCCGCGAAGCCTACCGCTTTGCCGATGAGGCCCATTTGGGCCAGTTCCGCGCCAGCGGTGAGCCCTACATCACCCACCCGATTGCCGTGGCCGGCCTGTGCGCCGACTGGAAGCTCGATGCCCAGGCCATCATGGCTGCGCTGATGCACGACGCCATGGAAGACTGCGGCGTCACCAAGATCGAGTTGATTGAGCGCTTTGGCGCCCCCACGGCCGAGTTGGTCGATGGCCTGACCAAGCTCGACAAGCTGCATTTTTCGACCAAGGAAGAGTCGCAGGCTGAGTCTTTCCGCAAGATGCTGCTGGCCATGGCGCGCGATGTCCGCGTCATCTTGATCAAGCTGGCCGACCGCCTGCACAACATGCGCACGATGGCGGCGATGGTGGCGCACAAGCGCTCGCGCATTGCCCGCGAAACGCTCGACATCTACGTGCCCATTGCGCACCGCCTGGGCCTGAACCAGACCTACCGCGAGCTGCAAGAGCTGTCTTTCCAGTACATCAACCCGTGGCGCTATTCGGTGCTGGCCAAGGCCGTCAAGAAGACCCGTGGCAATCGGCGTGACCTGGTTGAGCGCATTCAAAAAGACGTGGTCGGCGCGTTTGACGACGCCACCATGCAGGTCGAGGTCTATGGGCGTGAGAAGACCATCTTCTCGATTTATCACAAGATGATCGAGAAGAACCTGAGCTTTGCCCAGGTCAGCGACATCTTTGGCTTTCGCATCGTGGCCCGTGAGCTGCTCGATTGCTACCGCGCTTTGGGCGTGCTGCACCAGCTCTACAAGCCGCTGCCAGGGCGCTTCAAGGACTACATCGCCATCCCCAAAGCCAACGGCTACCAGTCGCTGCACACCACGTTGGTGAACCCCGTGGGCACGGCGGTCGAGTTCCAGATCCGCTCGCAAGCCATGCACGCGGTGGCCGAGAAGGGCATTGCCGCGCACTGGATGTACAAGGAAAGCGAAGGCTCTGACAAGGACGCCTCGCCTCAGCAGGCCGCTGTGTGGCTGCAATCGCTGATCGACATCCAGCAGGAAACGCGGGACTCGGCCGATTTCCTGGAACACCTCAAGATCGACCTGTTCCCAGAGTCGGTGTACGTGCTGACGCCGAAGTCGCGCATCGTGGCTTTGCCTAAGGGCGCCACGCCGGTGGACTTTGCCTACGCCATTCACTCGGGTGTGGGCGACCGCTGTGTGGCCGCCAAGGTCAATGGCGAGCATGTGCCTTTGCGCACCGAGCTGCGCAGCGGCGATGTGATCGAGATCACCACCGCCCCGAGCGCCAAGCCCAACCCGAGCTGGCTGAACTTTGTCCGCACGGGGCGCGCGCGCAGCAAGATCCGCAGCTACCTCAAGAACATGGAGGCCGAAGAGTCTTTGGACCTGGGCGAAAAGCTGCTGGTGCAAGCGCTGCGTGCCGAAGGTTTGACGATGCCGCCCGGCACCGAAGAGAGCGAGGGCGCGCAAGGCGTGCTGTGGCAGGCCCTGATTCGCTGGGGCGGCAACCGCAGCCAGGCCGAACTGCTGATCGACATTGGCCTGGGCCGCAAGATCGCCACCATGGTGGGCAAACGCTTGGCGCAGTTGATGGCCGAGTCGGGCGAGCGCCCCGATGCCTTGACCTTGACTCTGGGCCGCTTTGCGGTCGATGCGCCCAGCCAGGGCGCCGTGATGATCGATGGCAGCGAAGGCGCCACGGTGCGGCTGGCGCCGTGCTGTTGCCCGATCCCGGGCGACCCGATCGCGGGTTACCTGGGGCGTGGCGAAGGGCTGGTGGTGCACACGCAGACCTGTGGTGTGGGCAAGCGCTTGTTCGAGCGCGACAGCGAACGCTGGATCGACGTGGGTTGGTCTGACGAGCCCACGCGCCTGTTCGAGACCGTGATCAAGGTGCTGGTGGCCAATGGCAAGGGCGTGCTGGCGCAGGTGGCGTCCAGCATCAGCAGCGCCGAGACCGACATCACCCACATTGAGATGGGCGACGAGCGCCTGGGCGAAACCGCCGAGCTGCGCTTGACCTTGTCGGTGCGAGACACCGACCACCTGGCCGAGGTGATGCGCACGCTCAAGCGCTGTGCGGTGGTCCTCAAGTCCGAGCGCTTGATGCCTTGATGGGGCGCGCAGGCTCAGTGGCAGGTGCCCGGGGCCGGGTAGAGCACTTTGATGACCTCGAGCCGCTCCAGTCCGCCGGGGGTCATCAATTGCACCTCGTCGCCCTCGCGTGACTTGAGCAGCGCCCGCGCGATGGGCGAAACCCAGCTGACCTCGCCTTGCAGGTTGTCGACCTCGTCGATGCCTTTGATGGTGATGGTGCGGCTGACGCCGGCGCTGTTTTCATACGTGACGGTGGCACCGAAGAACACCTGGTCGGTGCCATGGTGCTGGGTGGGGTCGGCCACTTCGGCAATGTCCAGCCGTTTGGTCAGGAAGCGGATGCGGCGGTCGATTTCGCGCAGGCGCTTTTTGCCGTAGATGTAATCGCCGTTTTCAGAGCGGTCGCCATTGGAGGCGGCCCAATGCACGATCTCGACCACCTTGGGGCGCTCGGCGTCGATTAGGTTGATCAGCTCAGTGCGCAGGCGCAGGTAGCCCGCCGGCGTGATGTAGTTCTTGCCGCCTGCGGGCAGAGGGGGCAGCGCGAGGTCGTCGTCATCGTCGCTCTCGGCTTCCTTGGTGAAGGCTTTGCTCATGGCGGCATTTTGCCCAAGAAGGGCGTGGATGGGGCGCGCATGCCAGCAAAGCGCCACTTCTTCACATCAGCCCCATCTTTGTGCGCCCGGACGGTGAGCGGGCAGGCTGACATCTCGCAAAAATGAAATCGCTGCCGATAAACAGGCGTCCGCTGTCACCGGCGAGCTGATCAGGACAAGCGAAAGGCGAGACATGTCACAGGTGATTCCTCTTGGGCCGGGTGCGCGCATGTTGACCACGCGCGAAGCGGCTTTGCGTTTGGGGGTGTCATTGCGCACGGTTCAGTTGTGGGTGGAGGCCGACATCTTGCCGGCGGCCCGCACACCGGGTGGGCATCGCCGCATCCCTTACAACGCGGTTGAAGCGTTGGCCTTGAGCACGGGCCTGGGCGGTGAGCCTTTGGCGCGCGCTCGCTCGGTGAGGGCCGCCGCTGCGACCTTGGTCACCGAAGAGGTGCTGCACGGCCCTGTGGGCACCGACCGTGCCTTGGATGTGCTGCTGGTGGCCGACGATCAGGACTGGCAAGAGGCTTGTGCGGCCGCCATGCAGCCCTTTGGCAGCGCGGTGAAATTGCGGTACGCCGAGACGGGCTACCTGGCTTTGCTGCAGATCGGTCGGCAGACGCCGGATGTGCTGATCACCCACCTGGACCTGCCCGGCATGGACGGTACGGCCATGCTGCGCACCCTGGAGCGTTGCGAGTCGGTGGGGCGCCTGCGTGTGCTGGTGTTGTGCGATCCGCAAGACCTGGATCAGGCGCGTCGTGCGGGTCTGCCTGGGTGGGCTGAATTGGTGGCCCAGCCGGTGTCGGCTGAGACGGTGGCGGTGCGGGTTGGCCGTTGTATGTTGGAGCAGCGCGCCTCATGACGTGCCGAGCAGGGGTTCAAGATGAATGAAGCTTTCCGCCTTCTGTTTGACCAGGTCAAAAGCGGCGTGGTGTGGGTGCAGCGCGACGGCATCGTGCGCTACGCCAACAAGGCCGCCGTGCAGATGACGCCCGTGATGTTGGGCAGGACCATGCTGGACCCCGTCGCTGAGCGGACCGTCAAGGCAGCAGGGCAAGACATGCTCCAGCTGCCTTTTTCATTTGAGTTGACCACGCAAGAGGCTCACCCTGACGCCATCCGCGCGGTGGTCATTGGCGCCCCGGTGGGCAAAGACCTGATGGTGGTGCTCAACAACGTCTCGCAAGAGCGCTGGTACTCGCAGGCCTTGGAGAACCTCATCGGCTATGTGGAGGCCGAGATGGCCAAGCCGATCGACGCTTTGGTGAAGAAGTTGCCTCACATGGCCACACTGGTGGGCGGTGCATCGCCCCCACCCGATGTCGCCACTTTGGTGAGAGAGGCGGCAGAACTGTCCAGCAAGTTGGGCAAATTGAGAGACCTGGTTTCGGTGTTTGGTGAAAGCGCCATCCAGCGAGACGAGCGCATTTTGCTGCCTCAGCTGCTGGCCAAGGCGCTGGCCGAGGTCCGGCACCTGGCCGAGGGCCGCAACATCACCGTGGCGACCAGTGGCCTTGAGGACGATCTGCCGGCCGTGTATGGCAGCAGCCACTGGCTGAGCAAGGCGATGTCTGAATACCTGGAGCAATCCATCCGCAGCGCACAGCCAGGCGGCTTGATCGAGTTGTCGGTTCAATCGGTGGGCACGCGTGTCATGGTGCGAGCGCGCAACCAGGGCTTGTTCGTGTCCAACCACGAGCGCCGCAGTGCCTTTGCGCCATTTGGCGTGGGCGACACGCGGGTGCCGTCTGACAAGCGCCAGGGCATCGGCCTGGCCCTGAGTCAGCGCATCTTGGAGCAACACGGCGGCAGCGTGCGCATCGAAGACGACTTTGAGGGCGTTGATTTTGTGCTGGAGATCCCTGCCGGGGCCCCTGCCTCGCAAGACGCCCAGTTGTCGGTCGAGCAGGCGCAGCGCTATGCCCGAGACATGTCCCTGCTGATGGCGCGCAGCATGAGCAAGCGCGTCAAGCTGGAATGAGTGCGTGCCAACTCTGTGTGGCACAGCCAGTCGGGGCATCCCGGCCTTTTGGAGCAGTTCATGACACATCGCATCTTGATCGTTGAAGACCAGCCCGACATTTGCAAACTCATCCGCATGACCCTGGAGTTTGGGGACTTCGAAATCCACGAGGCCCATGACGGTGAGTCTGGCTTGAACATGGCGCGGGCCATCCGGCCCACCGTGATGCTGCTGGACGTGATGATGCCGGGCTTGCTGGACGGCTATCAGGTCTGTACCCGCATCAAGCAAGACCCCGACCTCAAGCACATCCAGGTGGTGATGCTCACGGCCCGCGGGCAGGCAACCGACCTGGCTGCAGGCGAAGCCGCCGGAGCCGATGCCTACCTGGTCAAACCGTTCAGCCCTCTGGAGCTGATCGATCGCGTTGAAGCCATGGCTCTGGCATCCGCCTGACCCGCGTCCCTTGGGGACATTGACCGGAGGCGAACATGGGTGATTCAGAAGAGGCCGATCGTTTGCCACCTCGCGTGGTGCGCCTGCTGGCGCTGCTGGAACGGGTGAGCGGGCGCATGCCGGTGTCTCGCACGGTGGGCTTGATCGTGTTCACCGGTCTGCTGTTGACGGCATTGGTCACCAGCACCGTTTGGTGGCTGGAGCGATCCAAGACCCAAACCGAGCGACAAGACGCTGTCAGTCGCCTGCAGGCCCTGGTGCAAGACCGTCTCGATTACCGGGCGGCCATGGTCCACCAGGTGGCCACTTGGGTGGCCGAGCAGTCCGCGCAGGCGGCGACCGCGAAGGTCACAGCCGGTCCATGGTCCACATCGGGTGTGGTGGTGGTTCCGAATGCCAGGGTGACTGCGCCACAACTGGCGGCCATGCTGGGTGTGGACGAGGCCCAAGCGACGGCGCTTCAGGCTTGTTTGTTGGCGCAGCAAAGTGCGCGCCCTGTGGCGCTGTGCCGAGCAGCCAAGCCCACGCCCGACCTGATGGGGCACCTCGTTGAGGCCGTTCGTGCACCTGGCCAGGGTTGGGTGCTCATGCCCCTTGACGACGTGGACATGGGCGGCACCCGCTCTCCTGGGCAGCCGTGGTCCTTGCATGTGAGTTTGTTGGGTGATCGCCCCCTGGCCCCAGATGCGGTTGACGCTTGGCACATGCGAACGCAAGTGCAGGTTGCGGAGACCTTGCTGCCGCTGCTGGTCAGCGGGCAGGGTGGAGATCAGGCATGGGCCGTCGTGCTTGCCCGGCAGGCGGGCATGTGGGTGGCATGTGGCGCCGGCTTGTTGTTCACCGTCGCCAGCTTGCATGGCTATTTGCTCTTGATCTCCACGCGCCGGCGTGCACGCGAGATGGCCCGCGAGATGGCCTCGGCTTTGCACCGCAACCAGTCGCGCAACCAAGCGGTCATGGACGCCGCGCCTGACGCCATCATCATGAGCGACGAGCAAGGGCGCGTGCAGTGGTGCAACCAAGCCACCACCAGCATCTTCGGGCGCACCGCACAAGACGTCCTGGGGCAGCCCCTCTCGCTGATCTTGCCCGCTTTGGGCGCCGAGCAGTCCATCGACGACTGGTTCGCCAACCACGGCTTCTCCAACCGGGTCATTGGTTTTGAAACCACCGGTCTGCGCATGGAGGGCACGGCCTTTCCGGTGGCGATCTCGGCCAGCCGGGCTTCGCTCGATGGCGAGTTGATCCAGACCTTCATCGTGCGTGACACCACCGATGCCAAGTGGGCTGAGCAAGAGCTCTTGCTGCGCGAGCGGGCGCTGTCCTCATCGGCCGATGGCATCATCATCACGTCGATGACCCTGCCCAATCAGCCCATCATCTACGTCAACCAGGCCTTTGAGCAAATCTCGGGCTACGAGGCGCACGAGGTGCTGGGTACGAACTGCAAGCTATTGCAGGGGCCAGAAGTTGATCAACCCGCGGTGCACGTCATGCGCAAGGCCATCAAGGCCGGGCAGGGCTGCAAAGTGGTGGTGCGCAATTTCCGCAAAGACGGCACGCTGTTTTACAACGACCTGGCCATCTCGCCCGTGCTGAGCAGCGCAGGCGTCGTCACCCACTACGTGGGCGTGCAGACCGACATCACCGATCGCATTGCCGCCGAGCAGGTGCTGCAGTTGCGCACCGAGCGGCTCAATGCGGTGTTCGACCTCAGCCCCGATGGTTTCGTTGTGCTCGACAAGCGGGGTGAGATCAGCATCGTCAACCCGGCATTCGAGCGCATGACCGACATGATGGCCGCCGACCTGGTGGGACAGACCTTGTCGGCCTTCGAAGAGCAGTTGATGTCAAAGTGCAAGTCGCGTGAGGTTGACGACGCCCCGATCGACGCTGGCGGAGCGTCGGCCGCAGGCAGCGTCGCCACCCGCGAGCTGCTGCACCTGCACACCCCCTGCGCGCGGACCTTGGTGCGCCGCACCCGCCATGGTGGGCACGACAACGAGATCGTCATGTACTTCCGTGACATCACCCACGAGCTCGAAGTCGATCGCATGAAGAGCGAGTTCCTGGCCATGGCTGCCCATGAGCTGCGCACGCCCATGGTCAGCATCTTTGGCTTCACCGAGCTCTTGCTCAAGCGGCCCTTCACCGATGAGCGCCGCAAAGACATGCTCTCGACCATCCATCGGCAAGCGGGCGTGCTGGTCAACTTGGTGAACGAGTTGCTGGACCTGGCCCGCATCGAGTCCCGTCGTGGCAAGGACTTCAAGCGCGAGTGCCTGGGCCTGCAAGAGCTCATCCAGCACGTGCTCGACGGGCTGCTGATGCAGTCAGACTCGCGCAAGGTCGATGTGGAACTGCCGCCCGCGACGGTGTGGCTCGACGTTGACCGCCAGAAGTTCTCACTGGCGCTGACCAACGTCCTGTCCAACGCCTACAAGTACTCGCCCCAAGGTGGCAGCATCGAGTTGGACATGGTCTGGCGGGAGCGCGACCAGCGACCCGAATGTGGCGTGCGGGTGACCGACCATGGCCTGGGCATGACACCTGAGCAGGTGGGGCGCGTGTTCGAGCGCTTCTTCCGCGCCGACACCTCGGGCAACATCCCAGGCACGGGCTTGGGCATGACCATCGTCAAAGAAATCGTCGAACTCCATGGCGGGCAGGTGAGCCTGAGCAGCGAGTTTGGCGTGGGCACCACCGTCATCTTGTGGCTCCCCATCAAAGTCACCATGAACACGCCCCCCGATTCGCAGGGCATGCTGGTCTGCACGCAGGAAAGCACGGACGACATTGCCGCCTCACATGGCGCATGATGGCGCCGCCTGTGTTGCAGGGGCCTGGCAGGCGCCCCGGTCCTGGAGTGTGGTGTGCGTGAATTGACGGAACGTTCCTCCAGACCTTGGGGGCGCTGGTTGCTGCTGTTGGCCTATGTCGCGGTGCTGGTGTGCCTGTGGCTGGCTTGGCGCGACCCTGCCATGCGCCATTGGCTGGACCCGCAGCTGCTCAGTCGTTTGGGGCGCGATTTGCTGGCGACCCCGCTGGGCCCTGTGGCCGTGATCGGCGGGTACGTCGTGGCCGTGGCCTTGGGCATGCCCGTGTTGGTGCTGGTGACCGTGGGGGCGTTGGTGTTTGAGCCATGGCCGGGCATGTTGTATGCGCTGCTGGGCATGGTGGCTGGCTCGGTGGTGACCTATGGCCTGGGGCGTTTCACGGGTGCCAGCACCATGGATGCCCTCGTCAAAGGCAAGCTGGCTTTGTTGGCCAGGCAGCTGCAAAAACGCGGCTTGTTGACCATGATCGCTGTGCGTGTGTTGCCCCTGGCCCCTTTCGTGATGGTGAACATGCTGGCGGGCTCTTTGCGCGTGCGCTTGAGGGACTACGTGCTGGGCACCTTCTTGGGGCTGTTGCCGGGCACCGTGCTGATCTCACTCTTCACCGACCAGCTCAGCCATGCTTGGCAAAACCCGAACACGAAAGCGTATGTTGGCGTCGGGCTGTGCCTGGTCGCCACGGTGGCCGTGTCGCTGTGGGTGCGCCGGCGGTTCAGCCGAGCAGGCTGAGCCAAAACAAAAGCCCGTAGGCGCAAACCTACGGGCTTTGAAAATGGTGCGGCTGGCAGGATTCGAACCCACGACCCCTTGGTTCGTAGCC
>CANCFV010000121.1 GCA_947377275.1 Burkholderiales bacterium | reverse complement strand
ACGACTGGGTGGTCGCACACGACCTGAACCCACAGAAGGCCCGCATCTTGGCCGCCCTCGCGCTGACCCGCACCAGCGACAGCAAAGACATCCAACGCATGTTCATGGAGTATTGAAATGCAAGCACATTCTGTTTCCCTGCGCGCCGTCGGCGTCGCCGCCCTGCTGGCCACCTCGGCCTTCGCCGCCTCGGCGCAATCGAGCGTCACCGTTTACGGTGTGATCGACATGTATGTGCAATATGGCAAGGGCCAAGGCACGCAAACCAAGATCGAATCGGGCGGCGTCAGCGGCTCACGTTTGGGCTTCAAGGGCAGCGAAGACCTGGGCCAAGGCCTCAAGGCGATCTTCCAGCTCGAATCGGGCATCAATGCCGACACAGGCAGCTACGGCCAAGGTGGCCTGGCCTTCGGCCGCCAAGCGTATGTGGGTCTGTCATCGGCAGCGGGCACATTGAGCTTGGGGCGCCAATATGTGCCCATCTTTACCGTGCTGGACAGCTTTGACCCGTTCGGTACGGGCGCTGGCAGCGCCGCGTCCAGCGGTGTGGTCTCGTACAGCAGCCGCGCCGACAACAGCGTGGTCTACCAGTCGCCCACGGTGAGCGGCTTCAGTGGCGCGGCCATGGTGTCTTTGGGCGAGAAGACCGCCGCCAGCTCGGCCACCGCCCCCGAAGACATCTACAGCCTGGGCGGCCAATACGCCAATGGCCCTTTCAGCGCGGGCCTGGCCTGGCGCGAGAACAAGCGTGCCAACGACACGCTCAAGGACGCCCGCTATGTGTTGGCCACGGCCGCCTATGACTTTGGCGACTTCAAGCTGACGGGTGGCGTGCAAGGCATCCGCAACTTCTCGGGCGTGGACAGCAAAGACCGCACCGAAGCCTTGGTGGGCGTGTTGGTGCCTGTGGGCAACGACACCTTCAGCGCCGGCTTTGGTGCCTCGAAGACGCAGCACACCAGCGGTGCCAGCGCGCAGCAAACCACCTTGGGCTACGCACACCCCTTGAGCAAGCGCACCAAGGTCTATGCCTTCTTGACCCACATCAACAACGGCAGTCAGACTGCGTACACGGCCGATGCCTCCACTGGCAGCGGCCCCACCACGGTGGCGGGCAAGGACGTCAGCGCCGTGTTGCTGGGCATCCGGCACGCGTTTTGATTGCGTGATGGTCGCATCACGGTTTGACGCATAGACCCCATCAGGAGCGAGCATGTCTTATCAATGGAACTGGGCGGTTTTCAACCAGGTCACGGCCATCGGCGATGGCAGCACTTACCTGGGCTGGATGTGGTCCGGCCTGAAGGTGACCGTGGCCTTGTCTTTGAGCGCCTGGTTGCTCGCTTTGCTGCTGGGCAGCCTGATGGGGGTCATGCGCACCGCCCCGGTGAAATGGATGTCGCGCCTGGCCACGGCTTACGTCGAGGTGCTGCGCAACATCCCCTTGCTGGTGCAGTTGTTCATTTGGTACTTCATCGTGCCCGAGTTGCTGCCCACGGCGTGGGGCAACGCCATCAAGCAATTGCCCCCTGATGTGCAGCAATTCGGTGCCGCGGTCATTTGCCTGGGCCTGTTCACCAGTGCACGCGTTTGCGAGCAGCTGCGATCGGGCATCCAGAGCCTGCCCATTGGGCAAACGCGTGCCGCCCTGGCCTTGGGCCTGAGCCTGCCGCAAACCTACCGACTGGTCCTGCTGCCCATGGCGTTTCGCCTGGTGGTGCCACCGCTGACCTCGGAGTTCCTCAACATTTTCAAGAACTCGGCCGTGTGCTCGACCATCGGCCTGCTGGAGCTGGCCGCACAAGGTCGCCAACTGGTGGACTACACCGCACAGCCTTACGAGTCGTTCATTGCGGTCACGGTCATGTACCTGCTGATCAATGTGATCGTGATGTTCTTGATGGGTCGCCTGGAGCGCAAGCTGCGCGTGCCCGGCTACATGGGCTCTTGAGGCCAGGAGACAGAAATGGCATACGAATTCGACTGGTCCTCCATCCCCAACGCCCTGCCCTTTTTGGGCCAAGGCTTGCTCGTGTCGCTCGAGATCACGCTGACCGCTTTGGTGGTGGGCATGGTGTGGGGCACATTGCTGGCCATGATGCGGCTCTCAGGCAGCACGCCCTTGCGCTGGTTCGCCACCGGCTACGTCAACCTCTTCCGCGCCGTGCCTTTGGTGATGGTGCTGCTGTGGTTCTTCTTGGTGATCCCGCAGTTGCTGACGGGCATGTTCAACCTGCAGCCGGGCACCGATGTGCGCATGGTGTCGGCCCTGGTGGGCTTTGCGCTGTTCGAGTCGGCCTACTACGCCGAGATCATCCGCGCGGGCATCCAGAGCGTCTCGAAAGGCCAGATGGCCGCGGCCTCGGCGCTGGGCTTGAGCTACGGCCAGACCATGCGCCTGGTGATCTTGCCGCAGGCCATGCGCAACATGCTGCCCTTGCTGCTGACCCAGGCCATTGTGCTGTTCCAAGACACGTCCTTGGTCTATGTGTCGGCCCTGGCCGACTTCTTTGGCGCGGCCTACAAAGTGGGTGACCGCGATGGCCGCCTGGTCGAGCTGCTGCTGTTTGCCGGCGCCGTTTACTTCGTGCTGTGCTTCGGGCTTTCGCGCCTGGTGCAAAGCCTGCAGCGCAAGACCGCTGCGCACTGATCCGCCCACCTCATTTGCCACCTTACAGAGACTGCACCATGATCCAGATCGAGCACATCTCCAAGCACTACGGCACCTTCCAGGTGCTCACCGATTGCAGCACCACCGTCAACAAGGGCGAAGTGGTCGTGGTCTGCGGGCCTTCGGGTTCGGGCAAGTCCACCTTGATCAAATGCGTCAATGGGCTGGAGCCAATCCAGTCGGGTCGCATTCTGGTGGACGGCACCTCGGTGAGCGACCCCAAAACCAACCTGTCCAAGCTGCGCAGCCGCGTCGGCATGGTGTTTCAGCACTTTGAGCTGTTCCCGCACCTGAGCATCATCGACAACCTCGTGTTGGCCCAAACGCATGTGCTGGGCCGGGGCAAAGAAGAGTCGGTGGCCAAGGGCATGGCCTTGCTGGACCGCGTGGGCCTCAAGGCACAAGCGCCCAAGTCACCCGGTCAGTTGTCGGGTGGACAACAGCAGCGCGTGGCCATTGCCCGCGCGCTGTGCATGGACCCGATCGTGATGCTGTTTGACGAGCCCACCTCGGCGCTCGACCCCGAGATGGTGGGCGAGGTGTTGGACGTGATGGTCGAGCTGGCCCAAGAGGGCATGACCATGATGTGCGTGACCCACGAGATGGGCTTTGCACGCAAGGTGGCCGACCGCGTGATTTTCATGGACGCCGGCAAGATCGTCGAAGACCGGCCCAAGCAGGATTTCTTTGATCACCCTGCTTCACCGCGCGCCCAGCAGTTTTTGGCACGCATCCTCAACCACTGACACGCCATTGAGAGGGCCAGGTCATGCAACCAGAAACACACACCGCTGAGCACACCAAGACGTACACACTGCCCTCTTACATCGACCCGCACGAGCCGGGGCCATGGGGCATGTTCCTGGAACAACTCGACCGCGTCGAGCCCCACCTCGGGCCCTTGGCCGAATGGATGGAAACGCTGCGCCGCCCCAAGCGCATGCTGATCGTGGACGTGCCCGTGCGCATGGACGACGGCCGCATCGAGCACTTCGAGGGCTACCGCGTGCAGCACAACCTCTCGCGCGGGCCAGGCAAAGGCGGCGTGCGCTTTCACCCGCAGGTGCACCTGTCAGAGGTCATGGCCCTGTCGGGCTGGATGACGATCAAGAACGCGGCGGTGAACCTGCCTTATGGCGGCGCCAAGGGCGGCATCCGTGTCGACCCCAGCAAGATGTCGATGCCCGAGCTGGAGCGCATGACGCGCCGCTACACCAGCGAGATCGGCCTGTTGATCGGGCCTGAACGCGACATCCCCGCCCCGGACGTCAACACCAACGAGCAAACCATGGCCTGGATGATGGACACCTACTCCATCAACCAAGGTGGCACGCAAACCGGCGTGGTGACGGGCAAGCCGCTGAGCATGGGCGGCAGCCTGGGCCGGCGCGACGCCACGGGCCGTGGTTGCTTTGTGGTGGCCCGTGAGGCCATGAAGCGACTGAACCGGCCCATGGCGGGCGCACGCATCGCGGTGCAGGGCTTTGGCAATGTGGGCAACGCGGCCGCGCGGGTGTTCCATGAACACGGCGCGCGCATCGTGGCGGTGCAAGACGTGGATGGCACGCTGTACAACGAGGCCGGCATCGACCCACACGCCTTGCTCAAGCACCTGCGCGTGGATGGGGGCAAGCTGCGTGAGTTCCCAGGCGCCAGCCTGATCGACGACGCCAGCTTTTGGGGCGTGGACTGCGATGTGCTGCTGCCCGCCGCGCTCGAGCGCCAAATCACCGAGGCCAACGCCCACCAAGTGCGTGCCAAGCTGGTGGTCGAAGGCGCCAACGGCCCCACCACGCCGCAGGCCGAAGACATCTTGCGAGACCAAGGCTGCATCGTGCTGCCCGACGTGCTCGCCAACGCCGGCGGCGTGACGGTGAGCTACTTCGAATGGGTTCAAAATGCGTCCAGCTTCTTCTGGTCGGAGCAGGACATCAACCAAAAGCTCGATCGCGTCTTGTCAGAAGCCTTTGAGGGCATCTGGAACGTGGCCCAAGAAAAGGGCGTTCACCTGCGCACTGCCGCCTTCATCGCGGCCTGCACCCGGGTGCTCGAAGCACGGGCCTTGCGTGGCCTGTACCCTTGATGTGCCCTGCCTTGCCTGACCTTGCTCAAAGCCACCGTGCCAGAACCCAGCCCGCCTTTGTCTGACGACGTGCATGAGCCGCCTGACGTGACGCCGCCTGTGACGCCGGCTGAGCTGGCGCGCCTGCAGGCCGAGTTAGAGAACCGATCGGTGCCACGCATCTTGGGGCGCACGCGCACCTTGCTGCAAACGGTGGCGGCACTGAGTTTGGTCATCGTGTTGGGCGTGCTGGGCTACCAGTTCAGCATGCAACAGGGCATGGCCTCGGTGCGAACCAACGCCGGGCACCGGCTGGACCTGTTCGCGTCGGCAGTGGAGGGCATGCTCAACCGGCTTGAGCATGTGCCCGCCACCATCCAGCTCAACCGCGATGTGCTGGCCTTGCTGCAAGAGCCGCACGCCCCCGAGCGCACCCGCTCGGTCAACGGCTATCTGCGTGAGCTCAACAGCCAATTGGGCAGCATGGCCGTGTACGTGATCAATCAGCGCGGCATCGTGGTGGCCACCAGCAACAGCGCTGACAAGGGCAGCTTCATGGGCGAGGACCTGTCGTTCAGGCCTTACTTCCTGGACGCCTTGTCGGGTCAAGTGGGGCGCCACTTTGCCATTGGCAACACCAGTGGCTTGCCCGGCTATTACCTGTCCAACCCCGTGCGCGATGGGCAAAAGGTGGTGGGCGTGGCGGTGATCAAAATCTCGCTGGCCCCCATTGAAAAGGCTTGGGCCATGCTGGGCGTGCCGGCCTTGATTGCCGACGAGAACCACGTGGTGATCCTGTCGTCACAGCCCGAATGGCTCTACAACACACTGGTCGATCCGCCGCTTGAGAAGCGCGTGGAGTGGCAAGTCAGCCAGCGTTATCGGCAACAAAACCTGCCGCGTTTTCCGCTCACACCGGGGCTGAGCGAGCTGAGCAGCGCCAAGATGCTGCAGGGTCAGGCATACAGCAGCCGGGGCCTGGGCCTGCGTGACATGGGCTCTGACCTGCTGGTTCAGGTCATGCCCTTGAGCAAGATGCAATGGGAGCTGGTGACCTTTGCCGACCTGAGCGCCGTGCGCAAACAGGCCGTGTTGGTGAGCCTGCTCTCGTGCGTGGCAGCGGCTTTTTTGTGCCTGCTGTGGCTGGCGTTCAACCAGCGCCGGCGACTGACCTTGCAAAAGCTCGAAGCCAAGCAGCAGCTTGAACAAGCCAACGCCCGCCTGGAAGACATGGTGGCGCTGCGCACCCTGGCCCTGATCGCTGCCAACGAGCAACTGCGACGCGAGGTGCAAGAGCGCGTGCAAACCGAGCACAACCTGCGCGAAGCCCAAGACGAGTTGGTGCAAGCGGCCAAGCTGGCCGTGCTGGGCCAACTGGCCACCGGCATCACACACGAGCTGGCCCAGCCCCTGGGCGCGATCCGCACACTGACCAGCAACACCGTGGCCTTCCTCAAGCGCGGCGCGCTCGACACCGTTGAGAGCAACCTCACGGTGATGGCCCGCCTGGCCGACCAGATGGGCCACATCGTTCACCAACTCAAAGGCTTTGCGCGCAAATCTCCTGCCTTGGCCTCGCGCACCGACGTGGCCCAGACCGTCAGCAACGCGCTGCTGCTGTTTGTCTCGCGCTTGCGCACCGAAGACGTGACGCTGGTGAACCGTTGCCAAGAAGGCCTCAGCCTGGTCTGGTGCGACCCCAACCGCCTAGAGCAAGTCGTGGTCAACCTGATTGGCAACGCGCTGGACGCCATGCGCGAATCCAGCACACGCACCTTGACCATCGACGCACAGCCGCAGCCCGATGGCACCGTGCACCTGACGGTGAGCGACACCGGCAGCGGCATCTCTGATGGCCTGATGCACCGCCTGTTTGATGCCTTCGTGACGACCAAGCCCGTGGGCATCGGCCTGGGCCTGGGCTTGGCCATTTCACGCGACATTGCCCGTGCCTTCCATGGCGACTTGACCGCGCACAATCTGCCCGACGGGGGCGCATGCTTCACCGTGCACCTGCCCAGCAACGAACAAGCCCCGAGCACCGGACCCCACCCATGAGCAAAGAGTTCAGCATCCTGGTTGTTGAAGACGACCCCCATGTGCGCCTGGGCTGTGTGCAAGCCTTGCAACTGGCCGATCTGCACGTCGAAGCCGTGGGTTCGGCCGAAGACGCTTTGACCTTGATTGGATCGGGACGCATCGGCGTGGTCGTGACCGACATGCGCCTGCCCAAGGCCGATGGCCTGTCGCTGGTCAAGCTGTGCCATCAAACCGATGCCAGCCTGCCCGTCATCATGATCACAGGCCATGGCGACGTGAACCTGGCCGTGGAGGCCATGCGCAGCGGTGCTTACGATTTCATCACCAAGCCGTTTGCCTCTGAGCTGCTGGTGGAGGTGGTGCATCGCGCGTTGGAGCGGCGCCTGCTCACGCAAGAGGTCAGCGCCTTGCGCCAGCAACTGGCGCACCGCAGCGGCATCGAGGGCAAGCTCATTGGCAAGTCGGCGGCCATGCAGGCCGTGCGCAAGCTGGTGCTGGACGTGGCCGAATCGCCGGTCGACATCTTGATCCGTGGCGAGACAGGCTGCGGCAAAGAACTGGTGGCTCAGGCCCTGCACGATTTTTCATCGCGCCGCGACGCATCCTTTGTGGCCTTGAACTGCGGCGGCATGCCCGACAACCTGCTCGACAGCGAGTTGTTTGGCCACGAAGCCGGCGCTTTCACAGGCGCGCAAAAACGCCGCGTGGGCAAGATCGAGTTCGCGCAAGGCGGCACCCTCTTTCTGGACGAGGTCGAGAGCATGCCCATGGGCATGCAGATCAAGCTGCTGCGCGTGTTGCAAGAGCGCAAGCTCGAACGCCTGGGCTCCAACCAGGCCATTGCTGTGGACTGCCGCGTGGTGGCCGCCAGCAAAGACGACCTCTTGCTGCGCGCCCAAGACAACAGCTTCCGTGCCGACCTGTACTACCGCCTCAACGTCGTCACCATCGAGCTGCCACCGCTGCGCGAACGCCGCGACGACATCCCCATGCTGATGGCGCACTTCACGTTGCTGGCCGCCCAACGCTTTGGCAAGCAGCAGCCCCTCTTGAGCAGCGCACAGCTGTCGCGCCTGATGGCGCACAACTGGCCTGGCAACGTGCGTGAGTTGCGCAATGTGGCCGACTGCCTGGTGCTCGGCGTGCGCAATGGGGTGCTCGACGGCAAAGATGCGAGCGAGCTGGGCGAAGCCTCGCTGTCCGAGGCCGTAGACCGCTTTGAGCGCGGGCTGATTGCAGCCGAGCTGGCCCGCCAAGGCGGCAACGTGGCTCGCTGCGCCGAGGCGCTCAAAGTGGCCAAAACCACCCTGCACGACAAGATCAAGCGACACGGCTTGTGAGCCAACACGCTTGGCTCAAAAGCGCTTGGTCAGCGTGAGGGTGTCGTTGTCGCGCTTCATTTGAAAACGCGTCAAAAAGCTGTTGCCCAACAAGATGTGCGGCATGCCTTGGGGCAACACCGCCGCCTCCACGTTGAACACCTCAACATCCTGGATGCGCACCGAGGTCAGGCTGACCTTGAAACCCTTGACCACGCCATTGGCCGTGCTGCCGTAAAAGGCTTGGCCATCTTCGAACTTGATGCCCATGCGACGGGCCTCGTCAGCGCCCATGGCAATGGACGTGGCGCCCGTGTCGACCATGAACTGCGTGCTGCGCCCATTGATGCTGCCCTGCGTCACGAAGTGCCCGCCCGACCCCGCAGACAAGATGATCTGCGTGCCATTGGCACCGCCACCACCTGATCCACCGATGCTGACGGGCGCGCCACCCAAGGTCACGGTTTGACGCTTGCCGCCCACCTCGACCACGGTGTGGTCCGGGCTCACGCTGATGACCTTGACGCCCTGGTAGGCATCACCTGCAGCCAGGGCCTTCGGGACCCCGCCATTGACCACCAGCAGGGCTTTGCTGCCCATGCCACCACTCATGGCGACGCTTTGCGCCTGCGCTGGGCTGGCCAACAGGGCCAGGGCACTCCAACCCAGTGCCACGCTCACCATCACCTTCGTCACGTTTGTGTCCACAGCCTGCCCTTGGTTCGTTGTGTGCGGCTGCTGCGTGATGCAGGTTCAGCCCGTTGTTCAGTCGCGGAAGTTGTCGAAGGTCAGTGGCGCTTCGGTCAACTCTTTGCGCATCAGGGCGATGGCGGCTTGCAGGTCGTCGAGCTTGTTGCCCTGCACGCGCACCACATCGCCTTGGATGCTGGCATTGACCTTCATCTTGCTGTCTTTGATGAGCTTGGTGATCTTCTTGGCCAGCTCAGCTTCAATGCCGGCCTTGATCTTGATGACCTGCTTGACCTTGTCGCCGCCGATTTTTTCGACCTTGCCGACGTCCATGAAACGGATGTCGACCTTTTGCTTGGTCAGCTTGTTGTAGAGCACATCACGAACCTGGTCGATCTGGAAATCAGAGTCGCCGAACACCGTGACGTTCTTGTCCTTTTTGTTGAATTCGACGGCGGCGCTGGTGCCTTTGAAGTCGAAGCGGGTGCCGATTTCTTTGCTCGTGGTGTCGACGGCATTGCCGACGGATTCGAGGTTGGGATCGAGTTTGGTGTCAAAACTGGGCATGTGTTTCTCCGTTGTCTGCGAAAAT
>CANCFV010000120.1 GCA_947377275.1 Burkholderiales bacterium | reverse complement strand
TCGCGGTGATCGGTGCCATCAGTGGCTGGGACGTTTTGGAGTGCGTCGAAGTAGGAGCGCCAGTTGTCTGGCACGGATCCGGGGTTGTTGAGGTAGGCCTCATACAACTCTTCGACGTAAGGGGCATTGCCCCCAAACAGGTACGAGTTCGACCTGAACTGCTGCATCATTTCGCTGACCTCGCTCCCGGGTATGCCGGGACAATGGCTGGTTGAAAACCTTCCGCGACACGGCTTGACCGGTTGGCGGATTGCGACCCGCCTTGCTGACTGCTTGGAAAGCAAAATCCAACAAGGGCGACGGGAAGGGCCTTGAAAAAAACCTCATCCAATGTACCACTGCCAAAGCAGCGTGCCTCGCTGTGTGCGCAGAAATCTTGTAAAACGACAGGCCATTGGATGCGCCACGCGACCTGAGCGGTCAATAAAAAAGCCGGGCAATGCCCGGCATTTTGACTGGCGTGAAAACGCGATCAGGCGAAGTTCTTCGCGGCGAAGTCCCAGTTGGCCAGGTGCGTCAGGAAGGTCTCGACGAACTTGGGGCGGGCATTGCGGAAATCGATGTAGTAGGCGTGTTCCCAGACGTCAATGGTCAACAAGGCCTTGTCGCCCGTGGTCAATGGGGTACCAGCGGCACCGGTGTTGACGATGTCGACCGAGCCATCTGCCTTCTTGACCAACCATGTCCAGCCGGAGCCGAAGTTGCCGACAGCAGACTTGGTGAAGGCTTCCTTGAAGGCGTCAAAACTGCCGAACTTGGCGTTGATGGCGTCAGCCAATGCGCCAGTGGGGGCGCTGCCACCGTTGGGGGTCAGGCAGTTCCAGAAGAAGGTGTGGTTCCAGATTTGAGCGGCGTTGTTGTAGATGCCACCGCTGGACTTCTTGACGATCTCTTCCAGCGACAAGGCCTCGAACTCGGTGCCAGGAATCAGGTTGTTCAGGTTGGTCACGTAAGCCTGGTGGTGCTTACCGTGGTGGTATTCGAAGGTTTCCTTCGACATGTGGGGAGCCAGAGCGTCAGCTGCAAAAGGCAGGGGAGGAAGCGTGTGTGCCATGGTGTGGGTTCCTGATGTGTTGGGGAAAAACTCGATGGGCGATTGTAGGCATGTGCCGGGCCGGTCTGGCATTTGAAGGGCTTTGAACGCGCGTTGCACGTGGCTTTTCCGCCCCGCCGAGCGGGACAAGCCGCCAGCCCATCACTCAGGCACGCCCGGGCCCTCATCCAGCACGCGCATGCGCAATTCACCATCCGCCATGACGCCTTTGACCAGTTGCCCCGGCTGTGCGCCATGCGCACGTGTGATGGCCAGCCCGTGCTCGTCGCTCAGCCACGTGTAGCCGCGCTCCAGCACGCGCTGTGGGTCCAGTGCGTGCAGCCGACCTGCAAAAGCTTCTAGCCGCTGGCCACTGCGATGGGTCTGGTTTTGCAAGGCACGAGCCAATCGATCCTCGAGAGCCGGCAAACCCTGCCTGGCCCACCGGACATGGTCCGCACCTGCCGCCCCCAAGCGGTGAGCCAGCAACCCCACTTGCTGCCGATGCGCGCCAAGGGCCTGCGCCGGACGCGCCAAGCGGTTGGCCGCTTGGTCCAGACGCTGCGCCAAACCATCCAGGCGCTGCATCAGCCGATGCTGCAGGTGGCGCTCAATGGCTGCCAGCCCGGCCAGAGCACTCTGTTGGTCAATCGACACCAACTCGGCTGCGGCCGTGGGCGTTGGCGCGCGCAGGTCGGCGGCAAAGTCTGTCAGGGTGACATCGGTTTCGTGCCCGACGCCGCTGATCACGGGCAGTGGGCATGCCGCCACGGCACGCACCACCCTCTCGTCGTTGAAAGCCCACAGGTCTTCCATCGAGCCCCCACCACGGCACACGATGACCGCGTCGATTGAGACGCCCTGTCGGTGTGCGCGCTGGACATCGATCAATGCCTGAACGATCTGCGCCGGCGCTTCAGAGCCTTGCACCAGGCAGGGCGCCAAAACCACCTCCACCTGAGGCGAGCGCCGGCGGAGCGTGGCAAGCACGTCACGCAACGCAGCCGCCCCCAGCGAGGTGACGACGGCAATGCGCCGAGGCAGCCGCGGGATGGCCTGCTTGGCGTCGGGCTCGAACAAGCCCTCGGCCTCCAAGCGAGCCTTCAGGCGAAGAAACTGTTCGAACAGTGCGCCCGCTCCCGCCCGTTGCAGCCCGTCCACAACCAACTGCAACTCGCCGCGGGCTTCGTAAACGGCCAGGTTACCCCTTGCCTCCACCAGCATGCCCTCCGCGGGCGAAAAATCGACCTGCGACAGGGCTCGTCGGAACATGGCGCAACGCAGCGACGCGTTGCCATGCTCGTCTTTGAGCGTGAAGTAGCCATGGCCACTCGCTGCGCGCGTGAACCCACTGATCTCCCCCCTGACGACGCTGCCAGAAAAGCGCACTTGCAGGTGGTCGCCGATGGCTTGCACCAAGGCACCGACGCCCCAAACCCGTACGGGCGCGCGACCATCGGTGCTCATGCGCGCCCCCAGCACGCGTTGTGGAGTCCACAGGCAAGGTGCGCATGCGCCGAGCGGCAGATCTCACCGTCACAAAGCCTGAACATGGAGATAAGTGATTGATTTTAAAGAAAAATGTGCTGCTTAAAAATGCAGCAACGTAAGAAATAAGGCTGTTTTGCCCCGGTCGAACCTGGCCGCCCCACGCTTACCCACAAAGTTATCCACAGCTTGTGTGGAAAAAATGCGGCGCCGCAGCAGTCAGGGCCGATTGTCGCCCACGAGGTCAAGCGCGCCCGCGCCCGTACGGGCACACCCCATCAGCTACTGAGCAATTCAGCGACATAATCCAGCCCTGCCGAGGCTTTCGCCATGTGCGATGGCTGGCGGCACCGAGCACCTCACTGCGCCTCACTTGGGAGTTTTCTGTTGCTGTCGATCTTGCAAGCCGCGGGCTGGCCCATCATCCCTCTCGTCCTGTGCTCCATCGCGGCGCTGGCCCTGGTGATTGAGCGTTTTTTGAGCCTGCGCGAGGGTCGCGTGGCGCCGCCTCGCCTGGTCGACGAGGTGATCTCGGTCACGCGCACCAGCTTGCCGCCCGCCGACACCATCAACAAGCTGGCCGATAACTCGGCCTTGGGCCGGGTGCTGGCGCATGGCCTTCGCGCTGCCACTGCAGAACCCCGCATTTCGGAAGCCCATTTGCGCGGCGCATTCGAAGCCGCCGGCCGCGACGCCGTTCACCAGCTTGAGCGCAACCTCAACGCGCTGGGCACCATTGCCAGCGCCGCGCCTCTTTTGGGCCTGTTGGGCACCGTGATCGGCATGATCGAGATCTTCGGCGCATCGGGCGCCAACACCGGAGCCAACCCCGCAGAGCTTGCACATGGCATCTCGGTTGCGCTCTACAACACGGCCTTTGGTCTGATTGTGGCGATTCCGTCGTTGATGTTTTACAGGCACTTCAAGGCCCGCATCGAAGGCTACACCCTGGCACTCGAGCAGGCCGCCGAACGCATGGTGCCGCACGTGCTGCGCCTGGGCTCTGGGCGCCGCTGAACCGAGGCGCACACCATGGCCATGAACTTCAACAGGCGCCGCCACACCGAAGAGCCAGAGATCAACCTGATCCCGTTCATCGATGTGCTGCTGGTTGTTTTGATTTTCCTGATGCTGACGACCACGTACACGAAGCCGACGGAGCTCAAAATCAACCTGCCCGTGGCCAACGCACAAACCAGCAAACCGCGGCCGCGCGAGGTGCTGGTTCTGGTGGCGGCAGACGGCCGCTACGTGGTCAACCAGCAACTGGTGAATGGACGCACCGTTGAAGCCCTCGCGATGAGCTTGTCCCAAGCCGCCGGCCGCAACAAAGACACAGTGATCGTGGTCAGCGCTGATGCCTCGGCAACGCACCAAAGTGTCATCAACGTGATGGACGCGGCGCGCCGCGTGGGACTACCGCAGCTGACCTTCGCGACCCAAGGGCAAAGCGACCACCCCACCGGCTCAGCACCGTGAACCTGGAAGGCGCGCTCAACCGCGCGTGGCTCAAACGCGGCGTGGGCATGAGCTTGTTGTGGCCCCTTTCGCGGATGATGGGGCTGCTGGTTGGCTTGCGCCGCATCGCATACCGCAGGGGCGTGCTCAAGACCACGCGACTGCCTGTGCCCGTGGTCGTTGTGGGCAACCGCATCGTCGGTGGCGCAGGCAAAACGCCCACCGCCATCGCCCTGATCGAGCACCTCAAGGCCAAAGGGTGGCGTCCGGGCGTGCTCAGCAGAGGCTACAAGGCCGATCGCACTGACGGCGCGCCGCTGTTGCTTGACCACGCCACTCACCAGCAACTCACCGCGCGGTTCACGGGCGACGAACCGATGCTGATCTGGCGGCGCACCCAAGTGCCAGTGATGGTGGGACGCCACCGCGGACAAAGCGGCTTGGCCCTGCTCAAGCAGCACCCCGAGATCGATGTCTTGGTTTGCGATGATGGCCTTCAACACTTGGCGCTGGGGCGTGATCTTGAAGTGATCGTGTTCGACGAACGTGGTGCTGGCAACGGATGGCTGCTGCCTGCAGGCCCCCTCAGGGAGCCTGTCTCGGTGCGAGCCCCGTCGGGGCTACGCGCCCCGCCCTTGATCGTCTACAACGCCAAGCGGGCGAGCACCTCACTGGCAGGGCATGTGGGTCGCACACGGCTGCGGCCACCTGTGCCACTGGCCGACTGGTGGTCGGGCCAAACACCGAGCCAGACACTGAGCACCGGGCAAGCGGTGTGGGCCGCGGCGGGCATCGCCCAACCTGCGCGCTTTTTCGAGGCTCTCAAAACTCAGGGACTGAAAGTGACCGAGGCCGCCCTGCCAGACCACGATGCCTGGGACGCCCTGCCTTGGCCCGAGCAGACGGAGCATGTCGTTCTCACCGAGAAGGACGCCGTCAAGCTCCAGCCAGATCGCGTGACCCGCGAACGTCCGCGCTCAAACGTGTGGGTGGCCGCACTAGACTTCGCCATCGAGGATGACTTTTGGGTGCAGCTCGACAGCGCCCTGCCCGCCCGTTCCAGCTCACCCGCTTGCGCCTCCAGCCAACCCAACTGAACACCCATTCCGCCATGGACACTCGCCTCATCGACCTGCTGGTCTGCCCCGTATGCAAAGGCCCCTTGCAGCGCCCCCTGCAAACCAATTTTCTGATTTGCCACGCTGACCGCCTGGGCTTCCCCATCCGCGACGGCATCCCCGTGATGCTCGAAAACGAAGCCCTGCCGCTGGACGAAAACGACATGCCGGTACCCAAGCCCGGCGCAGAGGCCTGACCATGGGCTACACCGTGCTGATCCCCGCTCGACTGGCCTCCAGCCGCCTGCCCAACAAGCCCCTGGCCGACATCGCCGGGTTGCCGATGATCGTGCGCGTGGCGCAACGGGCAGCTTTGAGCCAAGCGAGCCAGGTGGTTGTCGCCGCTGACGACGCGCAGATCCTGCGAGCGTGCGAACAGCATGGTGTGCGCTGTGTGCTGACCCGAGCCGACCACCCCACGGGCAGCGACCGACTGGCCGAGGCCTGCACGCTGCTTGGGCTGGACGGACAAGACGCCGTGGTCAACGTGCAGGGCGACGAGCCCCTGATCGATCCCGCCCTGATCGACGCGTGTGCCGCCCAACTCGACCTCCGCCCGGATTGCGTGATGAGCACCGCCGCGCACCACCTCGAAGCGGCAGACCAGTTCACCAACCCCAACGTGGTGAAGGTGGTCACCGACGCACAAGGACGTGCACTGTATTTTTCGCGGGCACCAATCCCCTGGTGGCGCGACGCGCCCTCGCCTGGCCAGCCAGCACAAGGCGCGGCAGCACCGTTGCGCCACATCGGCATCTATGGCTACCGCGCAGGGTTCCTCAAACGCTTCCCACAACTGCCGCCGAGCCCGCTGGAAGCAGCCGAATCACTCGAGCAATTGCGCGTGCTGTGGCATGGCGAACGCATCGCCGTGCACGTCACCGACACGGCGCCAGGCCCGGGTGTCGACACGCCGGAAGACCTCGCTCGCGTGCGCTCACTGCTGTCGAGCTGACACCACTGTGGTGCATCGCAGACGGGAACGGCACTTGCAGACGATTGCAACTGCAAGGCGGCGTTTCCCCCCATCGCTGTCGAAAACCCGCATGGTATTCTCCCGCCCTTGATCGGCCGAACAACGGGGCGTTGGGCGGCCATACCGGATACCGAGGAGACACATGAGACTCATCCTGTTGGGCGCACCCGGCGCCGGAAAAGGCACGCAAGCAGCGTTCCTGTGCCAGAAGTTTGGCATCCCCCAAATCTCGACGGGCGACATGTTGCGCGCTGCCGTCAAGGCGGGTACCGAGTTGGGTTTGGCGGCCAAGAAGGTCATGGACGCCGGTGGTTTGGTCAGCGACGACATCATCATCGGGCTGGTGAAAGAGCGCATCACGCAAGCTGACTGCGCCAACGGTTTCTTGTTTGACGGCTTTCCTCGCACCATTCCCCAAGCCGAAGCCATGAAGGCGGCCAACGTGAAGATCGACTTCGTGTTGGAAATCGACGTGCCCGACTCGTCGATCATCGAGCGCATGAGTGGCCGCCGCGTGCACGTGGCCTCGGGCCGCACCTACCACGTGGTCTTCAATCCACCGAAGGTGGCTGGCAAAGACGACGCCACCGGTGAAGAACTCATCCAACGTGATGACGACAAGGAAGAGACCGTTCGCAAGCGCCTGGACGTCTACCACCAGCAGACCAAGCCCCTTGTGACCTACTACAGTGACTGGTCGGCTTCAGCCGAAGCCGCTGCCCCACAGTGCCGCAAGATCAGCGGCTTGGGCTCGGTGGACGACATCACCACGCGCGCCCTCGACGCCCTGGCCCGTTAAGATCAGCCTCAGCCTGAAGGCTGAACGCAACGGCCCCGCCGCACCCGTGCGCCGGGGCCGTTCTCATCTGTTGGCACTCCCTTGTTGTACGCCACGCCGTGATCCCTCCGTCATTCATTCAGGACTTGCTCGCCCGCACCGATGTCGCCGACCTCGTGGGCAAGTACGTCACACTGAAAAAGGCGGGCATCAACTACAAGGGGCTGTGCCCCTTCCACGGCGAAAAATCGCCCAGTTTCATCGTCAGCCCCACCCGTCAGACTTACCACTGCTTTGGCTGCGGTGTGCATGGCAATGCCGTGGGCTTTTTGATGGAATACGGCGGGCTGGGCTTCGTCGAGGCCGTTAAAGACTTGGCTCAGATGCAGGGCATGCAGGTGCCCGACGACAACGTGCGGCCTGAAGAGCGAGAACGGCAAAAGCAGGTCAAAGAAAAGCAAACCTCGCTGACCGATGTGATGGCCACGGCCACCCAACACTGGAAGCAGCAGCTCAAAAAAGACCCTCGCGCCATTGCCTACCTGAAAGGCCGGGGGCTCACGGGCGAGATCGCTGCACGCTTTGCGCTGGGCTATGCCCCGGACAGCTGGCGCGGCCTGGCCAGCGCCTTTCCAAAGTACGACGACCCCTTGCTGGTCGAGTCGGGGCTTGTGATCACCCATGAGCCCCAACCAGGCGAGACTGAGGGCAAGCGCTACGACCGCTTCCGCGACCGCATCATGTTCCCGATCCGCAACCCGCAAGGCCAAGTCATTGGCTTTGGCGGGCGGGTGCTGGACAAAGGCGAGCCCAAATACCTCAACTCGCCTGAGACGCCGGTTTTCAGCAAAGGCAAAGAGCTCTACGGCTTGTTTGAAGGCCGCTCTGCGCTGAGAAACAAAGGCTATGCCATCGTCACCGAGGGCTACATGGACGTGGTGGCCTTGGCGCAATGGGGCTTTGGCAACGCGGTGGCCACGCTGGGCACCGCATGCACGGCAGACCACGCCTACAAGCTGTTCCGCTTCACCGACCAGGTCGTGTTCAGCTTTGACGGCGACGCCGCTGGCCGCCGCGCTGCAGGCCGAGCGCTTGAGGCGGTGCTGCCTCATGCCACCGACACCCGGCGCGTCAGCTTCTTGTTCTTGCCCGCCGAGCACGACCCCGACAGCTTCATTCGCGAAAATGGCCCGGAGGCCTTCGAAGCCTGCGTCAAGAAGGCTGTGCCCCTGTCCAAACAGGTGCTTGAACATGCCAGCGCGGACTGCGACATGGACAGCGCCGAAGGACGCGCGCGGCTGCTCGTGCAGGCCATCCCGCTGATCGCGCAGTTTCCGGAAGGCGCGCTGCGCGGACTGATCGCCGATGAACTCGCCACGATGGCCAAAACCTCTGCTGATGAGGTTCGCCGCCGCTTGAGTGAGCACCAGCAGGCCGCGCAAGCCAGCGCACAACGCCAGCAAGAGCGCAGCGGAGACCGCGGCCGCCCAGGCGAGCCCCGCCAAAGAGCAGCATCGCAAGATGGCGGCGATTGGGGTGGCGACATCCCCGCCTTCGAGCCCGATGGCGGAGACCACTGGGCAAGCCATGACGCGGGCGGAGAGCCCAGCTTTGATACCGCCTACGAACCGCCTTACGAGCGCCCCAACCGCGGCGAGGGACGCCGCCGCGACGGCAAACCCTGGACACCGCGCAAAGGCGGCTATTCGGGTTCGCGCTGGCAAAGCCAGGGCAGCCCCGTACCGGCTCGCCCCCTGCCCCGAGCCGCGACCCCGCTGGACCGCATCGTGTGGTCACTGGTTTCCAACACCGAGCTGTGGGAGCAACTGCCCGCCAACACCCACGACCTGCTGTGCGAACAAAGCGCACCCTACGGCGACTTTTTCCGCTGGCTGGACCGCTTGCTGCTGGACCAAGGCATTCTGCCCACTGAAGAGCTCATGCGGCTGATGCGCGAGGGCGAGGCGCAAGGCGAGGCCACACCCTCGCCAAACGGTGGTCACTTCATCACCCTGGCCCAGCGCATTGCCAAACTGCTGGACGTGCCCGACAACAAAGACACCGTCGACAACCTGCTGAACCTGATCAAGCCCTTGGAGCTGATCGCTTTGCGAGACGAGCTGGAGCTGCTGACCCAGTCGGGCGAGCTGTCTGAGGCTGCAGAGGCACGCAAAATGGACCTGATGCGCCTGACCCTGGCCATGAAACTTGAAATCAGCCAAACCCGCCCGATTTCAGGGTGAGCTGGGCTTTGTTTCGCCCCGATCACTCATTTTTTGACGCCCTCCCGCGCTTGCGCGATAATGGAGGGTTCGACCTGTACCCGAAAATCTTTCTCGAGGAAGCGCATGACCGCGAAAAAAGCCGCGAAAACTGCTGTGACGACGCCCGCCACGGCCACTGAGGCCGAAGTGAGCGAAAAGAAGGTCACCAAGTCTCGCGTGGCCAAGGCCTCCGAGGCCACCACAGACAGCTCGGTCGAAGCTGCTGCTGAACCGAAAAAACGCGGCCGCAAGCCCAAGGCTGCCGTTGAAGCTGCTGCGCCCGCCAAGAAAGACGCTGCCA
>CANCFV010000119.1 GCA_947377275.1 Burkholderiales bacterium | reverse complement strand
GCCAGCTACGCCGATGCCACCCGCCAGGTGGACATGACCCCGCTGTACGCCCGCTTCCTGCCCCATGTGCCCGCTGGCGGCCGCATCCTGGACGCGGGCTGCGGCTCTGGCCGCGATGCGCTGGCCTTCAGGCAACGGGGCTACGCGGTCGAGGCCTTCGATGCCAGCCCCGAGATGGCCGCTCTTGCATCGGCCCACGCCGGCATTGAGGTGCAGATGATGGACTTCCTGTCGATGCCCGTGAAGCGCCCTGGTGACGGTGGCTTCGACGGCGTCTGGTCCTGCGCCAGCTTGCTGCATGTGGCCGCGGCCGACCAGGCCCAGGCCTGGGCGCGGCTGTGGCGCGCACTCAAGCCGGGCGGGGTGGTGTACGCCAGCTACAAGCTGGGCGATGTGGCCCAGCCGGCCGAGCGTGTGGACGAACTGTGCCGGCCCTTCACCGACGCCGATGCGGCCTCTGTGTCCGGCTGGCTGCAAGGCCTGCCCGATCTGGGCCAGATGGACACCTGGATCACGGGAGACCAGCGGCCGGGGCAGAACCAGGCCTGGTTGAATGTGTTGGTTGCCCGCCGCCCCCAATTGCCATGACCCTCAGCAGCCAGGACGTCCTGAAGGCCTTTGCGCGCATCCGCGTGTTTCAGCGCGGCGAACAGCGCGCCGTGCACAAGCCCTTGCTCATCCTGCTGGCGCTGGCCCGCACCGCGCAAGACGCGCCCCGCATGGTGGCCTTCGCGGACATCGACGCGCAGCTCAAGGCCTTGCTCGGCGAGTTCGGCCCCAGCAGCGCGGCCGGCTCGCGCCACTACCCCTTCTGGCATCTGGCCACCGATGGCGTGTGGCAACTCGACGGCCCGCCGGATTTCCTCCAGCGCCCGCCCGCGGCCACGCCCAACCTGGGCGAGCTGCGCAAGCTGCACATCGCTGGCGGCTTTGCGCCCGCCATGGACGCCGCGCTGCGCCGCGACCCGGCCTTGCGCGCGCAGCTGGCCCATCAGCTGCTGGACGCGCACTTCCCTGAGACGCTCCATGGCGACATCCTGCAGGCCATCGGGCTGGACCTGAGCACGCCCATCGCAGACGATGCCGCCACCGGCACGCGCACCATGGCGCGGCGCGACCCCCGCTTTCGGGAGCGGGTGTTGCGGGCGTATGAACACCGCTGCTGCGTGTGCGGCTTCGATCTGCGCATCGGCAGCGTGACCGCCGGGCTGGAGGCCGCACACATCAAGTGGTTCCAGGCCAAGGGCCCGGACATCGAGGCCAACGGGCTGGCCCTGTGCGCCCTGCATCACAAGGTGTTTGACCTGGGCGCCTTCACCATCCTGCCCGACAGCTACAGCCTGGTGTTCAGCCAGCATGTGGTGGCCGGCGAGGCCTCACGCAGCATGCTGCTGGGGTTTCATGGGGCGGGGATGATCATGCCGCAGAGCAAGGACTACTACCCGGGGGGGGAGTTCTTGAGGTGGCATGAGAGGGAAGTGTTCAAGAGGCCGGGGCGATCCTTGTAAACACATAACGATCGGCGCTGGCTTGCAGGAAGCCCCTTCTTGATGCGTTAGGCCATCGCATCTAGCGCACTCGCCACGCGATCTACCATCAAAGAACGACCCGCCGCTGACAACGTCAAGGATTGCGTTGCTCGCGTCATGCCAACGTACAGCAGCCGCACTTCTTCTTCCGGGCTCTCTCCCTTGTGTGGCATGGCTTGCAGTCCCGCCACAAACACGTGCGCAAACTCCAGACCTTTTGCGCTATGTAGGGTCACCAACCGCACAGCAGGCTTTCGCCAGTCAAAGCGCTTGAACCCCTCAGTGCTCATGGCCTGAACAGGCACACCCATGCCTCTCAGATGTCGTTCGATCGGCGCCATCAGATACTTGGCCCGGCACAACACTGCGACCTCATCCGGTGACTCTCCATCAGCCAGCAAAGAGGCAATGCGCCCAGCCACCAATTCAGCCTCCTGCTGTGGCGAGGCGGCGCGCAGCAAAGTTGGACGTGGCCCGCTGCGACCAGCAGAGGCGGGCGTCACCGTGGCAGTGTCACTTTCCTCGTTGTCGCTGTGCAGCAATGCATCGGCACAACCCATGGCCAGTTGAAGTATCTCTCTGGTGTTTCTGTAATTCAGCTTCAAAACCTGCGTTCTTCGCCCCTGGGCCTCAATCCCCACACCGGCGAACGTGAAACGGCTACGTCGCTTCTTCTGGTAAATCGATTGCGCGTCGTCGTACAACACCAGAAGACTTTTCGTCATCGGGTCCACCAGTTGGGTACACAGACGCAGCCAAGCTTCCTCAAAGTCATGGGCCTCATCCACCAACAGTGCGAGGTACTGACCAGAGGGCACCATGCCCGTCTCCAGCGCACGATCAACGGCTTTGACCAAGGCAGCGTAATACGCGTCATCTCGAAACTTGGAAGCTGGAACGCCCACCTGATAGCTCCGCACCACGTCTTCACACCAGGCATGGAACGTACGGACCTGCACCCGTTCATCCACACCACGCTGACGCAGCAAGGACTCAATGCGTCCAGCCAAAGACCTGTTGTAGCAAAGAATCAGAATTGGCTTGCCGGGCCGCGCCGCAGCAGCCAGTTGCTGAGCGCGGTAAACCAAGATCATCGTCTTGCCCGAGCCGGCTGGTCCATGAATGACCCGATGCCCTGCGCCCAATGTGCGGGCGATCTGCTCTTGCTGAAGATCCATCACCTGTAGCAGGTCGGGCAAAGAAGCGCCATAGGCAGACTCTGCTTCCTCCTCTGCCAGCAAGGATGGTTGAGCCGTGTCCACCCGAATCGAAGGAAACAGATGCCAGCGGATGCGATCACGCTGGGGCAAACTCAACGTGATCGGGTATGTCACCGTGAACATGCCCCATAGGCGCTGCTGAAAGTCGCCAGGGTCCACGGACTCGTCGAGGTCATCACGCAGCAGCGTCTTGAACTGCGGGAAAATCTCATCAAAGTCGTCACCAGCTGATGCACGGGTGACGCTCGAAAACACCAGACCCCAACCGTAAGGGAACAGAAGCTTTCCGTTGAACGGCCCATCCCCATGAGTCAGCTGCTCATCGGCCTGCATCAGATGCACCAACTCCATCGTGTAGTCGCGTACCTGCCGCATGGGGTTGCCATCAGTGACGAGACCATGCTCTGTTTTGAGCTCAACCTGATCGCGGTCCGCCGCCACCAGCGTCTGACGTTTCCAGTCTTTGACCTCCAACAGCAGGATGCCCCACCGAGGGCTCAGGATCACGAAATCTGGCTGTCGTGCCTTGGGGCCAATCGGAATGTCATGCCAGACGATGTAATCGTCCTCCAGACACCGCTTGAGTTGGTTGAGCACACGCCGTTCCCCGGGGTTGCACCGCTTGTCGACGCGTGTCAGACCCTGCGGGAAAATGGCCATCAAAAAGTCGCCCGGTACGTTGCTGGGTCGAGATGGCAGTGCTGCTCGATTGCGCCTGGCAACTCAAAGAACTTCGGTGCGCTTCGGAAGTGATACAGGCGATAGAGCCTGAATCTCTCAGACGCTTCTTTCGCAAACGCCACCTCGTTGGATGAAACGAAGAACGGCGTCGCCGCATCATGGGCGGTGGTCTTGACCTCGATGAACCGCTCGCGGCCATCGGGTTCAAACGAAAGCACGTCGTATCCCAAGCCATCGCCATCGACTTCAGCCACGTGCCTCACGCAGTCTGCAAGCTGGCCGACGCCAAGCTGCACCAAGCGCCACTGCTCGAACTGAACGATGAACAACTCGCCGGCCTTGCCCAAGGAGCGGTTGCGGCTCTCTCGCTCGAAGTAATCCCGCTTCACAGCCCTTCTAGCGTAAGCAGGGCGAATGTCTTCTGCGCGATGTTGCCGCTTAGGCGGATCGACTTGAAGACTCTGAAACGGCACTGATTCGGGAACATCAGCGGGCCGATCAACAGCCAGCTCGGCCGCCTTGTCCAGCATGGGCAGATGCTTGACCTGATCAGACACAACCTCGACCAAGCCGTCTCGCTGGAAGTTGGCACGAGGCTTATAGCCAGGAACGGATGGGAAGCCCAGCTCGATCATCACGGCGCTGATGTTTGCCCGCTTGAACTCAATCGAGCCTTTGCTACGGCTATTCAACAGTGGCGTCAGTGCGCGAGCACGCTCTGCCTTGTTGTACTTTTGACCGCTCAACTCCTTCGTCAACATCTGGAGATAGTCGGCAACGATCAACTCATTTTCATGTCGGGTCCATGCGCGCTCCTTGTTCGACGAGGGCGCAGCGTCACCATCGCTCAAGTCGAAGCCCAGGCTTTTGAGCAACTTCACAACTGTGGCCACACCTCCGGAGAAATCCTGAGCTCGGAGTGGCCCTTGATCCGGGAACTGCAGGCCATAGGCGGCGCCAACTACCGCCTTGGAATCACACGCTTCGCCGGTCGCAGGATGCAAAACAAAGAAGTCTCGCGCTGGCCCAAACTTGTACTTCAATAAAAAGGATTCACGCCCGATCTGGACGAACTCGTCCATTGCCGCTTCAACAGCCCAACGGCTCAACTTGTTCAGTCCTGTGGCCATGCTCACTCCACCACCATCAGCCATTCGGCAATCACAGCAACGTCCTCGGTTTTGTCAAGCTTCAACCCGATCACATCAAACCCCTCTCGATCCGACTCCGGCGAAAGTTCGATCCTCAAGTGCCGCCACCCTCCATCCTCATCCATCGCCTTCTCACTCCTGTACCGCTTGACCGTGTAGCTCCCCCCTGTCTCCGGGTCGCTGATGCTGCGGTGCTGCACCACCACGATCTTGCCGTTACGTGTGCCTTGCGGGTTGGCGCGGAACAGGCACCAAGCACCGTTGGGGATGCGCTTGCTCATCGACTCGCCCACCACCTGGGCCACGAACATGCCGGGCTGTGGCGTGATCCATTCGGGCAGTTCCACCCATTCGTTGGCGCCGTCTTCCAGGGCCTGCGGTTCCGAAAAATGCCCCGCGGCAAACTTCAGTTCCACCACGGGCACGGCCTTCACGCCTTGCTGGCGTTCGGCATCGCTCACGCGGCGCAGGGGCAGCACCTTGGCCATGGGCGGTGCTTGTGCCGGCGCAGGTGCTGGTGCGGGCCTGCCCAGGCGCTCTCGCAGGTAGGCTGCCAAGGCTGGGTCAGCGCAGTACACATGGCAACCCTTCATGCCACGCGTCATCAAGGTGCGGTAGGTGTTCTTGATGATGCGGTCGGCCAGTTCTTGCGCGGCTTGTGGGTCGCGCTTGGTCAGGGTGCTCAGGCCGCGGATGCTTTTGTCTGACTTGGCGCGGGCTTTGGCGTTGGTTTGCACGCGGCCATCGCGGTAGACCAGGTCGGGGCCGATGATCACGCCCACGTGGTCCACCTCCAGGCCCTGGCAGGTGTGGATGCAACCCACCTGCGCCACCGACTCCGGCGCCATGATCCACAGGCTGCCGTCTTGCATGAGGTTCCACTGGCGCTGGTAGTCATGCTCGGGCATCACGATGTCAAAGGCCTTGGGGTCTTTCTTGCTGGGCCATCCCCAGCAGTAGCCGGCCACCACTCGGGCCTTGTTGCTGGCCTGGTTCTTCTGTTCAATGAAGGCGTGCAGCTCAGACGGGCTGTCGTGCACCTGGAAGTCATAGCCAGCGGCGTCCAGCTCGGTGTTGGCCGTGGGGCGGATGCCCAGCACGTCGTCCAGCCAGGCCAGGTAGCCATCGCTGCCGCTGCACCGGAACTGCGAGGCCAGGTTCAACTCGGTCACCTCGGCACCCAGGGTGGCCGCCCATTGGCGCAGGGCCTGGCTGTGGCCAATGTCGGCCAGGGTCACGCGCTGGTCGTCGTCCACAAAGAACACGGTGCAACGCGAGGCCACCATCACTTCCTTGACCTGGTTCTCACCCAGGTTGGCATACAGGCCCGACTTCTCGTTCAGCCGGTGGGCTTCGTCCACCACCAGGGTGTCAAAGGTGTCGGGCGGGCTTTCTGTGAAGGCCCCCGAGCCACTGAACAGGTTGTGGATGTGCGTCTTCTTGAAGGTGCCTGTGAGCTTGGCCGCATACACCTCACGCGGGGCGGCGTTCTTAGAGACATAGCGCGCATTGCGGCCTCGCTTGAGCAAGGCGGCCAGCAGGTTCACGGCCACCACGGTCTTGCCCGTGCCCGGCCCGCCTTGCACGATCACCACTTGCTTGTGGCCCTTCTGCGCCTTCTGGTCTGCCTGCAGCACGGTCTCGAACACAAGCTTCTGGTCGTCAATGAGCACGAACTCGCTCTTGCCTTGCAGCATGCCGGCCACGCTGTCGGCCAGCATTTTGGAGGGCCTGATCTTGCCGTTCTCGATCAGGTAAAGCAGCTTGCGCTTGTCACCATGGCGCACATGCTCGCGAATGAAGGCCTTGAGTTGGTCAGCCTCCTTCTTGAGGAACAGTGGCGCACGTTCGATGTGTGGTGCATAAGCCGGGTGGTCAATGACGCCGTCGCGGCGCGGGTAGTTGTGCAGGTAGGCACAGGGCTGCAACGACACGCCACCTTCGTACACCGCGGTGTTGAAATCGTTCAACAGGGCGGCATAAGACCATGCTTGGTAACTGGGGTGAGCACCTTCGGTCTCGCCGGTCTTGCCACCTCGGCGTGCCCAGATGATCCCGTCCTTCTCGCTGAAGCGCGCCTCAGACCACTGCTTGAGTTCAACGATGACAAGCTTGGGCGTGCCGGCCTCGTCCTCACCTGTGAGCAAGACGTCGATGCGCTTGGAGGTTTGCGGCACGGTGTATTCCAGCGCCACGCCTATGTCATCGGGGATGCCGGGGTCTTTGAGCACCTCACCCACTTCGAACAGCGAGTGCTTCCACGCGTTGAACTCAGATGGGGAGGGCTGCCGGCCGGTGCTGCGCAGGTATTGCTGCGACAGCACGAACTCGATGTCGTTTTCGAACGTGTCTTTGACGAACTGGCGCTTGTTAGCCTGATAGACGATCACCGCAACAACTCCCTGGTGCTCAGGCAAGCTGTGCCCTACGGCATCAAGGGTAACGGAATTCACTGAGGTCTAGACCCACCTAGATTCAGCCAATTGGCCGACCATTTAGTCAGCCTGTAAAACCACTTTGTGCTGTGCCATGAGCTGGCGAAACGATTCGCTGCAGCTGGCCCAGTCCGCCACGTCCACACGCCAAGGCAGGTCTGACTCCGAAAACGCCTCTGTCAAGGCTGCGCTCTGGGCCAAAGGCATCGGCTCCCGTGTGATCACGACCAGGTCGAGATCGGAGTGTGGCTTGGCATTGCCCTTGACACGAGAACCGAAGGCCCACACAGGCAAGCCAGGCACATGTTGAGCCAAGATCGCGGCAACGATGGCCCAATGCCGAGGCTGCACATCAAGCCCGGCGGGCAAGTCAGGCATGACGGCCCTCAAGCTGGGTGCGAAGCAGTCGAGCGTGGTTCAAGAACGCCTGTGTGCCTTCGTACACTTGCCGGGCTTTCGCGTGGTCGTACGTGTGAGCCGTGATGTTGCGCATCTGGCGAAAGCCAAACCAAGCGTCAACATCGGCGATCAAGCCCTTTTCGTGCGCAATGCGAAGCAGGTCTCGAAAGCCCGCTTGATCGACGTCTGTCGGGCTGTCAGATTCCAGCTCGAGTTGACGCCGGATCATTTTGACGCTGATCTCGTAAACGAACTCGAAGCTCTGGATCACACCAGCCACCAAGGTGTTGCGCACCTTGGCGTCTTGCTGGTTAAACCAAGCCGCATCGCTCACCACCGACAAGCCATCTTCCAGTGAGGTGATAGCCAAGTGCAAGGCACTGAGGTCGAGGCTGGACATGGTTGTCAAACGTCAATGTTCGCCGCCCGCAGCGCGTTCGATTCAATGAACTCACGACGCGGCTCCACCTCGTCGCCCATCAGCATCGTGAAGACCTTGTCCGCCTCGATGGCGTCTTCAATCTGCACGCGCAGCAAGCGGCGCACGGTGGGGTCCATGGTGGTTTCCCACAGCTGAGCGGGGTTCATTTCACCCAAGCCCTTGTAGCGCTGGCGGCCCACCGAGTTTTCGGCTTGGCCAATCAACCAGGCCATGGCAGCCCGGAAGTCGGCCACCTTTTGCTCTTTGGCTTTTTCGCCTTCACCACGGCGCACCACGGCGTCAGCCGTCAGCAAGCCATTGAAGGTGGTGCCGGCCTTGCTCAGGGCTTCGTAGTCGGCGCCATGCACAAAGTCGGCATTGATGATGCTGTACTTGGTGTTGCCGTGGAAGATGCGGCTGATGCGCAAGATCTGCTTGTCGGTGCGGGCATCGAACTCGGCCTTGACCTCGGCGTTGACCAAAGCGGCCTTGAGCGCAGCGGCCGAAGCCTCGGCGGCGGCGGGCGTGTCCAGGTCCAGCGTCAAGCCATTGGCAATGGCGCGCAAGGCCTCGATGTCCATCCAGTTGCCCAGGCGCTCGACCACGCTGTTGGCGGTCACGTAGGCCACGGCCAACTCGTTCAAGGCATCGCCTGTGATGGCAGGCTTGCCTTGGCCTGGCTCCACGGTGGCGCCTTCCAGGGCGACCTTCATCAGGTACTCGTCCAGCGCATGGGCGTCTTTGAGGTACTGCTCGTTCTTGCCTTGCTTGACCTTGTACAGCGGTGGCTGCGCAATGTAGATGTGACCGCGCTCAACCAGCTCAGGCATCTGGCGGAAGAAGAAGGTCAGCAGCAGGGTGCGGATGTGGGCGCCGTCCACGTCGGCGTCGGTCATGATGATAATGCGGTGGTAGCGCAGCTTGTCGGGATTGAAGTCGTCGTTGCCAGCGCCACGGCCAATGCCAGTGCCCAGGGCCGTGATCAGCGTGAGGATTTCATTGCTGGTCAGCAGCTTTTCGTAGCGGGCTTTTTCAACGTTCAAGATCTTGCCGCGCAGGGGCAAGATGGCCTGGAACTTACGGTCGCGACCCTGCTTGGCCGAACCACCTGCGGAGTCACCCTCCACGATGTAGATTTCGCACAGCGCGGGGTCTTTTTCCTGGCAGTCGGCCAGCTTGCCGGGCAGGCCCAGGCCGTCGAGCACGCCCTTGCGGCGTGTCATTTCACGGGCCTTGCGTGCGGCTTCACGGGCGCGTGCGGCCTCGACGATCTTGTTGCAGATGATCTTGGCGTCGATGGGGTTCTCGAGCAGCCAGTCGGTCAGCAAGCGGCTGACGATGTCTTCCACCGGCGCGCGCACTTCGCTGCTCACCAGCTTGTCCTTCGTCTGGCTACTGACCTTGGGCTCAGGCACCTTGACCGACACCACGCAGGCCAGGCCTTCGCGCATGTCGTCGCCAGCCACTTCGACCTTGGCCTTTTTGGCCAGCTCGTTGTCTTCGATGTACTTGTTGATGACGCGGGTCATCGCGGCGCGCAGGCCGGTCAGGTGGGTGCCGCCATCCCGCTGCGGGATGTTGTTGGTGAAGCAGAGCACGTTCTCGTTGTAGCTCTCGTTCCACTGCATGGC
>CANCFV010000118.1 GCA_947377275.1 Burkholderiales bacterium | reverse complement strand
ATGATGAGCGCCAGGCGGCCCCGCTTGTCGGCTTCGCTGAAGTGCTTTTGCTGATAGCTGGGCTTCACCGCCTTGACGTTGGGCACGATCCAGATCTGCAGAAAATGCAGCAAATCAGTGGCCGAGTGGTTGAACTCACTGTGGCGCACGCCGGTGCCAGCGCTCATCAACTGCACGTCGCCCGGGACAATGACCGAGCCTGTGCCCATCGAGTCCTTGTGCTCCAGTGCGCCTTCTAAAACATAGGAAAAGATCTCCATGTTGTTGTGCGGGTGGGTGCCAAAGCCTTGTTCGGCTTGAACGCGGTCGTCGTTGATCACCAGCAATTCCGAGAAGCCTTGCTGCTGCGGATCACGGTAGTGACCGAACGAAAAGGTGTGGTGAGAGTTGAGCCAGCCAAAGTTGGCGATGCCCCGGTCATTGGCTTTGCGAAGTTCCAGCATGGTGTGCTCCTGGTTCGATGGTCTGTCGATGCGTTTGATGATCAAGTCCATCGAATCACGCCGGATAGGGCTTTTTCAATGGCATGGCGCCAGTTTGTGCTTACTTGAAAGACCTTATATTGAAGAGTTTTCGCCTATATGATCGAAAATTGCGAACATGAAAATCACCCTAGATGCCATTGAGTTGATCGACGCCATCGACAGACATGGCTCGTTTGCGGCGGCGGCCGAGCGGCTGCACAAAGTGCCCTCCACCATTTCTTACGCCATCAACAAGCTGGAAGACCAGTTGGGGCTGTCGCTGTTCGTGCGCAATGGGCCACGTGTCAGCCTGACACCCGCAGGACACGAAATGCTCAAGGAAGGCCGCTGGTTGCTCAACGCGGCGGCCGACCTTGAGTCGCGCATGCGTCAGATCGCCACGGGCTACGAGGCCGAGATCCGCCTGGTCCACGATTCGCTGATCCCCTCCAGCGCCTTCGCCCCCGACATCGGCGCCTTTGAAGACCTGCGCTGCGGCACCCGCTTGCGCATTGCCTGCGAAGCCCTGACAGGCAGTTGGGAGGCCTTGCGCGACGGCCGTGCCGACTTGGTCATCGCCGCAGGAGATGGGCCGGCCGGTGGCGGCTACAAGGCGGTCAACGTGGGCGCGCTTGCCTTTGGATTTTGCGTCGCACCCACGCACCCATTGGTGCTTGCGCAGCGGCCCTTGAGCAGAGAAGCCCTGTTGCAACACACGGCCATCGTCGTGGGTGACAGCGCCCGCCATTTGTCTGAGCGAACTGTAGGCCTGCAACTGGGCCAAAAACGCATCACCGTACCGACCATGGCAGCCAAAATCGCCTACCAGGTGGCAGGCTTGGGCCATGGGTTCTTGCCTCTTGCATGTGTCCAGTCCGAACTAGACCGAGGCACGCTGATCGAGCTGCCCTGCGTGGACTCAAGGCCAGACGAGCCGTTCTGGCTTGGCTGGAAAACGGGCCATCAAGGTGAGGCGCTGAAATGGTGGGTGCAGCGCCTCGCCAGGCCTTTGTTACCGCAAATTCTGCCCAGGTAGCCGGCTGCCAGACGTTTTGCAAGCGGTGCCCGCCGCCGCACAAGCCCGTGAACCTGGGCGATTTGATGCGTGAGTTTGACGATGCCAAGGACGAAGAGGCCGCCAAGCGCCTTCGGCAGCAAACCGGAGGTTGAACCGACGACCACTCCCCTTCCAACCCGGTTGATGCGGGGTTCTTAACCGGTGAAGCGCCCCTAAAATCCGCGCTGAAAAGTCACCGGCGGTCGTGTGCTGCTGTGCAAATCTCTTCCACACACGCCCCACGGTTGCCATGTCCGCTCCCTCATCTTTTGACTCGAATGCGCTGCCGCAAGGTGCCGCCCCAGGTTCCGCTGCCACACATGCCGCGGCGTATCACGACCTGATCGAAGCCGAATTCGAGGCCATCAAGCAAAAGTACCGCGCCAAGCTGGGCCCCAAAGACGTGGCCTACATCAAACGCATCCGCCTGGCCTCACGCGCCTCTGAGGTGCTGGGGCGCGGTCTGTTGTGGATCAGCAAAGACCCCCTGAGCTTTGGGCTGGGGGTGCTGTTCACCTGGGTTCACCGCAACCTCGAGTCGATCGAGATTGGGCACAACGTGCTGCACGGCCAGTACGACAGCTTCCCTGAGATCCCGCAATTCCACTCGCACAACTTCAAGTGGAAGGCCCCGGTTGACGAAGAAGGCTGGCGGCGCGAGCACAACGGCCTGCACCACGTGCACACCAATGTGTTCGAAAAAGACCCCGACCTGAACCACGGCATCTTGCGCATGAACGAGCACACGCCGTGGAACCCCCTGCACCGCTGGCAAGTGCCGCTGTACTTGATCATGTCCTACCCACTCATGCTGTATGGGTTCAACGGGCAAAACCTCGGCTTTCGCCAAGCGTACCGCGAAGAGAAGTTCCCCGAGGGCAATCGCGGTTACGCGCCGGTTGAGCTGCCAGGGCAGACCCCGAAAGAGCTAGAACGCCGGCGTGCGCGCTCGGTCAACCGTGTGCTGTTCAAAGAGTACGTGGTGTTCCCGCTGCTGGCCCTGGTCACCGGGTATTCGTTCTTCAAGGTGATGCTGGGCAACATGCTGGTCGATGCGCTCAACAGCTATTGGATCAGCCTGACCATCCAGGCCACGCACTTCACCGCCCCCCTGCAGCCCGAAGAGGCGCTGCAACACCGGGGCCACTGGTACCTCAGCCAACTCAACGCGTCCGTCAACTTCAAGGGCAGCCGTTTGATGAGCATTTTCTGGGGCCACCTGAACTACCAGACCGAGCACCACCTCTTCCCCGATGTGCCCTCGCGCCATTACCCCGACATGGCCAAAGACGTTCAGGCGCTGTGCCACCGCCACGGCCTGCGCTACCAGTGCAACCCCAACTGGTTCGTGGCCATCCGCAAGTACGTGGCCGTGATGTGGAAGTACTCCTTCCCGCCTGCACAAAACGCCGGCACACCGGGTGGGCAACGCCATGCTTGATCGGGCCCGCAACGCGCTCAACCGCTGGGTGCTCGACCATGTCCCCACAGACTGGGTTGACTACGTGGTGAGCAACACCATGACCGAGTTCAACCGCTGGGCCAATGGTTTCATGTGGACCTACGAGCACCAGTGGTTGCTCGAACAGGTGCGCGAAGAAGCGCCCGGCGTGAAGACCTTTGTGTTCTTGCCCAACCAACACTGGCGCGGCTTCACACCCGGCCAACACGCCCCGGTGCATGTGACCATCGATGGGCAGCGCCACCAGCGCAGCTATTCATTGGGCCGCCAGCCACGCGGGCGCGTGTCGATCACGGTCAAACGCCAAGCGCAAGGCAAGGTGTCGAACTGGCTGCACGATGAGATGAAGCCTGGCCAATGCCTGACGGTCGAGCCCCCACGTGGCCGCTTTGTGCACCAAGGCCAAAGCAAGCTGCTGCTCTTGTGCGCGGGCAGCGGCGTCACGCCCGGCCACGCGATGGTGTCGCACTGGATGGGCCTGCCCTCTGGCGAACGGCCCGACGTGCAGGTGATGCTGCAGTTTCACAGCCAGCCAGACGTGATCGGCGCCAAGGACTGGCGCACATGGCGCCAAGCTGGCCTGCGTGTGACCACCTGCTTGAGCCAAGCGCCGTCTGAACCCGTGCCCGATGGCGTGAGCACCCGGCTGGACGCGGCCCAGTTGCGCCAGCACGTGAGCGATGTGGCCGAGCGCGACGTGTACCTGTGCGGCCCTGAGGGCTTCATGCAGCAAATGATCAATGACCTGCAGGCCCTGGGCGTGGACGCCCGGCGCATCCACACCGAGCGATTCACGGCCCCCACCCAATGCGCTGCACAAGCGGCCGCGCAAGCCGTGCCCTTGAGCGACTTGGAAGGGGCCGAGGTGGTGTTCTCGCACCTCAACACCAGCATCGCGCTGACACAAGCCGACCAAGGCAAGACCTTGCTGCAGCTGGCCCAAGCGCGCGGCATTGCCTTGGAGTCAGGCTGCCAACAAGGCGCTTGCGGCACCTGCAAACTGACGCTGCACGAAGGCGCCGTCAGTGGCAACACGCTCGGCAGCGCGGTGTATTTGTGCACGGCCTACCCGGCGTCGAGGGCGGTGGTGCTGGGGGCTTGAGCAAGTGGCCGAGCTCTGATGCTTGCGCCGGGCGCGAGCCACCGCTAAATAAGTCTGCCGGAGTGCCGAAAAGAAGGCATGTCTACCAACATCGTGATCAGTTCAGCCGGAACAGCGACCAGAACCTCCAGTTCTGGCGGCGGCGGTGAATTGGGTAAATTGAAGAAGCAACTGGCTGACTTGTATACAAAGCTACGGCAAATCCCGGACGGGAGCGGCGACGCCAAGCAAAAAATTGCGCAAGCGAAATTGATTGAGAATCAAATTCAGCTCGTGCTGGAACAAATACGAAATTTAGAAAAAGGCAAAGATGCGGAAAAAACTGCATCGTCACCTCAGAAAAAACAGGAACACCGCAAAACAGACGCGCAAAGATTACTGGACATTTACGCTTGACGAAGTCAAAGCAGGTCTGCCCGCGACCTGAGCGCTGATTCCCGTCCCACGATCGACATCGCCTGGTCGCTGCCACCGCGGGTCAATCGAAGTCACTCTCATTCGGGCGCGCCCACCGTCGTCCAAACGGTTTTACCGGGTTTGTCGCGCATTTTCTGATCCTGACTGTCGAAAGCGCGCCGCGCCTCACGGAAGTCTTCGGCGTTTTCGACCACCCAAGTCCAAATTGGGGACATGCGGATCAACAGTTCCGTGCCCAGCGAAGTCAGCTCGTACTCAACGCGGGGCGGCTTTTCATCGAACTCCCGCCGAATCAGCAGACCATCACGCTCCAGGGAACGCAGCGTCTTGGTCAACATTCGTTGTGTCACACCCGCCATTTGTCTTTTGATCTCGGCATGGCGCATCGTTCCGTACACACCCAAGGCGTGCAGGATGCCCAATGACCAACGGCTGCCAGCGTGAGCCAGAACGTCCCTCCTGACGCCATCATCGTCTTCTCTGAGCGTCTGGCAGATGGCTTGTGCCCGACTCAGCGCTTCGCCATCGATGATTGGTTCCCCTGGTATCACGCGTGTGCCTTCTTGTGAGCGTTCCGCAATCGTGCAACCATGCGCTCACTTTAGAGGCGACATGTCTCAGGACAGATCATGACCCATTTGAGCCAACTTCCCCCCCAATCGATTCTCGTCCTAGGCGCAGGCGAACTCGGTCTTCCGGTTTTGCGAAATCTCGCACGCGTGGCAAAGCGCACGCCCGGGTCAAAAATCAGCGTTTTGCTCAGAGCCTCGGCCATCAACACCCAAGTCCCTGAGAAAAAGGTGGTCATTGAGGAACTCCGTGGTCTGGGTATTCAAATGGTCACGGCCGACCTGGTGAACGATTCGATCGATCAGCTTGCTGAAGTCTTCGCTCGCTTCGATACCGTCATAGGCTGCGCAGGCATGGTCGCGGGTCGAGAAACCCCGATGAAGTTGGCTACAGCAGCCCTCAAGTCCGGCGTGAAGCGCTACTTCCCATGGCAGTTTGGCGTCGATTTTGAAGTGATTGGGCGGGGCAGCCCTCAGGATCTGTTCGATGCCCAGCTCGATGTCCGCGAGTTGCTTCGCGCCCAAGACAAAACTGAATGGGTGATCATCTCAACGGGCATGTTCACCAGCTTCCTTTTCGAGCCCGTATTTGACGTGGTTGACTTCGAAAACGACACGGTGAACGCCCTGGGCAGTTTGGAGAACAGCGTGACGCTGACGACACCAGACGACATCGGTACGCTGACGGCGGAAATCGTTTTCTTTGAGCCTCGCTTCCGCAATGAAATCGTCTACCTTTCTGGCGACACGGTGACATATGGGGAGGTTGCGAGCATGCTTGAACGTGTGCTGGGGCGTCCATTCAAGCGGAACGTGTGGACTGTTCCTTACTTGCTGCAGGAGCTGGAAAAAGATCCTACCCATCACATCAAAAAGTACCGCGCCGTGTTTGCACAAGGCAGAGGCGTCGCGTGGCCTAAAGCTGGCACTTTCAACGATCAGCAGTCGATTGAGGTCACCACCGCCGAGCAGTGGGCAAGGAAAAACCTCGTCGGCAAATGAGCGCAAAGCCGAGATGGATGCGGGTGTCTGCGTGGCGCCAAGAGCTGCATCAAGGCCAGAGCCAAACCTCCCGCGGTTGAAGCTTCATTGGGGCAGGCGCGCAGCCAGACATCGAGCGTCGGCTTGCCGAGCCTCATCGCGCTGCCCCGGGTCGACCAAGGGCACGAGCCCCGCAAGGGGGTTCACCACCATGAGCGCCGCCGACCCCAGCAGCCGCAGCCAAACGCTGGTGTTGAGCACCTGGACCTGGGGTTGCTGCCATGTGCCCGTGACGCGAATCGGCGTGCGCAGCGTGACAAGGCTGAAGTCCTTGGGGGCCACACGCGCCCT
Organism: Burkholderiales bacterium; assembly: GCA_947377275.1. GTDB lineage: Bacteria > Pseudomonadota > Gammaproteobacteria > Burkholderiales > Burkholderiaceae_C > Aquabacterium. The sequence goes on along the minus strand of CANCFV010000118.1, from coordinate 3,115 downwards.
CAGGTCCAACGTCTCGTCGGGGATCGAGATCGAGCCATCTGCCCACAGCGTGGTCACCTTCGTGCTGACGATGACGGGGTGAGGCTGCAACAAGCCATTGCGGGCGGTCAACACCAAGCGGGCACAGCCAATGCGCAGGCTGTCGTCGCCTTTGACCCACTCGACCAAGCCTTGCATGATGTCCAGCCCCGCCAGCTCTACACCCAGGCGGGACATCTGCCCGTTCGACAGCACGGCCTCGATCTGGCCATTCAAGCTCGACAAGAGCTGCGCGGTAGAGCGGCCTTGGCCGGTCACGTCGACATGGGCGGCGAGGTCGCCGGACAGATAGGGAGAACGGCCCTCGCGCTGCAAGGCCGGCACCCACTGCTCGACCTTCACATCGTCCAAGTCGAGCGCCGTGTGCAAGATGGCCTTGGCCGGATCGCGCCCGTCCAGTGAGATCAGCCCTTTGAGGTTGCCCTTGGCCAAGCGCGTCGAAAGGCTTTCCAGCCGCAACACGCGGTCTTTGAGCAAGAGGTGCCCTTTCAGCGCCGTCATCGGCTGCAACCAGGCGTTGCCAGTGTCGAAAACATCGATGTCAACTTGGACATCGGCGTTCATCGCAGCCAGGCTAGGCAGGTTGAATGCGCGATCAGGCAGGACGCGATCGCGCGGTGCTTTGGCTTGCTCAGGCTCGGACGTTGCCGTTGGCACACCCACCGCAGGCCCGAGGTCAACCAGGGCAAGACGGCGCCCTTGCAAGTGCCCCGTGAGCAGGGCCGGACGCTGGTCTCGATGGTGCTCGAACACCCCTCGCAGCTCACTTTTGCCGATCTGCACCCGCGCCACGTCCACATGCGTGTTCAGCCCTTCAAGGCGGACCTGACCGTGCATCCGAAAGGCCGCCGTGGTGGGCAGCGTGACACCCAAGGGCACACCGACCGCAGACAGCGAGGGGCCGGCCAATTGGAATGCCCCAGAGACAGGCCCTTGCAACAGGGTCGAGGCCGCCAAGCCCTTGAAGCTGGCCTCGGCACGCCCAACCCGTGCCTGGACTTCAATGGGCCAACGGACCTTGTCAAGCTCTCCCGCTTGTGGGAATCGCCACGGTTCGGTCGACCTCGCCGACGCCTTGAGCGGCTGCCCTTGGTAGCTGCCTTCGGCCTGAGCGGCCACTTGCCAGCTGGCACTTGAAGCCGCCGCACCTTGACCAGGCACCGGCACCACGCTGGCCGCCACGGTGACATGCAGGCGAGAGGGCGCATCGTCGAGCATGACGCTGGCCTGACCCAAGGACAGGACATCGACCTGGATGCTTGGCAATGCGGCGCTCGCAGAAGCTTGTGGCCGAGGCTTGGGGTCACCCAAGGTCCAGTTGGCCCGTCCGGCAGCGTCACGCTCCAACCAGCCTTGCAGGCGTCTGGCCGTCAGCCTTTGCAGGTGGATGTCGCCGCCGCGCGTCATGCGCCACAGTGCGCCGTAGCCCATGCCCACGGCGCCGTCCTCGATGACGACAAGCTCACGGTGGGCGGCCCATTCAGGCGCAGACACACTGAGCTTGGGCGCCTCGAAACGCAAGCCACCCCAGAAATGAAGGCGCGCCTGTTCCGCGCCCCCAAAAACCTTGACCTCTCGCCCCAGCAGGCGCCCCACGGCATCGGCCGCCGGCTTCACCAACCAGGGCCAACCCTGTTGTTCACCCCAGGCAGCGGCACCCGCCACGACCAGCAGGGTGCACACCACCGTCAGCGTCTTTCGCCTTGCCTTTGAAACATCAGCCACTGAGGGGCCTTTCTGATCGGGCCAATTGCATGCGCTCGCTGAGGCTGTGCAATTGAGAGGTGAATGCGACGCCGAACAGCACCGTCAGGGCCACATAGTTCAACCAAACGAGTGTGACAGCCAATGTCCCTGCCGCACCGAAGACCGACGTCAACGTGCTGTGCCCCAGGTAAAGGCCCACAGCCGATTTGCCCATTTCGAACAAGGCCGCGGTGACCGCGCCACCCAACCAAGCCGATGCGGACGAGAGCTTCACGGGGGCCAGCACGCGCAACATCAGCGTGAACAGGACCGACAACATGCCCAATGACAGCGCGGTCTGCAGAATGCGCAAGGCATTGGCTTCAAGTGCACCCCATTGGGCCAGCCAATCGCCCAAGACCACCAGGGCGGCGCTCAAGGTCAATGAAACCAGCAGCAAAAACCCCAAACCGACCACCAAGGCCAAGCCCAACAAGCGCTCCATCAGCAACCCCAGCCAGGCGTAGCGGTAGTGGCGACTGGCGGCAAACAGCGTCTGTACCGCGTCGGACAGTTCGGTGAACAGCGCCGATGCGCCGAACACGGTTCCGAACACGCCCACCACGGCGGCCAGGCTCTGGTCAGGCGACAGGTAACTGGCCCGCACGACCTGTTGTACGAGCCTCGCACCATCGGCGCCCAGCAGGCCGTCGAACTGGCTGAAGAGGTGGCCCTCCACGCTCTCTCGCCCCCACACGGCACCGGCCACGGCAACGACAATCACCAAAATGGGCGCCAGCGAGAAGGCAGCGTAGTACGCCAAAGCGGCAGCCCGGCTGAAACAGCGATGGGCGAGCCAAAGCCGCACGGTGTCGCGCAACAAGCCCCACAGCACATGGAGCGTCAAGGACGTGTGCCACCCCGCTGCACGATCCGCTCGTTGACGTCTTGTCAGCTTTCCCACGAAATCCACTCCCCTTCGGTCAGCAGCCGCGTGTTGGGCGGGTCAACGCTGCCCAGCGGTCGCATCGCGTCCACGGGTGCAAGCACAATTTTCAAAACCTGATCCTGTGGACTCGTCACCATCACGACCGCCCCAACATGGCACTGCGCGGCATCACCCCGAAGCAGCGGTTGGCCATTTGACGTGCCCTCGCAAATCTCGTCAACACCTCTCTACGTGTCAATCAGCTTGCGCCAATTTTTTAGCGGCTAAAAGGGCGTGGTCGGTATCGAAATATTTAGTCCGCCCTGAACAACTCGTAAGCCATTGATCTGCAATGTGATTTCGGCTGAAGTGTGGTGCGATATTTGCAAGGAAACAAATACCGGCCCCGCGCTTTCTTGCAAATTCTGCAGCCATGAAGCCCCACACCCGCACCGCCCAGAC
>CANCFV010000117.1 GCA_947377275.1 Burkholderiales bacterium | reverse complement strand
CTCTACCCCTTGAGCGCCTTCCGAGCCATGAACAAGGCCGCCGAGGCTGTTTACACTGCCATTCGCCGTGACGGCCACCAAAAGAGCGTGGTCGACATCATGCAGACCCGCGAAGAGCTCTACGACCGCATTGGCTACCACGCCTTTGTAGGCAAGCTCGACGCGCTGTTTGCCGCCAAATAGTAATCCCGACCGTTTCAACCGACTGCTTCCACTTTCAGCCAGGAGACCCTCTCAATGAGCGCCACCCCAGAAACAACCACCCCCGGTTTCAAGCCCAAGAAGTCCGTTGCCCTGTCGGGTACGGCTGCAGGCAACACCGCCCTGTGCACCGTGGGTCGCACCGGCAATGACCTGGCCTACCGTGGCTACGACATCCTGGACGTCGCCACCACCTGCGAATTCGAAGAAATCGCCTACCTGCTGGTGCACGGCAAGCTGCCCACCGTGGCCGAACTGGCCTTCTACAAGACCAAGCTGAAGTCGCTGCGCGGCCTGCCTGCTGGCCTCAAGACCGCCCTGGAGCAACTGCCCCCATCGAGCCACCCCATGGACGTGATGCGCACCGGCGTGTCGGTGTTGGGTTGCCTGTCGCCTGAGAAGGACGACCACAACCACCCCGGCGCCCGAGACATCGCCGACAAGCTGATGGCCTCGCTGGGCTCGATGCTGCTGTACTGGTACCACTACAGCCACAACGGCAAGCGCATCGACGTCGAAACCGACGACGACTCGATCGGCGGGCACTTCCTGCACCTGCTGCATGGCGAGAAGCCCCGTGACAGCTGGGTTCGTGCCATGCACACCAGCCTGATCCTGTACGCAGAGCACGAGTTCAACGCATCCACCTTCACCTCGCGCGTGGTGGCTGGCACGGGCTCTGACATGTTCAGCGCCATCACCGGCGGCATTGGCGCCCTGCGTGGCCCCAAGCACGGCGGCGCCAACGAAGTCGCGTTCGAGATCCAAAAGCGCTACGACTCGCCTGACGAAGCCGAGGCCGACATCCGTGCCCGCGTCGAAAAGAAGGAAGTCGTGATCGGCTTTGGTCACCCTGTCTACACCGTGAGCGACCCACGCAACGTGGTCATCAAGAAGGTGGCTGAGGACCTGAGCAAAGAGCAGTCGAACACCAAGATGTACGACATCGCCGAGCGCCTCGAATCGACCATGTGGGAAATCAAGAAGATGTTCCCCAACCTGGACTGGTTCAGCGCCGTGAGCTATCACATGATGGGCGTGCCCACTGCCATGTTCACCCCGTTGTTCGTGATCGCCCGCACCAGCGGCTGGTCGGCCCACGTGATCGAGCAGCGCATCGACGGCAAGATCATCCGTCCTTCAGCCAACTACACAGGCCCTGAAGACCAGAAGTTCGTGGCCCTCAAAGACCGCAAGTGATGGATCGCAAGTGATGAACACGAACTACCGCAAGAACCTGCCTGGCACCTCGCTGGATTACTTCGACGCGCAAGCCGCTGTTGAAGCCATTCAGGCGGGCGCCTGGACCACCCTGCCCTACACCTCGCGCGTGCATGCCGAGAACATCGTGCGCAAGGCCGACCCGGCCATCGTGACGCGCTCGCTCACGCAGCTGATCGAACGCCAGCGCGACCACGACTTCCCCTGGTTCCCGGCCCGCGTGGCCTGCCACGACATCCTGGGCCAGACCGCCCTGGTGGACCTGGCTGGCCTGCGCGATGCCATCGCCAAAGAGGGTGGCGACCCGTCCAAGGTCAACCCCGTGGTGCCCGTGCAATTGATCGTCGACCACTCGCTGGCCGTGGAGTGCGGCGGGTTCGACCCCGACGCCTTCCAGAAGAACCGCGACATCGAAGAGCGCCGCAACGAAGACCGCTTCCACTTCATCAACTGGACGAAGAAGGCCTTCGCCAACGTGGACGTGATCCCTGCGGGCAACGGCATCATGCACCAGATCAATCTGGAGAAGATGTCGCCGGTGATCCACTCGGATATGTCTGGAGAACGGGGCCTGGCCTACCCCGACACCTGCGTCGGCACCGACTCGCACACGCCTCATGTGGACGCGCTTGGCGTGATCGCCATTGGCGTGGGCGGCCTGGAAGCCGAGAACGTCATGCTGGGCCGCGCCTCGTGGATGCGCCTGCCTGAGATCGTGGGCGTCAAGCTCACGGGCCAACGCCAAAACGGCATCACCGCCACCGACGTGGTGCTGGCCCTGACCGAGTTCCTGCGCAAATCCAAAGTGGTCGGCGCTTACCTCGAGTTCTACGGCGAAGGTGCTTCGAAGCTGACGATTGGCGACCGCGCCACCATCTCGAACATGGCCCCTGAATATGGCGCCACGGCCGCAATGTTCAGCATCGACGACCAGACCCTGGCGTACCTGACCTTGACCGGACGCGAAGCCGCCCAAGTCAAGCTGGTGGAGACCTATGCGAAGGTCGCTGGCCTGTGGTCTGACAGCCTGGTCAACGCCGTGTATGAGCGCGACCTCACGTTCGACTTGTCGAGCGTGGTGCGCAACATGGCTGGCCCATCGAACCCACACGCTCGTGTGGCCACGTCTGACCTGGCTGCCAAGGGCATTTCGAGCGCATGGTCGATGCCATCGGCATCTGAAGGCACCATGCCAGACGGCGCGGTCATCATCGCGGCCATCACGTCTTGCACCAATACGTCGAACCCACGCAATGTGATCGCCGCTGCTTTGCTGGCCCGCAATGCCAACAAGCTGGGTCTCACACGCAAGCCTTGGGTAAAGTCGTCGCTGGCCCCTGGCTCGAAGGCCGTTGAGCTGTATCTGAACGAAGCTGGTTTGTTGGGCGACCTGGAGAAGCTGGGCTTTGGCATCGTGGCCTTTGCCTGCACGACCTGCAATGGCATGTCGGGTGCGCTCGACCCGGTCATCCAGAAAGAGATCGTCGATCGCGACCTGTACGCCACGGCGGTGCTCTCGGGCAACCGCAACTTCGACGGCCGCATCCACCCCTATGCCAAGCAGGCCTTCCTGGCTTCGCCCCCGCTGGTGGTGGCCTACGCCATCGCAGGCACCATCCGCTTCGACATCGAAAACGATGTGCTGGCCGTGGTCGACGGCAAGGAAATCCGCCTCAAGGACATCTGGCCTTCGGACGAAGAGATCGACGCCGTGGTCAAGGTGGCCGTCAAGCCCGAGCAATACCGCGCCGTGTACGAACCCATGTTCGCCATCAAGGCCGACGATGGCGTCAAGGTGAGCCCGCAGTACGACTGGCGCCCCCAGTCCACCTACATCCGCCGCCCGCCTTACTGGGACACGGAAGGTGTGGGCGCGCTGGCCGCCAACCCGCGCACGCTCAAGGGCATGCGCCCGCTGGCCGTGCTGCCAGACAACATCACGACCGATCACCTGTCGCCTTCCAACGCGATCATGATGAACTCGGCCGCCGGTGAGTACCTGCACAAGATGGGCCTGCCCGAGGAGGACTTCAACTCCTACGCCACCCACCGTGGTGACCACCTGACCGCCATGCGCGCCACCTTCGCGAACCCCACGTTGAAGAACGAGATGGTGCGCGACGCCGACGGCAAGGTGAAGGCCGGCTCGCTGGCCCGCATCGAGCCCGAAGGCAAGGTGGTTCGCATGTGGGAAGCCATGGAAACCTACTACGACCGCAAGCAGCCTTTGATCATCGTGGCTGGCGCTGACTACGGTCAGGGCTCTTCGCGTGACTGGGCCGCCAAGGGCGTGCGCCTGGCGGGTGTTGAAGCGATTGCGGCCGAAGGCTTCGAGCGCATCCACCGCACCAACCTGATCGGCATGGGCGTGATGCCCCTCGAGTTCAAACCAGGCACCACCCGCCTGACCCTGAACATCGACGGCACCGAAACCTATGACGTCGAAGGTGACTTGAAGCCTCGCGCTGACCTGACTTTGGTCATCACGCGCAAGAGCGGTGAAGTCGTCAAGGTGCCCATGACCTGCCGACTGGACACGGGCGAAGAAGTGTCGGTGTACGACGCAGGTGGCGTGTTGCAACGGTTTGCGCAGGACTTCCTGGCGGCCAACAAAGCCGCTTGATGTTCGCGAACACGCCGCATCGGTGATGCGGCGCCAAAAAGGCCGCCGGGCTTGCCCCGAGCGGCCTTTGTCTTTTGGTCAGAGCGAAACCCAAGCACCCCCATTCGATGCCGACGCATCTGAGGTCGAAGCCTGACGATCCGTGCCCCCCGTCACAGATTCAACAGGTGTGCGCTCACTGCCCCCGATTCCGCCATGAACCAGCTTGAACACCGCAACCGCATCCACGAGGTACTGGGCCTGCACCTTCAAGCTTTCTGCGGCCGCAGCGCTTTGCTCAACCAGGGCGGCGTTTTGCTGAGTGACCTGGTCCATCTGACCGATGGCCGTGCCCACCTGCTGGACGCCGAGACTTTGCTCCGCGCTGGCTGAACTGATCTCTGCCACCAGATCGCTCACACGCTTGATGGCGTCAACGATGTCGGCCATGGTTTTGCCAGCGCGATCCACCAGCACCGAACCTTGTTCGACCTGCTCAACGCTGTGGCCGATGAGCGTCTTGATCTCCTTGGCCGCTTCGGCGCTGCGTTGGGCCAGCGTGCGCACCTCACCTGCGACGACAGCGAAGCCGCGCCCTTGCTCACCCGCACGGGCGGCCTCGACAGCCGCATTGAGCGCCAGGATGTTGGTCTGGAAAGCGATGCCATCGATCACGCCGATGATGTCACCGATCTTCTTGCTGCTGTTGCTGATGCCCTGCATGGTGACCACCACCTGGCCAACCACATCGCCCCCTTGCACCGCAACCGAAGATGCGTTGCGTGCCAACTGGTTCGCCAACTGCGCACTCTCGGTGTTGTTGCTGACCATGGATCCAATCTCGGTCATGCTGGCCGACGTTTGCTGCAACGCGCTGGCCTGCTCTTCCGTGCGCTGACTCAGGTCCTGGTTGCCCTGGGCGATCTCCGAACTCGCGGTCGCCACACTGAGGGCGTTGGCACGAACCTGCGCCACCACGCCGGTCAAAGAGGACTGCATCGACGCCAAGGCCGCCAGCAGCGGGCTGAATTCATCGCGGGCAGGGTCAGACACCGACAAGGAAAAGTCGCCTGCGGCCACCCGGTCGGCAACGGTCTGGGCTTGGGCCACTCGGCTGCGCAGCGCACGGGCCAGGTAGAGCGAAAAGGCGACCAGCCCAACGGCGACCACCGAGACCAAGGCCGAGAGCTGCAAGCGGATGCTGTCGACGTTCGAGCCAATGGCCCCGACGTCCTCGCCCAGCACCTTGGTCTGCCGGTCTCTCTCTTCGCTCAACCACTTCTGGATCTTGGCAAACTGGGGCGTGGTGGTGTCCCTGAGCATGGCCAAGGCTTCATCGCGACGCCCTGCCTGGATGAGGCGCAGGTTCTTTTCGGCCACCGGCCACGAAACTTCCTGCAAGTCCAGCCAATCGCGCTTGAAGGCGTCGCGACCGGCCTGAGTCGTGATTTCTTTCAGAAAATCAGCATCATTTTGGGAGATCTGAGCGCGTTTTTGCTGAATGGCTCGCGCAACCAAATCCACCTCTTGGGGATTTGCAGCCAGCATCGCCTGCCGGACATCGGACATGGACTGAGAAACCTTGAGCTCTGTGCTCGCAATCAAACTCAATTGCAACACCTTGACGTTGCCTGTTCGATGCGTCAATTCACGCACATCGCTGAGTTGGCGCCACGCGCTGACCACCACCCCAACAAGGCAGAGAATCAACAAAAAAGAAACCAGATAAAGCCGCCGACTGAAGCTGACACTCGAAAACAAAAACATGCTGAATTCCTTTTGAAACCGGGTCAGAGCCCGCATGAAAATACCGCGCATGCGCAGCAGCACAATTGACGTATCTCAAACAACCATTGTTCAAAAACCCTAGGACTTATTCAGCACAGCCCATGCCAGCAGCGCGCCCGAGAAAACCAAACAGATAACGCCAAAAATGGCACGAATATCCGCCTTGGCGGCTGTATCAACGATACACAACGGCACACCCACTGCGCCATTTCGGCACACATGAACATGCCACCAGATTCCCCAGGGCTACGGGTTGTCTGTAACATGGCTGATCCATTCCTCGCCGCTGTCGGCCCCCCTGAGCAAAGCCCAAGTGGCACCACCCCATGGCCCACCCCGCACAAATCAAGATCCCTGCCACCTACATCCGCGGTGGCACCAGCAAAGGCGTGTTTTTCCGCCTGAACGACCTGCCTGCCGCGTGCCAGCAGCCAGGCCAGGCACGCGACAAACTGTTCATGCGCGTGATCGGCAGCCCTGACCCCTACTCGGCCCACATCGACGGCATGGGAGGCGCCACCTCGTCCACGTCCAAGTGCGTGATCCTGTCCAAGTCCAGCGTGCCCGACCACGACGTGGACTACCTCTATGGCCAGGTCTCCATCGACAAGGCCTTTGTCGATTGGAGCGGCAACTGCGGCAACCTGTCGACGGCAGCAGGCGCGTTTGCCATCCACGCTGGCCTGGTCGACCCGGCCCGCATTCCTGACAATGGCGTGGCTGTGGTTCGCATCTGGCAGGCCAACATCCACAAAACCATCATCGCGCACGTGCCCGTGACCCACGGCCAAGTGCAAGAAACGGGTGATTTCGAGCTCGACGGCGTGACCTTCCCTGCCGCCGAGATCGTGCTCGAATTCATGGACCCGTCCGATGATGGCGACGAGGGTGGCTCGATGTTCCCCACGGGCAACCTGGTCGACGACCTGGCCGTACCCGAGTCGGTGGTCAAAGGCGGCACCCTCAAGGCCACGATGATCACGGCCGGCATCCCCACCATTTTCGTCAACGCCTCTGACATCGGCTACACCGGCACCGAGCTGCGCGAGCAGATCAACACCGACCCCGAAGCCCTCAAGCGCTTCGAAGCCATCCGCGTGGCCGGCGCATTGCGCATGGGTCTGATCAAAACGCCCGAAGAGGCACTCACCCGCCAGCACACGCCCAAGATCGCCTTCGTGGCGCCGCCCACGGCCTACACAGCCTCCAGCGGCAAAGCGATCAACCCGGGCGATGTCGACCTGTTGGTGCGCGCCCTCTCGATGGGCAAGCTGCACCACGCCATGATGGGCACCTGTGCGGTGGCCATTGGCACGGCGGCCGCCATCCCCGGCACGCTGGTCAACCTGGCTGCCGGCGGCGGTGAACGTGAAGCGGTGCGCTTTGGCCACCCATCTGGCACGCTGCGCGTGGGCGCACAAGCAAGCCAAGTCAACGGCCAGTGGACGGTCACCAAGGCCATCATGAGCCGCAGCGCGCGCATCTTGATGGAAGGCTGGGTGCGCGTGCCCGGTGACACGTTCTGACGATGGGCTTTGGCCCGCCTCACAAGCCCGAGCGGTCTGCGCCCTCGGGCTTTTTTGTGTCAGAAAGAAAGGGGCGCGATCTGCCCAAAGCACGCCTGACCAACGCTCTGCGTTTGATGGCAAGATCGGCGTCCTTCTGTGATTTGACGCACCCGCCATGAAGCACAACGTTCAACGCTACCAGCGCATCCGCACCCTGGCCCTGTCTGCTGGCATGGTCCTGGGCATGGCCGCGGCCACCTTTGGCCCTCAGCTGGCGCACGCATCCATCAAGCCGGCCAAACCAGCCAAAACCAGCCAAGCCGAGAAATTCGTCAAGCTGCCCGAAGCCACACCAGAGCAGCTGCAAGCCGCCGAGCGCGTGCTGATTGGTCGCTACGAGTGCGAGTTCAACAAACTCATCTCGATCGACCGCAACGACACCAACCAAGGCTACTTCAACCTCAAGTTCGGCAAGCAAGCCTGGGTGATGAAGCCGGTGCTGTCGTCCACAGGTGCCATCCGCCTCGAAGACGTCAAGGGCGCCGCTCTGCTGATCCAGATCCTGACCAAATCCATGGTCATGGACACCAAGGCGGGCCGCCGCATCGTGGACGCCTGCGTGCACGAAGTGCAGCGTGCCGCCGAGGCCGAACTGGCCAAAAACCCACGCCAATCGATGTTTGACACCCCTGCTGCGGCACCGGCTGCCAGCAAGTGAGCGCAAAGCAGGCACGGAAATCGCTGTTTTTCCGCAGTCCATGTGGCATTCGCGCCAGCGATGGGCGAGAATAGCGGGCCTCGTCAAGTCTTCTATAAGACTTGACGGCCCAGGCCGCGCTTTCCGCCCCGCCGCGGTGAATTCCTTTCCAGTATCCGCCCCATCAAGGTGAACACCATGTTGCAAGCCTACCGCCAACACGTAGCCGAGCGCGCCGCGCTGGGTATCCCCCCTCTGCCCCTGACCGCCCAGCAAACGGGTGAAGTCATTGAGCTGCTGAAGAACCCTCCTGCTGGCGAAGAAGCCACGCTGGTTGACCTGATCGTCAACCGCGTGCCCGCTGGTGTGGACGCCGCCGCCAAGGTCAAGGCCTCCTACCTGGCCGCTGTGGCCCATGGCACCGAAAAGTGCGCACTGATCACCCGCGAAAAGGCCACTGAGCTGTTGGGCACCATGCTCGGCGGCTACAACATCGCTCCTCTGGTCGACCTGCTGAGCGACGCCACCGTGGGCGGCATCGCCGCTGAGGCGCTGAAGAAGACCCTGCTGATGTTCGACGCCTTCCACGACGTCAAGGAAAAGGCCGACCAAGGCAACGCCAACGCCAAGGGCGTACTGCAAAGCTGGGCCGATGCCGAATGGTTCACTTCGCGCCCCGAAGTGCCTGCCAGCATCACCGTCGGCATCCTGAAGGTGACGGGCGAGACCAACACCGACGACCTGTCGCCCGCCCCTGACGCCTGGAGCCGTCCTGACATCCCGCTGCACGCTTTGGCCATGCTGAAGAACAAGCGCGACGGCATCACACCTGAAGAAGACGGCAAGCGCGGCCCTGTGGCCTTCATCGAAGCGCTGCGCGCCAAGGGCAATCTCGTTGCCTACGTCGGAGACGTGGTCGGCACTGGCTCCAGCCGCAAGTCGGCCACCAACAGCGTGCTGTGGTTCACCGGCGAAGACATCCCCTTCGTTCCCAACAAGCGCTTTGGTGGCGTGTGTCTGGGCAGCAAGATCGCCCCGATTTTCTACAACACGATGGAAGACGCCGGCGCGCTGCCGATCGAACTCGACGTGTCCAAGATGGACATGGGCGACGTGGTTGAACTGCGCCCGTACGAAGGCAAGGCCCTCAAGAACGGTGAAGTCATCGCCGAGTTCAAGGTCAAGTCTGACGTGCTGTTCGACGAAGTCCGCGCTGGCGGCCGTATCCCCCTGATCATCGGCCGTGGCCTGACCGCCAAGGCCCGTGAAGCTTTGGGCCTGGCACCGAGCACGCTGTTCCGCTTGCCTGTCGCGCCTGTCGACACCAAGAAGGGCTACTCGCTGGCTCAAAAGATGGTGGGCAAGGCCTGCGGTCTGCCCGTTGGTCAAGGCGTGCGTCCTGGCACCTACTGCGAACCCAAGATGACCTCGGTCGGCTCGCAAGACACCACCGGCCCGATGACCCGCGACGAGCTGAAGGACCTGGCTTGCCTGGGCTTCTCGGCCGACCTGGTCATGCAATCGTTCTGCCACACGGC
>CANCFV010000116.1 GCA_947377275.1 Burkholderiales bacterium | reverse complement strand
CGCAAAACAGCGCCATGCTGACGTGTTCTTGTTGGGAGGCCATGTGTTGTCCTTGTTTGTGGGGCCGAGCCTGAAAAGGCTCAAAGCAGCCCGATGGTCTTGAGGTAGGCGCTGGGTCGGCTGCCGTCGTAAAGCAGGGTCAGCCGGCGCTTGGCGCGGGTCATGGCCACGTAGAGCAGATTGCGATTGTCCACCGTATCGCCGCCCACGGCGAATTCTCCGCGGTTCAGGCCGGGCACGATGACGTGTTCGAACTCCAGGCCCTTGGCCGCTTCGATGCTGCTGATCAGCACACAGCGCTGAGGGTTCATGGCCAGGCGGCGGATTTCGCGCTCGTTCATGGCCCTGAAAAACGAGGCCGTGTTGTCAAAGCTGCCTGCCGATGCGATCAGGCTGGTGATGTTGTCTTCGACCTGCGCGATGTCTTGCTGGCGCACGAGCAGGCGGCTGGCCAGCTCGCGCGGTCGCAGCGCCGCCACGAACTCGTCCATCACCACCAAAGGGTCGGGGTGCTTGAGCACGTCGAGCGCCCGCTCAATGAGCCGCACCGAGGCCGGGTGGCCGTTGCGCAGCACCTGGTGGTTCAAGAAGCTCTCGGCCAGTTGGGGCTGAGCACAGACGGCCTTGAATGCCTCGGCTTCGACTTTGGCCCGCTCGGCGGTGTCGACTGGCTGGTCGGGGTCGGCCTCGCCCGTGTCCACGAAAGAGCCCGAAAACGTGAGCAGGGCGCGCAGCACGGCCATGCGGGTCTCGGTGCGCTCGATGCCGTCAAAGCAGCCGTGCGCGCAGGCGTACAGGCCGCGCACAAACAGCACCTCGGGGCGGGTGAGGTAGGTGTCAAAGCCGGTGCTGCGGTAGTCGATGCCTTTGTCGAGCAGGTGGTTCTCGATCTCGACCGACTGGTGCGGATGGCGCAACAAGATGGCAATGGCCGACGCGGGTGCATCGGGCGGCAGGCCCACGCGCTCGGTGATCAGGCGGGTGAGGTGCCAGTTGCGGTCGGCCGGGCCGACCACGGCGATGGCTTCGACGCCCGAGTCCAGGCCGGGCGCGGTGGCATAGGCCTTGTGGTGCGCCAGCCGGCTGACGGCTTGGGCCAGCGTGCGGCCAAAGCGCCAGGTGGTGCTGAGTGCAAAGCGCGTGGCCACGGCCACCTCGCGGTCGAAGGCCTCGCCCATGAAGCGGGCGTCGGCACCGGCCACGGCATGGATCACCTGATCACGGTCGCCCACGCCCACGAAGGCCGCTTGGTTGCGGGCCATGAGCTCGCGCAGCACCGTGAACATGGCGCGGTTGGTGTCGTGCATCTCGTCGACCAGAACCAGGTGCTGGCCCAGGTCGAGCGGGTGGCCTTGACCGGCCTCGTCGCCCAGGTAGGCGTCTTCATCGAGCAGCAGGCAGGCCAGGTCGTAGGTGGCGTCGTGATCGGCGCGGAAGGCGTGGTGATCGGGGTGTCCGCCTCGGCGGATGTGCTCAAAGGCCCGAAAGATCTTGAGCGTGGTGTAGTCCAGGTCGAGCTCATTGGCCAGGGCGGGCGTGAGCGTGCGGTGCGCGGCTTCGGTGTGCAGGCGCAGGCTGCCTTTGAGCTGCAAGAAGGCCGCCAGCAGGCCTTCGACGCTGGCCGAGCCGTCGCCCTGGATGGCGAACTCGTCGGGGTAGCGCTCGTCGGCGTTGCTCAGCACGCGCTCGATGGCTTGCAGCACATGCGGGCGCAGGCTTTCGGGCTGCGTGTGCAGGGGGATGCGGCTGCCCTCAATCGCCAGCATGCGCTCGGTGCAAAAGGCATCGAAGGTCATGACGCGCAAGCGCCGACGCGTGGCGGCGTCCAGCCCAATGCGGGCCAGAGCGTCTTTGAGCGCCTGCACGGCCGTGTCGGTGTAGGTCAAGGCCAGCACGCGGTCGGCATCGGCGCCGCGCGCCAGGGCTTGGGCCAGGCGCAGCGCGAGGGTGGTGGTTTTGGCCGCGCCCGCATTGGCCTCGATGACGATGTGGCGCTTGCGCGCCAGCTGGATGGCCACCTGCTCGTCGGTGGGCACGATGCCCTTGGGCGTGAAGTGAGGCTCGCTCATGCCCAAGGCTCAGTGGGCATCGCCATCGTTGGGGCTGGCGTCGCTCGCATCGTCGCTCTCGGCATCGGCATCGGCATCGGCATCCTCTTCCCATTCGGGCTCGGCTTCACCGGCCTCAGCGGCAGCCTGGCCCTTGCCCTTCTTGCTGCGCAAAGCCTTTTTGCGTTGGCGCTCGGCCTCAAGCACCTCTCCTTCGGCCCACCACACGGCGAACTCTTCGGGCGTCTCTAAGGTGATGCGGCCCAGTGTGGTGCTGCGGAAGTCATTGAGCACGATCTCGGCGGCCTTTTGCAGGTTGACGCGGCCACCGCTCATGACCGCGCCGCGTTTGCGTGCGATCTCGACCAGCAGCTCTTCGTCGTGCGTCTCACCGATCTCGTCCACCTTGGGCAGCTTGTAGCGCGCGGCCAGCAGGGCGGCATAAGGGCGCTTGAGGCTGGTCAGCAGCTCCAGGGCCACTTCTTCTTCGTCGTAGGCATTGCGGCCCACGGCGCCGCTGGCGGCCAGGTGGTAGCCGCTCTTGTCGACCGTGATCTTGGGCCACAGCATGCCGGGCGTGTCAAAGAGGTAGAAGTCGCTGGCCAGGTTCACGCGCTGTTCGATCTTGGTCACGCCGGCCTCGTCGCCCGTCTTGGCGGCCTTCTTGCCCAGCAGCGCGTTCATCAGGGTCGACTTGCCCACGTTGGGGATGCCGCAGATCAGCACGCGCAAGGGCTTGTCCATGCCGCCTCGGTTGGGCGCCAGTTCGCGGCAGGCTTTGATCAGGCGCTGGGCCGGGGCCTTGTCGCTGGCGTCGAGGCTGATGGCTCGTGTGCCTTCTTGCGCGTTGTACCAATCGAGCCAGAGCTGTGTGCGCGCTGGGTCGGCCATGTCTTGCTTGTTCAGCACCTTGAGCTTGCGGCGCGTGCCGGTGAGCTCGGCCAGCATCGGGTTGGCGCTGGAGCCGGGCAGGCGCGCGTCCAACAGCTCGATCACCACGTCGATATCGGGGATGCGTTCGATGATGGCTTTTTTGGTCACATTCATGTGACCGGGGAACCATTGGATGCCCATGTCGGGTGCTTTCTGCGTGGGATCAGGCGGCGAGCGGGGCAAACGCCCCATCGTCGGTGCCCGTGAAGGTGTGATGGTCTGGCTCTGAAGGCGAGGGTGCGGGCGCAGGCAAATTGGCCCGCAGCCACGCTTCGATCAGGCGGGAGTCGTTGAGGGTGCGCAGCGCCTGATAAGCGGCTTCGGCCTCAGGATAACGCCTGCGCAAAAAATTGAGCCATTGCTTG
This sequence comes from Burkholderiales bacterium, assembly GCA_947377275.1. GTDB lineage: Bacteria > Pseudomonadota > Gammaproteobacteria > Burkholderiales > Burkholderiaceae_C > Aquabacterium. Next base: position 6,349 of record CANCFV010000116.1, on the reverse strand, counting down.
ATGCGGCCCGCGCGTGATTTGGGCTCGACCTTGTGCGAAACCAGGCGCCAAAACACCCACAGGTGGGCGCTCAGCGCGGGCCAGGTCAGCTCATGGGTGGCCACGTCGCCACGGGCCACGGCCTGATCGGCCAAGATGGCCAGGGCCAGACCCGGGTCGACCACGATGCCGCGGCCCAGCATGATGGCGTCGCAGCCCGAGGCCTCGCGGCAGCGCCGGGCGTCGTCCACGGTCCAGATCTCGCCATTGGCCACCAACGGGATGCTGACCACCTGGCGGATGTCGGCGATGCGGCTCCAGTAGGCGGGTGGGCGGTAGGCGTCGGCCTTGGTGCGGGCGTGGATCACCAACTCGCTGGCGCCGCCGTCGGCAATGGCCTGGGCGCATTCTTCGGCGCGGCTGTCGTCCAAAAAGCCCAGTCGCATCTTGGCGGACACGGGCCAGTGGGCCGGCACGGCGCGGCGCACCTCAGAGACGATGCGGTGCAACAGCTCGGGCTCTTGCAACAAGGCCGCGCCCCCACCGTGGCGGTTCACGACCTTGGCGGGGCAGCCAAAGTTCAGGTCGACCCCGTTGGGGCCCAGGCTGGCCAGGCGCGCGGCGTTGTCGGCCATCACGATCGGGTCTGAGCCCAGCAATTGCCCACGCACGGGCACCCCGGCGGGCGTGCGCCCCGCGTTGTCCAGCTCGGGCATCACGCGGCGAAAGGCGCGCTCGGGCAGCACCGCGTCGGTGACGCGGATGAACTCTGAAACGCAGCGGTCGATGCCGCCCACGCGGGTGAGGATGTCGCGCAATGCGAAATCCAGCAACCCTTCCATGGGGGCCAGCAAAATCGTCATGTGAAAGGCGTTTGGGGCTGAGGCGCGGCCGTAGTGTACGGACAAGCCCGCCTGCTGGGGCATGTGGCCGTGCTCAAGTTGACGCCGAGCGGACCGATATACCGATGACGATCTGACCTCTCCCTCACCATGACGCTCGCCACACCCACACACACCACCGACGAAGTCCTTGAGCAGATCGACAAGGCCCGCCGCAACGGGCCCCTCAAGGACATCGTGATCCCTGCTTGCCCCGCCCTGCTGACGCGCTTGCAGCAGGCCATGGCCGAGCCCGAGCCCGACCTCAACGAGGTGGCACGCATTGCCACTGCCGACGTCGCCATGTCGGCCACCTTGTTGGTCAGCGCCAACACCCCCCGTTTCGCTGCAGGCCAACCGGTGCAGACCCTGGGCCAGGCCATGAACCGATTGGGCTTGACCGAGGCGGCGTTGGTCATGACGCGCTTCTTGACGCAGCGCGCCATTCGGGTCACCACGCCGCAATTGACCCGTTACTGGGAGCGCGCCGCCAAGCGGGCCGCGGCCATGGGCTTTCTGGCCGAAAAGCTGCCGGGCGTGTCGGCCGACATGGCCTACACCTACGGTTTGTTCTGCCACGTTGGCCTGCCCGTGATGGCGCAGAGCTTGCCTGGCTACCGCGGCACCCTGGTCGAAGCCGAGGCGCGCGTCGACCGCTCGTTTGTGGCCACCGAAAACGCCAACCACCGCACCGACCACGCCGTGGTGGGCGCCCTGGTGGCCCGCGTCTGGCGGCTGGCGCCAGCGGTGATCGCCGCGATCCGTTTGCACCATGACCTGGACACACTGGGTGAGAGCGGCGTGGAGGCCGAAGTGAACACCCTGGTCGCCTTGGGCCTGGTGGCGCAGTACTTGGTCGACCGCCACGAGGAAGGACCACCTGATGTGGACTGGCGTCAACATGGGGAGGGGGCGCTGAGCTGGCTGCACCTGGGCCCTGATGAGATGGCGCTGTGGGAAGAAGAACTGCAAGACGTGCTCAACCAGGTCGGGGTCTGAGGCGGGGGCAAGCGCCTGGGCCGTGAAAGCGGTAAAAAGGAGGGCTGTTCCCTTACCGGCCCTCACCATGACCATTTCGCTCTACTCCGCTTTCATCCCCGCGGCTGTGCACACCTTGCAGAGCCTGTCGGCCATCTTGGCCAAAGGCCAGGCGCATTGCGACGCGCGCAAGATCGACCCCGCGGTTTTCTTGAGCGCGCGCATCTTCCCCGACATGTTCCCGCTGACCAAGCAGGTGCAAATCGCCACCGACATGGTCAAGGGCGGCGCCGCCCGCTTGGCGGGCATCGATGCGCCCAAGTTCGAAGACAACGAGACCAGCTTTGCGCAACTGCAAGAGCGCATTGCCAACACCGTGGCCTTTTTGCAGAGCGTGCGCCCCGAGCAGATCGATGGCCGTGAAGACGCCGCCATCGAGCTCAAGCTGCCCTCGCGCGAGCTGCGCTTCACCGGCTTGAACTACCTCAACCACTTCGTGCTGCCCAACCTCTACTTCCACACCACCACGGCCTACAACCTGCTGCGTCAGGGCGGTGTGGAACTGGGCAAGCGCGACTTCCTGGGCGGTTGAATCAGGCGTCTGCGGTCGAGGCTGCGGGCAGCCAGCGCGACAAGACCAGTGCCAATGCATGGCGGTCAAATGGCTTGGTCAGGTAGTCGTCCATGCCGCGCTCAAGGCAGGCTTCCCGGTCGCCACTGAGGGCATGTGCCGTCAGCGCCACCACGGGTGTGCGCGGCCTGGCCGTGTCGTCGGCCTCGATGGCGCGGATCAGCCCGACCGCTTCGTAGCCGTCCATCACCGGCATCTCGCAGTCCATCAGCACCAGGTCAAACGCATGCGTCTTGAACATCTCGACGGCTTGCTGGCCATGGCGCGCATGGACGCTGCGGATGCCCAGGCTCTCCAGGGTCATGGTTGCAATGAAGGCATTGACCTCGTTGTCTTCCACCAGCAGCACCTCACCATCCAGCACGGGCAGGTCGTTCGCAGGCGGTGGCGCGGTGTCGGCGAACGCGCTGGGCTCACCCTCGGCGCTGTCCTTGCTGAGGCGCTCGCCAATGCTGTATGGCACGTCCAGCATCACCTCGAAGGTGGTGCCGGTGCCCACCAGGCTGCGTGCGGTGATGGTGCCGCCCATCTCTTCGATGATCTGTTTGCAAATCGCCAAGCCCAGGCCGGTGCCGCCGTGGCTGCGGTTGCTGCCTGACTCGACCTGGTAGAAGGGCTGGTACAGGCAGCTCAGCGCGGACTCAGGGATGCCCATGCCCGTGTCTGACACCTCGATGCGCAATTGCGCCATGCCCCCGGCACCGAGCACCAGCGACATGCTGGCCACCACCTCGCCTTGCTGGGTGAACTTCACCGCGTTGCTCACCAAATTGAGAAGTACCTGCCTGAGCTTGCCTTCGTCGGCGACCAGGGTGCGAACCTCGGGCGGCACTCCCCGCGTGTTCGCGCGAACCTCGATGCCCTTTTGCAAGGCGATCGCGCTGAAGGCTTCGCAAGCCGAGGTCAATGTCTGGCGTGGATCGAAGGGCGCGGGCGACAAGCGCACCTTCTGGGCGTCCAGCTTGGCGAAGTCCAAAATCTCATTGAGGACCTGCAGCAGGTTGCGCGCCGAGTCGCGGGCCGACTTGATGAACAAACGGTCACGGTCGGACACGGCCTCGTCGTTGAGCATGCTCAGCGCGCCGATCACCCCGTTCATGGGCGTGCGGATCTCGTGGCTCATGTTGGCCAGGAAGGCCGTTTTGGCGCGGTTGGCCGCTTCGGCCTGCTCTTTCATGCGGCGCAATTCCGCCACGTGGTTCTTGCGCCGCGACTGCAGGAACAGCTTGCGCTCGCGCCCCATTGAGAAGCGGTAGAGGAAGTAGCCCAGCACATTGGCCGCCGTCACATGGATGACCATGCGCTGGAAGGCGATGCGGTTGAACTCGGGTGCATCCAGGCCAAAGCCCACCGTGACCGACAGCATGAACACGCCCAGCAGCACGGTGTGGCCGGCTCGCAGTCGGGCAAAGCCGTAGGTCATCAGGGTCGCCATGACCATGCTGGTGGTCAAGGCCCAGTAAGCCTCGATGCTGGAAGCCTTCACCATGCCTTTGCGTGCCACATAAGCGGAGAACAGCGCGGCCAGGCACACCATCAGCGAGCAGGCCAGGGTGTAATGCCGCGACGTGGCTTCCTTGAAGCGCACGGCCATCTGACCAAAGGCCAACAGCCCGGCAGACAGGCTCAGCCGCGTCCACTGCAATTCGTCGAAAGCGGGCCGGTTGCCTTGCAGCAAGTCGCCCAACCAAAATGCCATGAAACACCCGGCCGCCACCGTGGACGACACATACAGGAAACGCACCCCATGCGAGCGAAACCCCGACTGAAATTCCGCCTCCAGGCTGGGGTTGCCAAAACCACGGTTACCCAAACTCCGCAGGAGCTTATACAGGTGACGAGGGTTGGCGAAGCGCGCGCAGGCAATGCTCATGGGCCGATTCCAAATGAACGGGGGCGGGGCGAAACCAATGGGCTGGGTGTCATCGCCATACCCTACGCGGTGGGCATGTGCTGTTTGTGTCACGCCCGACCAAGGTCGCCGACAAATTCACCTCAGGGCTTTGATCGACATGGTCTGCGGTGCTCATGTCAATCCCTCCTTCTGAGGGGTGTAACTGCGCTCAATGTAATCCATGTTGCTGTGACATGGCCATGGGCGTCGCCGTGCTTGTCACGTTGTGGGGCGTTTCTGACGGGTGCGCGTCCCCATTCAACAAACGGTTCACCAGGGTTTGGTCCACCGTGATGTCTGGGTGACGGGTGAGGGCCACAAAACCGTAGAAAGGCGTTTGCGCCTGTTTCCAGCGCGCGACCGCCTCTTTGATGGGCAACTCGTACAGGGTGTGCGGCACGCCCAGCGTGTTGCCCACGGGGATGCGCTGTCCGCCCAGCACGTCTTTGAGTTGCATGCCTCGGTACAGGCGGTCCACGGGCGCGCGGGCGGTCAGCAGCACGTGCTCGATGCCTGCTCGGGCGCTGGCCTCGAACGCCGCTTTGTACAGGGCCGAGCTCACCAAGCGTCCATGTGCACCGGGCAAGACGGTCAAGCGACCCACTTCGGCCAATTTGCCGCCACGCAAGGGACTGTCCGCGGGCAGGGCACTTTCGAGGCTGACGGGACGGCGCTTGTTGCTGATCAGGCGGAGGGAGCCCAGCAAACGGCCATCGGCTTTGGATTGCGCCACCAGCAGCACAACGTCCTCTCGGAGGTCGTCGGCCTCGGGCGCCTTGAGCACCTCGTCCATGCCCGGCAGGTGGCGGCCGTAGGCCAGGGCCCTGAGTGAGACCAAACCGTCCAAGTCATTGATTTTGCAGGCCAAGCGGACCGTGAATGGCAGCGCCTGCGTCGGGAGCGGGTCTTCGGCGGGAGGGGGCGTATGGGTGGTGTGGTGAGGCAGGGTGGTCATGGGCAGCCTTGAACAACAGACTTGCCAGACGCCTACCTCGGGCGCCCAGCGTGACAGGCCGTCATTTTCCTTAATGTGGAAAATGGCGCATTATGTCAAGCATGACGCAATCTCAGGCAAAAAACCAGGCTTGGCGGTGAAAGAGTCATAGAGCGGACTCTCTCTGGCGCCACGTCAGGGTGGATGCGGCGTCAAGCACCCAGCGCACTGTGCAGTGCCATCATTTCTTGCGTCAGCTTGTGGCGGGCGTCCAAATGGATCATCGGACGTGCCAATTGGTGTGATTCTTTGACTTTGACCGACGCACTCAAATAGGGTTGCAGCACCGGCAAACCCTCATCGATCAGTTCTTGAACCAGCTTTTGAGGCAGGCTGGCACGTGGCTGGAATTGGTTGACCACAATCCCGGAGACGACTAAATCTTCATTGTGGTCGGCTTGGATTTCTTTGACGTTGTCGAGCAGGGTGTACAAAGCCCGGCGCGAAAAATCATCGCAATCGAATGGAATCAGGCAGCCCTGGGCCGCAATCAAGGCCGAACGCGTGTAGAAATTCAGCGCGGGCGGCGTGTCAATGTAAATGCGGTCGTAGGTGTCGGCCAGCTCAAGCAGCGCATCGCGCAGTTTGTAGATTTTGTAGCGCGATTCCAGCTTGGCGTGCAATTCGTCCAAGGTGGGGTGCGATGGCATCACGCGCAGCAGGGGCCAGGGCGTGTCGACCACATATTCGTCGGCGCCCTTGGGCCGCGCGCTGAATTTCAAGGTTTGGTCGAAAAACTCGGCGGCACTGACGCGGGCGTCTTCTTGCGGTGCGCCCAGCAGGTATTGGCTTGAATTGCCTTGGGGGTCGAGGTCGATGACCAGGGTGCGCAAACCTTGCGCTGCGCTGATGGCGGCCAGGTTGCAGGTGATGGTGGATTTGCCAACGCCACCCTTTTGGTTGAACACGACGTAACGCATGACCCGAAGCCCTCGATCTGGATTGACGCTTGCATTGTGCACTGCAGCAAGCGTCATTCCAGCGGGCAAGTC
>CANCFV010000115.1 GCA_947377275.1 Burkholderiales bacterium | reverse complement strand
GCCGTTTTGCCGGACTCGATCGACGACAGGTCGAGGATCTCGTTGATCAGGCCCAGCAGGTACCAGCCAGCGTGCAGGATCTGCTCGACGCTGTCTTTTTGGTCAGGCGTGGGCGGCGGTTTGCCGCCTTCGATCAGCTGAGTGAAGCCCAGGATCGAGTTCAAGGGCGAACGCAGCTCATGGCTCATGTTCAGCAGGAAGTCCGACTTGGCGCGGTTCGCGGCGTCGGCCGTCGCCCTGGCCGCCATGAGCGCACGCTCGTTGTTCTTGCGCTCGGTGGTGTCGCTGAACAGCACCGCCACCTGGTGCGCCTGCGCCCTGCCCAGGCGAAAGGCGTAGATGTCGAACCAGCGTGCCAGCGCCGGGGCGTGGCGCTCCTCGCGGACCGGGACGCCCGTCAGGGCCACCTGCTCGAAGGTGTCTAGCCAGAAGCCGTCGATGCCTGGCACCATCTCATGCAGGGTGCGGCCTTCAGCGTCGACCAGGCCGGTGTGGCGGGCAAAGGCCGGGTTGAGCTGGAGGTAGCGTGCATCGGTGGCGGCGCCGCTGTCATCGAACAGCACCTCGACCACGGCATAAGCGGCATCGATGGAGTTGAACAAGGCCCGGTAGCGTTCTTCAGATGTGCGCAGCGCCTCGTCTGCGCGGCCGCGCTCAGCCTGCAAGGCGTAACGGTCCACCGCGTTCTCGACCGAGCGGGTCAGGCTGTCGGCATTGGTCCAGCGCTTGCCGATGAAATCTTGCGCACCCGCGCTCAAGAGGGGCTGCCCCTCCTCGACCGTGGTGCCGGTGATCACCACCACCGGGCAGGGCGGCAGGGCGGTGCCTTGACACAGGGCTGCCAGAACGGCCAGCGCGTTCATGTCGGGCAGATCGTAGTCAAGCAGCACGCAATCCACCGGCCCGTGCGCCTGTGTCAGCACCTGGCGCACGCCTTCAGCGCCGAGCCTGGCCTCGCTGAACCGATAGCGGCGGGTGCCGCCCCGCAGCAGCATCTGGCGCATGTCGGCACAGTCCTCCGCGTTGTCTTCGATCACCAGGATGTGCCAGGGTGCCGTGTCCATTGGGCTTTGTCGCTTTCAGGCGGGCAACACGGCGCTGCCGAGCCAGTAGCCGAAGATCTCGTGCAGCACCTTCAGGTGCATCGCATGGGCCACGGGCTTGACGTGGTAAGCGTTGGCGCCATTGGCATAGCAAAACTGCAGGTCACGCGGGTTGGCCGACGCGCTGAGCACCACCACGGGAATGATGCAGAGGGCGTCATCGCTGCGCACCTGCAGGAGCACGTCGCGACCGTCATCGCCTGGCGTGTTCAGGTCGAGCAGCACCAGCAGCGGCAGCGTGTCGCGGCTGCGCGGGCTGTCTGGCAACTGGCGCCACTGGTGCAAGAGGCGCAGGCACTCGCCCCCCGAGGCGGCGCGCACGATGGGATGCCGCACGCCGCAGTGCCGGGCAGCATCATGGACGGTCTCGAAGTCGTCGTCGCAATCCTCCACCACCAGGATGTGCCGCGGGCGCATCAACTGGCCCCCACCCGAGTGCCGGGCAGCGTGAAGTAGAACGTGGTGCCGACATCAAGCACCGAGTCGATCCAGACACGCCCGCCGTGACGCTGCACCAGCTTTTGCACGATGGTCAGACCTGCGCCCACCCCGCCGCCGTAGTCGTCGCGCCCGTGCATGCGCTTGAACAAGCGGAACACCTGCTCGTGGTGACGCGGGTCGATGCCGATGCCTTGATCACGCACGTAAAAGATGTCTTGCCCGGTGGTGGCCTCAGGGGCGTTGGGACGCTCGGTGGTTTCACCCGCGCCGATGTAGCCCAACTCGATGTGGGCTTGAGCGCCGCGCTTGTACTTCAGCGCGTTGGCCAGCAGGTTGCTGTAGATCTCGCCCACGCGGAGCGGGTCGCACTGCACCACGGGCAGCGGGCGTGGGATGTCGATGCGGCTGGGGCTGTCGGTGCCGCCGTGGTTGCCGCTGCTGTTGCCGCTGCGGTTGCGAAGGGCGCCAGTCATCTCGATGGCGTCTGCCACCACCGCGTTGAGGTCGGCCGCTTCAAATTCCAGCTCCATCCGGCCCACGCGCGAGAAGTGCAGCAGCGAATCAAGCAGGCTGTCCATGCGCACGGTCAGGCGCATCAGGCTCTCGGCGCGCAGGCGGCTTTGGCCCTGGTCAACGCCATTCGCTTCGGCGCTTTCAAGCAACTGGTGGGCGTAGCGGTGAATGCCCCGCAGGGGCTCCTTCAGATCGTGCGAAGCGACATACGCGAAGGCATCCAGCTCTTCGTTGCTGCGCGTCAGATCGGCATTGAGGTCGGCCAGGCGTTCGCCACGGGTGATGACGAGCTCCAGCACCAGCGTGCGCAGGCGCAGGGCCGCGTCCACCTCGACGTCGAGCCAGGGCAGCGAGTGGCCACAAACCGATTCGGTGAGGGTCTCGAAGGACAGGCGCGGGCTCAGGCGCATGCCGTGCGGGCCAGCGATCTGGCGCTTGTCGCCCGAGCTGCCGGCCCACCTCACGGTGTGCATGGTCTGTGGCCGAAACCACAGCAGCAGCCTGCGCTGTTGGCGCGAGAACACGGTGGCGAGCACACCGCTGGCCACATCTTCCAGCCCGACGGCCGCCGGGCACACGCTGGCCAGGGCATGGGTGGCAAACACGGGGCGTGCTGTAGAGGCCGATTCATTGGCGAATTCGGGCCGCTCATACAGCCAGGCGGCGATCTGGTCCAGCTGAGCCAGCTCGGGCACATTACCCACACACCACCAGCGGTTCAGGTGGTAGAGCGCGGCGCCGCCGGCGTCGATGGCGTCTAGCAGCGAAGGCTGTTGCGCAGTCAGGGCCAACAGGTCGCCTTCGCGTGCGGAGCGGACCACGAGCTGCTGGTGCACCTCCTCAAGTTTGAGGCGGTAAGCCAGCTGCTCGGCCAGTTCGGCCTGTTCTGCCGACTTCAGTGTGAGCGAAGCCACCTGGGCCAGCAGCTCGCAGGCGGCCCGCACCTCGTAGCGGAATGCCGTGGTCGTGTAGTGGTTGCAGACGATCAGACCCCAGAGCTCGCCGTCGCGCATGATGGGCATCGTCAGCGACGCGGCCACGCCCAGGTTGGCGAGGTACTCCGAGTACATGATGGACGCGCCCCGCAAGGCGCAGTGCGTCATGTCCAGCGGCAGGCCGGTGTCTGGGTTGGCCAGCGGCAAAAGCTCCACCAGCGGGCCGGCCGCGTCTGGCAGTGGGCGAATCCAGATGCGCTTGAAGATCTCGCGCGCCGGCAGCGGGATGTCGGAAGCCGGGTAGTGCAGGCCCAACCAAGGGTCGAGCGCATCACGCTTGCTCTCGGCGATGACCTCGCCGTGGTGATCGGCGTGGAAGCGGTAAGCCATCACGCGGTCAAGCCCAGTGATGGCACGCACTTCTTCGGTCACCTGCTGGCAGAAGGCGCGCACGCTGCCGGGAGTCTGAAGCCGGCCCACGGCAGCTTTCACGAGCATGAAAAAGTCGTCGTCGGCAGGGCGTTCGGCTCGCCCGGTCACTTCGAATTCCAGCACCGCCACACCGCCGCTGCGGTGAAGGCAGACGTCCAGGGCCGGCAGGCCAGCACGCGCGGGCAGGGTGAAGGCATAGGCCGCGCCGCGGTCCAGTGCATCGCGTGCAAGCATCTCGTGCAAGCGGGCCTCGCCCGCAGCACCCACCACACGGGTGACGGACCGTCCCAGCAATGACGCAGCGTCTTCACCCAGATGCTGCAGCGTGTTCTCGCTGGCCTGGAGGATCTGCAGGTCGGACAGGCGCAGCACCAGCAAGGCGCCATGCGCCTGGATGCACCCCGGCGTTTGCACCGGCTCACTGTCACAGGTGGCCAGGGTCGTGCCATGCCGCTTGATGCTGTAGGGCCCGGAGCCCCAGGGCTGCGTCGGCTCCACGATGGCTGGCTGGTTCATGTTTTTTTAGACCGGTCGATGGATTGGGTGCAGCCAGAGCTTGAGACAGTGAGACCAAGGTCAGGTGCGCAAAAGCCGCAGTGCGTCACCTTAGTTCACTGCCGTCTGCTCGTCTGTTCGCTACCGCACATAGCGATGCGCCTGCCGCAAAGCCCTCGACCGAGTTGGCTTTCAATGGCAAGCTTCCTTCTCCATTTCCAGGGCATCCATGATGTTGAAAAGTTTGAAGGCAGCCACCAGCACGCGCCATGCGGCGCTGGAGCAGCAATTGCCGCTGCTCGATGCGAACCTGTCTCACGCCACCTATCGGCACTTCGTTCAAAGGATGTTCGGCTTCTATGAACCACTGGAAGCGCACATGCTGGCAAAGCCTTGGTGGGGCACAGTCAACGTTGATTACGCGCTTCGGCACAAGACGCCGCTGCTGCGGCAAGACTTGCGGGTATTGGGCGACACGGAGTCGACCATCGCGGCCTTGCCGCGTTGCGAACGCCTGCCGCTGTTGACAAACCCAGCTCAGCTCTGGGGCTGCCTTTACGTGATCGAAGGTGCCACCTTGGGCGGGCAGATCATCATCAAAAACCTGAACGCGCGACTGGGACTGAATGCGACTTCTGGCGCGTCCTTCTTCGATGGCTATGGCCCGCAGACTGGCGCTCGCTGGAAGGCGTTTTGCGCTGCCTTGACCGCCCAAGGCGACGATGTACCTGGTGGCCGAGACGCTATGCTTCAGAGCGCGAACATGACGTTTGACGCAATCAGCGAATGGCTTTTCCCTAGGGTTTTCGCAACACGCGATGCCAGCCTCGGAGGATCGGCCTGCAACCTCCTTGATTGTCAATACGTTTCACAACAACCAAGAAAAATATGACCAGCCCCATGTACACCCACTCCGTTCCCGTTTTCAAGCAAATGTTGACTGCCTTGAAAACCATTTTGGCCCAGGCCGCAGAACATGCACTTGCCAAGTCGATTGAGCCGCAAGCCGTATTGCAGGCGCGCCTGTATCTGGACATGTTCCCTCTGCTCAAACAGGTACAGATAGCCGCCGATTTTGCGCGCGGGATATCGGCACGCTTGGCAGGGATTGACGTTCCTGTGTATGACGGCAAGGAGCAGAGCTTTGCTGACCTCGACGCACTGTTGAACCAAACCCTGACTTTCATGGACAGCATCGACGCTTCGAGATTTGAAGGAAGCGAAACCAAGGAAATCGTATTGCGCGCAGGGACCCCGAAAGAAAAGAAGCTGAGCGGCCAGGCCTATTTGGCCAACTACGGCGTGCCGCAATTTTTCTTTCACGTCACCACGGCCTACGCGATCTTGCGCCACAACGGGCTGCCTGTTGGCAAGCGCGATTACATGGGTGCGTATTGACTTGTCCATGTAGGCCCGTGGATATCGACCTGAAAAATTGGTCGGTAGCTTCCGGGCGTGTTCACCTGCTCGCACTCCCGGCCATTACAAGGGCGTGGATCTGGCGACGAAAGTCAAGTCGCCCCGGGCAGTTGATAACAAGTTGAGGATTGTCCCGCGCGGGGGGCTTTTCCAGCGTCCGCCAAAGCGCGCACATTCCATCGCTCCAATGCGAGTCATCTCATTGGCTGCATCAACGGTACCAAGCAAGCGGGTCAAACATGAACGCTTCCAGCGAGTCGAGCGATCGCTCCAACTTGCCCGAAGCCAGCATGGATCGTTGCGCCAAGCCTGCTTTAACGGCCCAGGCATACTGAAAACGAATGGCATTGAAGGGAACGGTCAGAAATGCACGGCCCGAATCAGGAAAAGTCATTCGTGATCGCATCGTTGTCAGGGTATAGCTTGCTCGGAACCACTGGGCCAGGGGCACTGGCAGCGGGCTTACAGCTTGGGCATGTATGTGCGACATCTGTGGTGCTAAGAAGACATAACTCTGAGGCTAACCCATCGGGGTGGATCCGTCTGTGTCATGCCGAACATGGCTGGCGAACAAGTGATGCCGTGTGTTTGGCCCTTCCTACACGATGTCTTAAATAGGAAGACGCATGAAGACAACCTTGTGGGCCAAAGCATTCAAACGCAGCGTGCGTATGGGCAAACGTGTCGTTGGCAAGGCCATCAAGGCGTCGATTGATCTGCACAGGCCACCGCCGGGCGAAGGCGACTGGATAACTGGTATGGCAATCGGGCTCAAGGGTGCTCGCGGCTTTAGGCTCTACCGACCGCCTGGTGTGAAAAGCGGTGAGCATCTACCTTTGCTGGTGATGCTGCATGGTTGCGGTCAGGACGCCAGAAGTTTTGCCGTCAGCACGCGTATGAACCGCATTGCGGCACGCGAGCACTTTTTGGTTCTGTACCCTGAGCAGGATCGCATGGCCAATGCTCATGGGTGCTGGAACTGGTTCGACACCGCTGGTGGAAGAGGCGATGGCGAAGCGGCTTTGATCATGAAAGCCATTGAGCAGGTCTGTTTGCTGTATGCCGCAGATTCGTTGCGCATCTCTGTGGCGGGCCTTTCAGCGGGGGCCAGCATGGCGGCACTGCTGGTCACACACTACCCAGGGGCCTTCAAGGCTTTGATGATGCATTCGGGCATTCCACCAGGCACGGCGCATTCCAGCATGTCGGCTATCAGTGCTATGCATGGCCAGCGCACCACAATGCCATTGACTTCAACAGATCTGTCGCTGGCAACGTTGTGGCCGCCATTGTTGGTCATACATGGTGAAGCTGACTCCGTTGTTTCGCCCAACAATGGACGAGAAGCGGTACGGGTCTGGGCCGAGTCGTCCGGTGCGCAGGCTAGAAAAACCCGTAGCGTCCAACGCGGCAAACGCTATCCCATGACGGTCACTGACTTCATGCACCAAGGGCGCATTGTGGCCACACTTGCCGAAATCGGTCAGCTCGGCCACGCATGGAGTGGAGGCGCCGCTAGGCAGCCGTTCAGCGACGAGAAGGGGCCAGATGCATCCCGCATGATTTGGGCGTTTGCCGCCAAACAGTTTCGCAATTGAAGACTCGCTTCGGCTAGCCTGCGATGACCTGGCACATCCCCCGCAAGTTGATTTGCTCGCCTTGTGATGTTCTGCGGATTTACCCCTTGCCGTTCATCACATCGCTGTGCGCCGCATGGGTGATGCGGACGATCGCATCGGCAATCTCTTCAGGCGAAAGGATGAAGTCAACACATCCACTTTCGATGGCACTTCGCGGCATATCTGGTTGCCTTGCTGTGTCGAGTCGCTGAGCAATCGTGACACCACCGACCTCTCTGATGCCGCATAGCGCTTCCGCTCCGTCGCCGTCGTATCCCGAAACAATGACGGCGATCAGGTTCCCATGCCAATGTTGCGTCAAGGAACGCAAGAATACGGTGATGACGTCGGGCCAGCCCCTTGGCTTTGAGATTGGCTCCAAACGGAACTCCCCATTGAGCACGTGCAAGTCACGCCCCTCGGGGATGATGAAAACCCGATTTGCCCGAATGAGCAACTGATCAGTGATCAGTTCAACCGGCATCGGCGTGTACTTGGGCAAGATCTCGTGAAGCAGTGTGGCCACGTTTCGCACATGGTTGACGATGACGATGGCCACACCAATGTCCCCCGGCAAGTTGCGCAAGAGTCGTGTGTAGGCATCTAGTCCGCCGGCCGACCCGCCTACACACACGACAGGAACGTCAACTCCATGATCAAGCAATTCGATCCCCTCTGTTGACTTTGAACAAAGTCATGAGCAAGGCAGTGGCAATCAAAAAGCGCACGATGAAACCCTCAGTTGTGAGCAGGCTTACAAGCCCCGAACGGCTCAGTTTGCAGGGTTGCAACTGTGCATGTCAGTTCGATGCCGTACCAATGTTCAGCCAGCTAAGACTGGGTAGTCGGTGTCGCCATTCGCGCCAGCCACGTAGAAAATTGCCATGCCCGGGGCGTTCAGCGCTGCGTCTGTGCGCATGAACGTTCTTCAACCAGAGTGCCAACGTCGGTCATGAGTGCAGGCAAGTCAAACTTTCGAAAGTAGCGCAGATTTAGTTCACTGGACGACTGCGTGCGTTGCCGAACAGACCGCGCTGCGACTCGCCCTCACATTGATTATGGACACTTAACCGAAAGTTTGCAGAATTTTGGCGACGCGTTTTGGCGGGGCGATGCAACTCACAAGAGGCTGAGACGTGGCTAAATCTCTCAAAAATGCAATTCCCTCTTCCAATAACGGACGATTGCAAAAATGCCCCACCGGCATCAAAGGGTTTGATGAAATTACAGAGGGCGGGTTGCCAAGAAGCAGGATCACATTGATCAGCGGTGGAACCGGCTCTGGCAAGACGCTTCTGGGAATTGACTTTCTGGTCAACGGCGTGATCCAGTACAAGGAGCCTGGCGTATTCATGTCCTTCGAAGAAACCGAGGACGAGCTCTTTCAGGACGTCGCTTCTCTGAACTTGGATCTGCGCGCACTGGTTCTAAAAAAAGAAATTCACCTTGAGCACGTGATTCTGGACCGAGTCGACATCCACGAGAAAGGCGAATTCAATCTTGAGGGCATTTTTATCCGCCTGGACCTCGCCATTGAAACCATCGGCGCCAAACGCGTCGTTCTGGATTCGATTGAATCTTTGTTCGCAGGAATTACCGATGTTGGCATCCTTCGCCTAGAGATCAAGCGTCTTTTCCGCTGGCTCAAACAGAAGCAGGTGACTGCGGTGGTTACGGGTGAACAAGGACAGAACTCATTTACCCACCATGGGCTGGAGGAGTTTATCTCCGACTGCATCATTCTCTTGGACAACCGGATCCGGCAACAAGTCTCAACACGCAGGATTCGGATCATCAAGTACCGAGGCTCCAATCACGGCACCAATGAATATCCTTTTGTCATCGACAAGGATGGGCTTTCCGTCATTCCGATTACTTCGGCAGGGCTCGATCACGCCGGCACAGCTGAGAAAGTTTCGACAGGCATCAGATCGCTGGACAAGCTTTTCGCAGGCGAGGGTTACACCCGAGGCTCTACCGTACTGATATCAGGCACCGCGGGCACGGGAAAAACCAGTATCGCAACGGCGTTTGTGGATGAGTGTTGCAGAATGGGTGAACGGTGCCTTTACCTTTCTTATGAGGAATCGCCTGGGCAACTCATCCAGAATATGAGTTCGATCAATTTCGATCTGGAGAATTGGTCGCAGGAGGGTCTCTTGAAAATTGTGTCGACTCGACCAGCCTTCTTTGGTCTTGAGACGCATTTGCTTGATTTATACAAGTTGCTGGCTGAATTCAAACCAAAGTCGGTCGTCATAGATCCCATCTCGAGCCTGATTGGGCAAGCCGAAACCACAGAAATTCAGTCCATGTTGACCCGTATGATTGACGCCTTGAAATCCAGGGGCATCACCGGCATCTTCACGAGTCTGGTCTCTTCGGCAGCCCCAAATGACACCAGCGGTGAAATCGGCGTCTCGTCATTGATCGACACCTGGATCGTGGTCAGGGAACTGGAAGAAGACGAAGGTAAAAGACGGATCCGAGGACTTTACATCGTCAAATCTCGCGGCACGGGCCATTCGAATGACGTGCAAAAACTGACCATCAGGGATGATGGACTTCATCTACAGCCCATGCAAGCTGACGCCACAGCCAGCGCCAAGCAGAAAACGAGAATCGGTAGTCCGCCCTGAACAATTGACTCAAGCTGCGGCCAGTTCGACCTGGCAACCGTGGTCACCGTCAGATTGCCCCGGCCAAGCCAGCGTCATGGCCAGCAAATGGGCAACAAAAAGCCTCAACAGGCTCAGCAGCAGGCGGATGTTGTG
>CANCFV010000114.1 GCA_947377275.1 Burkholderiales bacterium | reverse complement strand
AGCGCGTCGAGATAGCGTCGGCCCTCGGTGTCCCAAACGTAGGCGCCTTCGCCATGCGACAAGGCAATGGGCAGGCGGCCGTAGGTGGGCATCACATGGGGCATCGACACGGGGGCGTTCATGGCATCGGGTTTCGAAAAAAGGGGTTGAAAGAAAAACGGCGCAGCAAGGGCACTGCGCCTGCGTTCATTCTAAGCAATGCGGGCCATGCGCGAGTGGCGGGCATCGTTCACGTCTTTGGGATTTCGCTGGTGCGCGCGCATCAAGCTGGGCCGCTGCGCACCGAAAACTATCCATGTTGCGCGCCCTGTCGGTGCCGCGGCGGGTGAGCGGTGCCCCTGCGTGGGGCTCTGTCAATTGGCATCAATGTTGCGACGGCTTGCGTTGTCCGCGACAATGGAGGGCTGTCACGCATGGAAACGCTCGTAGAGGTCGTGTCCATCACCAAGGTTCCTGCTTCGGGCTACCCGCCTGGGGCAAGCCTTGTTCCCCGCAGTGGCCAGACACAATCTGGCGCTGCGCCTGTCAATTCATCCATTGACCAGCCTGTCGGAAGCGCCAACGTGTCGCCGTCTCATTCACCTGCTGTGCCAAGAAACCCTGCTTCGCCTGCAAAGCCCCGCGAAGTTTTCATCCAGGGCCTGACCAAAGAAGGTCGCACCTTCCGCCCCAGCGATTGGGCTGAACGCTTGGCAGGTGCCATGTCCAGCTTCAGGCCCGGCGGTGCCGCCATGGGGCGTTTGGCCCACATCGGCTACTCACCCTACTGTGTGCCCACCAGCATGGGCGACATCAAGTGCGTGGTGGTCAACGAGGCGCTGCGTGAGCTCGAGCCCATGGCCTGGGACTTCGTCATGAACTTCGCCAAAGACAACAACCTGCAGGTGGCCGAGGCTTGTTTGCTGCCCGATGTGCCCGCGCAGCGATGAGCGGCACCTGATGGGTTGTGACGGCCCATGAAAAAAGCCCGCTGTGAAAGCGGGCTTTTTGCTGTGAGGGCCCACCTTGCGGCAGACCCTGCTCAGTCAGATCAGGCGGCCAGGGCCTTGATCTTGGCCGACAGGCGGCTCTTGTGGCGAGCGGCCTTGTTCTTGTGGAAGATGCCCTTGTCGGCGATCGAGTCGATCACGCTTTGAGCGGTCTTGAAGGCGTCAGAGGCCAGGGCCTTGTCGCCGGCCTTCACGGCCTTGAGCACGCCCTTGATGGCGGTGCGGAACTTCGAACGCAGGGCCGAGTTGGCGGCGTTCAGGCGAACGTCTTGGCGAACTCGCTTGCGACCAGAAGCGATGCGGACTGTCTTTTTGACTTTGGATGCTGAAGGCATTTTGATCTGGCCCTGTAGATGCTCGATCTTTGGTTTTGACGCATGGCGCCAGATCCGCAATCAGTTCGCACCCCACAAGGCAATGTTGGTTGGTGAACCCGAAAGTATAGCGCAGCTCTTTGGGTTTTGGCCAGCGTTGAGGCTGACCGGCTCCGGGCGCTTTCTATAATGGGCGTCATGAGCCTGCTGAAATCCGCGTCCACTGTTTCTTTGCTGACCTTGGCGTCGCGCATCACAGGCCTCGTCCGCGAGTTGCTGATCGCCGCGACCTTCGGAGCCAGTGCCACCACAGACGCCTTCAATGTGGCCTTCCGTATTCCGAACTTGCTGCGTCGGCTCTTTGCCGAAGGGGCGTTTTCGCAGGCTTTCGTGCCCATCTTGGCCGAAAGCCGCACCAGAAACGGGGACCAGGCCACGCACGACTTGGTCAACGCGGTGGGCACGGTCTTGTTCGGCGCCGTTGGGCTGGTGAGCCTGCTGGGCGTGATCGGCGCACCCGTGTTGGTGTGGGCCATGGCGTCCGGCCTGCAAGAAAGTGGTGGCTTCGATGCCGCCGTGGTCATGACGCGCTGGATGTTCCCTTACATCGCCTTCATGTCGCTGGTGGCCCTGAGCGCCGGCATCTTGAACACCTGGAGCCGTTTTGCCGTGCCAGCCGCCACGCCGGTGCTGCTCAATGTGTGCACCATCGCCGCTGCCGCCTTGCTGGCACCTGTTTTTCGCTCCAACGGCATTGAGCCTGTTTACGCGCTGGCCGTGGGCGTGATGGTGGGCGGGGCTTTGCAGTTGGCCGTGCAGTTTCCGGCTTTGCGCAAGATCGGCATGGCCCCGCGGATCGGCTTGACCTGGTCTGCCTGGCGCAAAGCGCGCTCGCACCCCGGCGTGGGCCGCATCCTGCGGCAGATGGCGCCGGCGGTCTTGGGCGTTTCGGTGGCGCAGTTGTCTTTGCTTGTCAACACGCAAATCGCGTCTCACCTGGGGGCGGGGGCGGTGTCGTGGCTCACCTATGCCGACCGCTTGATGGAGTTCCCCACCGCCATGCTCGGCGTTGCCTTGGGCGTGGTGCTGTTGCCGCGGCTGTCGCGTGCGCAGGCCAGTGGCGATGTGGTGCAGTTTTCGGGCTTGCTCGATTGGGGCTTGAGGCTGGTGTTGTTGCTGGCGCTGCCCAGCGCGGTGGCTTTGTTGGTGTTCGCCAAGCCCTTGGTGGCCGTGCTCTACCACTACGGTCGCTTCAGCCCCAATGACGTTCAGCAGACGGTGTTGGCACTGTCGTGCTACGGCGTGGGTTTGATGGGCCTGGTGGGCGTGAAGGTGCTGGCGCCAGGTTTTTACGCCACGCAAGACATCCGCACGCCCGTGCGCATCGGCATCACGGTGCTGGTGATCACGCAGGTGTTCAACGTCATTTTTGTGCCGATCTTGGGGCATGCCGGTTTGGCCCTGTCGATCGGGCTGGGGTCTTTGGTCAACGCAGGCTGGTTGCTGCTGGGGCTGCGCAAAGCAGGGCGCTACCAGCCATCGCCGGGCTGGCTGTTGTTTGCCGTGCGCGTGTTCGGTGCCACGGCCTTGCTCAGCGTGGGCTTGTGGATGGCTTCGACCCACCTGGACTGGGTGGGCCTGCGTACCCAGCCTTGGCTGCGCATTGGCGCCATGACCGCTTGCCTGGTGGGCGCCGGGGTCGTGTACTTTGGCGCGCTGGCCGCATCGGGCCTGAACCTGCGCCAGGCCATCAAGCGCTGAGCCCTTCAACCAGCTCGTTTCAACTCAGCGAGCGCGCCAGTTCAATGGCCTCTTCCACGCGCTCGACCGCGTGGATGGTCAGCCCGTCGATGGGCTTTTTGGGTGCGTTGGCCTTGGGCACCACGGCCACGGTGAAGCCCAGCTTGGCGGCTTCTTTCAAGCGGTCTTGACCGCGCGGGGCAGGGCGCACTTCCCCAGCCAAGCCCACTTCGCCAAACGCAATGAAGCCCTTGGGCAAGGCGCGGCCGCGCAGGCTGCTCTGGATGGCCAGCAACACGGCCAGGTCGGCCGCAGGCTCGCTGATGCGCACGCCGCCCACGGCGTTGACGAACACATCCTGGTCAAAGCAGGCGATGCCAGCGTGGCGGTGCAACACGGCCAAGAGCATGGCCAGGCGGTCGCGGTCCAAACCCACGCTCAGGCGGCGCGGGCTGGGGCCACCCGAGTCCACCAGGGCTTGGATTTCAACCAGCAAGGGGCGGGTGCCTTCCAGCGTCACCAGCACGCACGAGCCGGGCACCGGTTCGCTGTGGGTCGACAAGAAGATGGCGCTGGGGTTGCTGACCCCTTTGAGGCCCTTTTCGGTCATGGCGAAAACGCCAATTTCGTTGACGGCGCCAAAGCGGTTCTTGATGGCGCGGATCAGCCGGAAGCTGCTGTGCGTGTCGCCTTCAAAGTACAGCACCGTGTCGACGATGTGCTCCAACACGCGTGGGCCGGCCAGGGCACCTTCTTTGGTCACGTGGCCCACCAGCACCGTGGTGCATCCGCTGGACTTGGCCACCCGTGTGAGGTGGGCGGCGCACTCACGCACCTGTGCCACCGAACCGGGTGCCGAGGTGAGTTGGTCCGAGAACACCGTCTGGATCGAGTCGATCACGCAAAACGAAGGCCGCTCGGCCTCCATGGTGGCGATGATGTTCTCCAGCTGGATCTCGGCCTGCACGCGCACTTTCGAGCCATCAAGGCCCAGCCGATGGGCGCGCATGGCGACTTGGGCACCGCTTTCTTCGCCCGTCACATAAAGCACCGGCATGCTGCGCGACAGCGCATCGAGCGCCTGCAGCAGCAGCGTGGACTTGCCAATGCCAGGGTCGCCACCAATCAGGACCACGCCGCCGGGCACGATGCCCCCGCCCAAGACGCGGTCGAGCTCTTCCAGCCCGGTGGGGGTGCGGGCGACATCGGCTGCTTCGATGTCGGCTAGCGTGGTAACCGGCTGCACGGCGTTGAGTCCGCGTGCCAGCGCTTGCATCCGGTTTTTGCCGGGGGCTTCAGCGCGTGTTTCTTGGAGGGTGTTCCAGGCGTTGCAGCTGGGGCACTTGCCCAGCCATTTGGCGCTGGTGCCGCCGCATTCGCTGCAAACGTAGGTGGTTTTGTCTTTGGTCGCCATGGGGCGAGAGCTTAGCTGCTCGCTTGCCCGGTCGACTGGCCAGCTTGGATGGCGCGGAATCGGTGCTCCAGCTCTTGGCGCAGTTGCCGACGCAGCTTGGCCGCCTCAAAGCGGCGGATTTCTTCGTCGGTTTGGGGTTGCCGCTGGGGTACGGCCTGGGGCTTGGCGTTGTCGTCTACGCCCACCATGGTGAAGAAGCAGCTGTTGGCATGGCGCACCACCTGCGTGCGGATGTTCTCGGCCACCACTTTCACCCCAATCTCCATTGACGAGGTGCCGGTGTAGTTCACCGCGGCCAGGAAGGTCACCAGCTCGCCCACGTGGATGGGTTGGCGGAAGGTGACTTGGTCAACCGACAAGGTCACCACATAGCAGCCTGCGTAGCGGCTGGCGCAGGCGTAGGCGACCTGGTCAAGCAGCTTGAGGATGGTGCCGCCGTGCACATTGCCGGAGAAGTTGGCCATGTCCGGCGTCATGAGCACGGTCATGCGCAGCTGGTGTCGTTGGGCGTCGAGGTCCATGTGTCGTTCTGCGGCGATGTCCATGCGTGAGAGGCGAAATCCAAAAATCCTAGGGGCTGCAAGTTGCATGCCCTGCGCCTGACATTGTGCGTCAGGCCCACTTGTGGCTGACCACATCGTGCGCGCTCAAACCAGGGGTGCTCAAGGGTGGTGGACGTCGATGACCTGCACTGGGACGCGCTGCGACAGCGCGCACATCAGCTCGTAGCCAATCGTGCCGCAGTGCTGGGCGACATCATCGATCTGCAGCTCGGTGGTTTGGCCTTGCACGGTGGGCCCGCGGCCCCAGAGCGTGACCTCGCTGCCCATGCCGGCGCTGGGCACGGCGCTGAGGTCCACGGTGATCATGTCCATCGACACCCGTCCCACGATGGGCACGCGGACGCCGTCGACCAGCACGGGCGTGCCATCGGGGGCGTGGCGCGGGTAGCCGTCGGCATAACCGCAGGCCACCACGCCGATGCGCAAATCGTGCCGTGCGGTGTAGCGGCTGCCATAGCCCACGGTGTCGCCGGCCTGCAGGTGTTGGATGCCGATGAGTTTCGAGCGCAAGGTCATGGCCGGCTGCAAGCGCCAGTGGTGGGCGTCATGCTCAGGGTAGTCGGGTGAGGCGCCGTACAACATCACGCCAGGGCGCACCCAGTCGCCGCGGATGGCCGCATCGTGCGCGTGGCGCAATGTGGCGGCGCTGTTGCACAGGCTGCGCTCGCCGCTGAGGTCGGCCGTGTGGGTGTGAAACACCTCGGCCTGGTGGGCGATGCCGCGCGGGCTGTCGGCGTCCGAGAAGTGAGTGATCAGCGACACCTCTTCAACCTGATGCAGGGCGCTCAAACGCGCCCAGGCGTTGCGGAAGGCGTGCGGCTTGAAGCCCAGGCGGTTCATGCCGGTGTTCATTTTCAAGAACACGCGGTGTGGCCATTCGGTTTTGTGTTGCGCCAACCAGTCGATTTGGTCGTCGTTGTGCACCACATGCCACAGGCCCAGGCGTGAGCACCATTCGAGGTCGCGGGCATCGAACACCCCTTCGAGCAGCAAGATGGGGCCGCGCCAGTCGAGGTCGCGCAGCTTTTGCGCTTCGGCGATGTCCAGCAAGGCAAAGCCATCGGCGGCGCGCAGGCCTTCGAACACCCTTTTCACCCCGTGACCGTAGCCGTTGGCCTTGATCACCGCCCAGATGCGGGCATCGGGCGCGCATTCGCGGGCGCGGGCCAAGTTGTGTTGCAGGGCGTCGAGGTGGATCAGGGCTTCAAGCGGGCGGGGCATGGCGTGATTTTGCCAGCCGTCTGAGCCAGCAGCGTCAAACGGGCAACAAGCCCTTGATCAGGGGCGTCATGGCGTGTTTTGCGGACAGGCCCCCGAGTGAGCTGGGGCGCACGCATGCTATAACCGGCGGCCTTCAGGCGAAGCTTCAGACCCAGCGCTGGAGCGTGCGTGGGCACACATCGACACCATGGATACGACACAGGTCTACGCTCGCGCATGAAAAAAGGTTTTTTCACAATCATGGCGGCGCAGTTTTTCAGCTCGCTGGCCGACAACGCTTTGTTTGTGGCGGCGGTTGAACTGCTCAATTCAGACGGTGCTCCCGAGTGGCAGCGGGCCGCTTTGGTGCCCATGTTTGCCTTGTTTTACGTGGTGTTGGCGCCTTTTGTGGGGGCCTTCGCAGACGCCTTGCCCAAGGGCAAGGTCATGTTTTTGTCCAACACCATCAAGGTGCTGGGCTGTTTGTTGATGCTGTTCGGCACGCACCCCCTGTTGGCTTATGCGGTGGTGGGTTTGGGTGCTGCGGCTTACTCGCCAGCCAAATACGGCATCCTCACCGAGTTGCTGCCGCCTTCTCAACTGGTCAAAGCCAACGGCTGGATCGAGGGGCTCACCATCACGTCCATCATCCTGGGTGTGGTGCTGGGCGGGCAGTTGATGGGGGCTTCGATTGCGCCTCACCTGCTCGCTTTCGATTTGCCTTTGCTGGACACGGGCATTGACACCCCTCCGGAGGCTGCCATTGCCACTTTGGTGACGCTGTACGTGATTGCCGCGATGTTCAACCTGCGCATTCCCCGCACCGAGACGCCTTTGCAAGCCATTTCGTCGAGCCCGGTTTTCTTGGTGCGCGATTTCATTGATTGCAACAGCCGCCTGTGGCGTGACAAGCTGGGCCAAATTTCGCTGGCCACCACCACCTTGTTCTGGGGCGTTTCTGGCAACCTGCGCTACATCGTGTTGGCCTGGGCTGCAGTGGCGCTGGGTTATGGCACCACGCAGGCCTCGTCACTGGTCGGGGTGGTGGCCATTGGCACGGCTGTGGGTGCGGTGCTGGCCTCTGTCAAGATGAAGCTGGACAAGGCCACGGCGGTGATTCCGCTGGGTGTGGCCATGGGCTTGCTGGTGCTGGGCATGAATTTCCTGCGCGACATCGGCCCGACCATTCCCTTCATGATCTTGCTCGGCGGCTTGGGGGGCTTCCTGGTGGTGCCGATGAACGCCTTGCTGCAGCACCGGGGACACAACCTGATGGGCGCGGGCCGCTCCATCGCAGTCCAGAACTTCAACGAGCAGACCTGCATCCTGGTCTTGGGCGCCTCTTACAGCGCACTCACCAAAACCGGTTTGTCAGCCTATGGCGCCATCACCGCCTTTGGGCTGTTCGTGGCCGGTGCCATGTGCCTGATCGGTTTGTGGCACCGTCGCAATCTGGTCAAACACAAGGTCGAGGTGGAGCGGCTGCTCGACGTGGCGCGCAGCGACGGCGGTCACTGACAGCCCCTCACAACTGCGCTACACAGCTTTACAAAAGGCTGTCGTCGTGATGCTGCTCAAAGCCGTTGTGTGTGCATAGGAGACCCCTCATGAACACACATCGCTTTCACACCCTGTCTCGTGGCTTGGCCGCTGCGGCCCTTTTGGCAGCATCGGCAGGCGCTTTTGCGGGCGACGGGGTCTATTGGTCTGTGAACGTCAATGCGCCGCTGCAAGGCTTTGGCAATGTGGGCACCACGGTCTCCAACACCCGCCATGGCGTGGTGGTGGGGCAGCCCCAGGGCTACTACGCGCCAGCGCCGGTGATTTACGCACCGCCTGCTGTCATCGTTCAGCCTCGCCCTGTGTATGCGCCTGCCCCGGTGGCCTATTGCCCTCCGCGCGCGGTCAGCCCCTGGGGGTGGCGCCACCAAGGTTGGGCTTGGGGCCATGAGCGCCATGAGCGTGAGGAACGCATGGCCTGGGGCTACGGTCGTGGCGATGATCGCTACGACCGGGGTGATCGTTATGACCGCGGTGATCGCGGTGACCGAGGCGATCGCTACGAAGGTGGCGACCGCGATGACCGCCGTGGCGGCGATCGCGGCGGCCACTACGGTCGTTAAGCAGGTTCAGCGGCGGCGGCTGTTGCTGCCGCCCAAGAGCGACCCCAGCACGCCACGGATGATTTCGCGGCCCACGGTCGAGCCAATGGTGCGTGCCGCTGATTTGGCCACCGTCTCCAAGATGGAGTCCTTGCGGCCACTGCCGCGCAGCAGGCCGCCAGCGACATCGCTCAGCCAGCCGCCACTGCTGGCGGCGGCGCCGGCCGCAGCGTCCACAGTGGCGTCAACTGCGCCACCCTTGACGGCGTTGGCCGCCTCGTCCCGCATGGATTGAGTTGGGTTGGGTGCCGCGCTGGGGCTGGGTGCTGCTCGCCCCTTGAGCTTTTCGTAGGCCGATTCACGGTCCACCGTTTGCTCATACACGCCGGCCACCAGTGAGCCCTCGAGCAGGGCTTTGCGTTGCTCGGGCGTGATCGGGCCAATCTGGCTGCCAGGTGGCAACACAAACACGCGCTGGGTCACGCCCGGGCGGCCTTTGTCGTCCAGCAGGCTCACCAGTGCTTCGCCGACGGCCAGCTCGGTGATGGCGGTCTCGATGTCGAGTCCGGGGTTGGCGCGCATGGTCTCGGCGGCCGCCTTGACGGCCTTTTGATCGCGGGGCGTGAAGGCGCGCAAGGCGTGTTGCACGCGGTTGCCCAGCTGCCCCAGCACGGTGTCGGGCACGTCCAGCGGGTTTTGCGTCACGAAAAACACGCCCACGCCTTTGGACCGCACCAAGCGCACGACCAGCTCGATGCGCTCGATCAGGGCCGATGGCGCGTCTTTGAACAGCAGGTGGGCCTCGTCAAAGAAGAACACCAGCTTGGGCTTGTCGAGGTCGCCCACCTCGGGCAGGGTTTCGAACAGCTCCGAGAGCATCCACAGCAAGAAGGTGGCGTACAAGCGCGGGGCGTTCATCAACTTGTCTGCCGCCAAGATGTTGACCACGCCCTTGCCATCGACGGTCTGCATGAAGTCGCTGATGTTGAGCATGGGCTCGCCAAAGAACTGGTCCCCCCCTTGCTCGTCCACCTGCAGCAGGCCGCGCTGGATGGCGCCAATGCTGGCGGCACTCACATTGCCGTACTCGGTGGTGAACTGGCTGGCGTTGTCACCCACATGCTGCAGCATGGCGCGCAGGTCTTTGAGGTCGAGCAACAGCAGGCCGTTGTCGTCGGCGATCTTGAACACCAACTGCAGCACGCCTTGCTGGGTGTCGTTCAAATTGAGCATGCGGCCCAGCAGCAGGGGCCCCAGGTCAGACACCGTGGCGCGCACGGGGTGGCCTTGCTGGCCGAACACGTCCCACAAGGTGGTGGGGCAGGCCAGCGGCTGCGGTGTGTCCAGACCTCGCTCGGTCAGGATCGCGGCCAGCTTGCCCGAGACGCTGCCGGTTTGCGAGATGCCGGTCAGGTCACCCTTGATGTCGGCCATGAACACCGGCACGCCGGCGCTGGAGAGCGACTCGGCCAGCTTTTGCAGCGTGATGGTCTTGCCTGTGCCGGTCGCCCCGGTGATCAGGCCGTGGCGGTTGGCCAGCGCAGGCAGCAGGTGGCACTGGGCGTTGGGCGTTTGGGCAAGCAGGATCGGGTCGGCCATGACAGGGGCTCCGCAGCGGTGAGTGGGCCAAAAAAACACCAAAGCCAGGCAACTGCATCGGTGCTGATCAGGGTCAACCCGGCTCAAAGGTAAAATCGCAGTATCACCCAGCTCTGCACCAGAGCATTTTTCATGCGCGCACCGGATTGCCGTCGGGGCGCGCACTGTCGTTCACACCAGACATTCATCCGGAGCTCTCTGCCATGGCAGGTCATTCCAAGTGGGCCAACATCCAGCATCGCAAGGGTCGTCAAGAC
>CANCFV010000113.1 GCA_947377275.1 Burkholderiales bacterium | reverse complement strand
TTGGCCGTGGGCGCCCACGTGGCCCCGCGCTCGATCTTTGCGCGCAAGAACTACTTCTACCCCGACCTGCCCAAGGGCTACCAGATCAGCCAGTACGAGATCCCCGTCGTGCAAGGCGGCTCGGTCAGCTTCTTTGTGGGCGACAAGCCTTTCACCGTGCGCCTGGTGCGCGCCCACCTTGAAGAAGACGCAGGCAAGTCATTGCACGATGACTTCGTGGGCTTCAACGGCGAAAAATCGTCGGGCATCGACCTGAACCGTGCCGGCACGCCGCTGCTGGAAATCGTGACCGAGCCCGACATCCGCTCGAGCGCCGAAGCGGCCGAATACGCACGCGCCCTGCACACGCTGGTGGTGTGGCTGGGCATCTGCGACGGCAACATGCAAGAGGGCTCGTTCCGTTGCGACGTGAACGTGTCGGTGCGCCGCCCGGGCGCCGAGCTGGGCACGCGCCGCGAGGTCAAGAACCTCAACAGCTTCAAGCACATCGTGCAAGCCGCTGACTACGAGATCAATTGGCAGATCGATGAGATTGAGGATGGTCGCGCCATCCAGCAAGCCACGATCTTGTTCAACCCGGACACGGGTGAGACGCGCGCCATGCGCACCAAGGAAGACGCGCACGACTACCGCTACTTCCCTGATCCCGACCTGCCGCCCCTGGTGATCGCGCCCGAGTGGGTGGAACGCGTCAAGGCGCGCATGCCGGAGCTGCCACGTGTGATGGCCGCGCGCTTCGTGAGCGGCTACGGCTTGAGCGAGTACGACGCCACGATGATGACGCAGTCCAAGGCGTTCGCGGGCTTCTTTGAAGCGGCAGCCAAGGCCTGCGGCCAAGCCAAGCTGGTGTCGAACTGGCTGATGGGCGAAGTGGCCCGCCGCCTGAACGCCGCGGAGCAAACGATCGAGCAATCGCCCGTGTCGCCAGCGCTGCTGGCCGCCATGATTTCGCGCATTGCCGACGGCACGATCTCGAACAACGGCGCTAAGCAGGTGTTCGAGGCGCTGTGGGGTGGTGAGGGTGCTGGCTCTGACGCTGACGCTGATCAAGCGCGTGTGGATGCGGTGATCGAGGCCAAGGGCCTCAAGCAAATGAGCGACACCGGTGAGCTGGAGCGCATCTTGGATGAGGTGCTGGCCGCCAACGCCAAGTCGGTGGAAGAGTTCCGTGCCGGCAAGGAAAAGGCGTTCAATGCACTGGTCGGTCAGGCCATGAAGGCGACCAAGGGCAAGGCGAATCCGGCTGCGGTGAATGAGCTGCTGAAGAAGAAGCTCGAGGGGTGAGGCGAAGAGCTCGAACCCTTGATGGAAGGCGGCCTGCGGGCCGCTTTTTTATTTTCAGGTCAGATTGAAAATCCCGGAAAAATCAGCAGGTCAAGTGCCGAAAGTGTCTCGGACAACGCTGTCAAACCCGAAGAAAACCAACCGAGGAAAGTCACCGCCGAGATCAAGGTGCCCGCACCACATCCGGCTTAACCGCACAGAATGCGAGTTCGACGTCCTTGGCATTTTTAACATCTGCAATTTTTTGACTACCGACATTCAGCGTCTTGGCCGTCATCGACGCCAATCGAGGCACTGGTTTGTCCGTATAAACGACGACACCATCGAGCCCATCGACGTCTCCATCACGGTACGAAAGCAAAGCGTTACTCAAAACTCGTTTGGCAGACAGCCTACCTTGAAGCACCGCACGCTTGATCATCTTATCGTCGATGCCAGCGGGCCGCTTCCGCATATAGACAACCCCACCACCTTTAACCCAGCACTCCGGATTAGTGGAATTGATTACGCCCTTCAGAACCGCATCAACTGATTTGTCCGAACTGACACTCAAATTAGCGTAAACAATGTTGGGCTCGACTGCCACCCCTGCAAAAGCACTGCACGAAAAAAACCCCAGGTAGATGCTCAAGCACACGCAACCCGCACTCAATAGCAAACCATCACGATCAACGCGTGTCATCGCCAGCCTTCCTTTGAGCCTTGATTCCAAAGACTTTATTCATCTCACTCGCATCACCTATCGCCAGCACTGACTTGATAGCTTGCTCACGGGCCTGAGAAGCATATGCTGCAGGCACGAAGAACAGAAGATAATCGGTACTGACTTTCTTAACCCTGACTTTCTTCCCCGTTGAATCAGTCTTGTAAACAGCAGACCGGGGCTTGATGCTTGCATCAATAAAGCTTATCTGATCGGATTGATTTCCACCGAGCAGCACCAAGTGTGCATCATCGCGCTTAGCGCAAAAAAATCCAACGTGATGGCCATGCCCGCCTGCAGATGCGACCATTGCTATCGCACCGTAAACAGGATCTTGCACCTGAACGAACAGCGGATTTCGAACGACGAAAGCTTTCTTAGTCACGGCATCTTTTTCACCCTTAACTTCGTAGAATCCGTGCGCACGTCCTTTGGCCGCCACATGATCATAAAACCCAATATTTTCAATTGGGTACCCGGATTTCATTCGGCACCAATTCACAAAGGCGGCACACCACGGGTCCTCGTTGCCAACCAAGGTTTTTTACAACGAGGAACGCCCTAACCAGACCCTCGGCATGAAAACCTCCGCCGAGGCTTATACTTTAGTAACCTGACCTGTGCAGAAACCGCTGGGGCAATACAGCGCACCGTATCGGCATCTTGGGTGTCCCACGCGGTAGACAAAACTGGCGGCGTGGATGCGGGTGAGGCCCCGGCGGCGCACGCCATGCCATGCCATTGGGTGATGCTGTTTTCGCCCATGGCCGCATCGCTTTGGGTGAAGCGGGGTGCTTTGCGAATTAGCGGCAAAGGCGCCGTTGTGGTCGGCGATGACCAAGGTGTGGCTACCCAGGCTGGCGACGTCTGCGTTGGCCGGATTACTTGGTAAGTGCTTGTTGCTCAAGCTTCTGGCAGGCAGGTGGCAAGAACGCCAAGTCCGCTGCGGTGTGTGGTATCAGGGCGAAATGGTAGTCGCTGCTTACCATCCTGCAATCGCTGTATTCGCCGTCTAGCTTTAGTGGCCATCTTTTAAAAGAAAGCTTGTTCACAATACGCCAACCTTGAGTCAGTTGCTTCAGGTAAAAGACGACGCGGCCTTGGTTATCGCGAGCGTTGGGCAACTTGCCCTTAGGGGCATCTGCTGCGCCAAACAAGATGTCAATCTGCGCTTGATCACCACTGACTTTGATGGACTGGATGAATGGAATGGGGGGAGGGAGATTCATACCGTCGGCAGTGACTGTTTCTTCCATTGGGGTGCCGTCTTCGTATGGGGCGAAACGTGAATATTCAAACGAACATTTTTTTATACCTTTGGCTTGCTGGAGTATAGGGGCATCAAAAAACGCTCGCAGCATCGTGCAGTTCCGTACGGCATCCAATCTTCCTGTGGACGGATTTTCCCCATACTCGAACTCCCTTACGGGGTACGAATACATCCGCTTCATCATCCGGCTCAACTCAATAGCCGGATTGCTCTCGGCATGAGCGACGTGTACCACGACCGTCAAGGCCGCGGCAAGCATCATGTTGTAAAAGTTTTTCATGCAACGATCCCAAATTTACCAAGTTCCACTGAGAGAAATCTAGCGTAAATGTCGCG
The DNA here is from genome assembly GCA_947377275.1 of Burkholderiales bacterium. Classification (GTDB taxonomy): domain Bacteria; phylum Pseudomonadota; class Gammaproteobacteria; order Burkholderiales; family Burkholderiaceae_C; genus Aquabacterium. The sequence goes on along the minus strand of CANCFV010000113.1, from coordinate 6,648 downwards.
TAGATAGGCCATGTCCATTTGCTTGCCGCCGGCGGTCTTGCGGCCGTGATTTTGCGTAGCCCCAGGCAGGCTAGCCCATGTGCTCAGGAGTGCCTTGACTGCAGCATCCAAATCACCTTTGCGCACGGCCGGCAAGGCCCCCTTTTCTTCCATCAGCATGACGGCCAAGCGATCCTGGGCGATGGGGGTAAACAGATCATGACCTTCAAGATCAAACAACATGCGTTTTTTGATGAAGCCTTCCGCGGTCTCAACCAGGCATTGATATGCCCCTGACGCTGTGCTGGTGCCTTTCGCCCAAGTTGGCTTGGGGAACTTACTCCATGGGTGCGCGGTGAAGCTGTTGAACGATTTCTGACCTGGAACGTTTGGCAAGGCTGTGTTGAGTGCGCGATATCGATCTGCATCGACCTTGATTGCCTGAGTCTCGAATTCCCTCAAGCATGCCAAGAACGCCCGGATTCGACATGTCGGACGCGGATCGAAATACTTGCGGTAGATTCGAATATTGACGTAGTTGGGAGCGTAGCTGGCTGGGCCTTTGGAGTCAGATGTGTACCATTTCGGATGCATCGAATTTGGGATGTAGTCACTGATGTAAGACGACTCAGAACGTATGTCGATGTGGCCATGATTGGGCGTACCGGGACCCTTTTCCTTACTGCGCTGAGCCCACGTCGTTTCAGACCACGAATACACGACGACGTCGCCGGTGGCGGCCCATCGTGCATCGGGCACTTCATCGGTCACGTCAACGAAGCCTTTGTCCAACAAGGGCTTTCCCGCTAGACTCGCCGACGCTTGAATCGAAGCAGACGTGGCATCAGCCAAGAAGCCATCCACAACGCCTGCGCGTGTTAACGCAATGCGAACATATTGATAGCAACGCCCCTTTGAGGTGTGAGAAAATTTTTCTCCCTTATCGTGCTTGAACTGCTTCTTGGCCATTTGAGCCACAACCGCAGCAGTCCCTTCCCCCTTCCCATACTCATATTCAGTCTGCTCTTGCGCAAAATGAATCAACGCTTGGACTTTGGGCAACATGCTGGGGCTGTAGGGCACTTTGCTGCCATGGCCAATCGGTGCGGGACTTGAAGATGAGCCGGACGTGGCACCGGGTGTGCCACCACCATGGTGCCCCCACAGATTGATGCTGGGCAAGGTCCAACTGTGCCACCAGTCCGAGATGCGCGTTGCAAGAACAGCCATGGGCGTGCCCTGCGCAGTACGCCCTGTGGTTTGTGCTGAATCTCGTGCAGGAGCGGCATTGCCCCCACTGATGGTCGGTTGCTTGGAGGGCTTGGCCGGGCTGGCGTGTGGTGCCGCCGCGGTTGCGTTTGGCGCGACTTTGGGTGCGGCATTAGGCGCAGCAGCCGGAACAGCAACAGGTGCAGGCGTTAATTTGGGTGCCACTGTCGAATCGATCGTGGCCGCTTGTGGTGCGCTGATGGGGGCATGGCTTGATGATGTGGCACCCGTGCTCAATGGCTCCTGCGCTTCCACCTGATGGCGATCTCCTTCGTCCGCCTGCGTGGCTTTGGGAATGCTGCTTTCAATCTGCCCCGGATCGCCCTCGTGCAACTGTGTTTCGGTTTCCAAAACAAGCTGCGGGCTGATGTAGTTCCATGTGGCATCGCTGACTGGCATCGGGGCATCTTCGATTTGCTTGTAGCTGCCATCGAAGCGCTCAACTGCAATACGCAGGAGCACACCCACTCGCGCCTGGATACCCTCGATCTGGCCTTCGGCATCGGTGGTGTAGGTCTTAACTTGAGCCCCAATGGTGACGCGCACGTTGAGCTTGGGAAGAGGGTCCAACGCCAGATCAAGAAACTGGAGATGAAGGATGGGTTGGACAGGAGGTGCCATTGCTACTTCAACGGCCGATGTGACTGAGGCCGTGTCTGCGTCTTGCAGGTCTTCGCTTGTCGACATGGTTACTCTCTTTGCTCAGGCGCCGCCATGATTGACATCGGCACTGCGAATCCACGCGCCGTCCCCAAGCGTGATTCGGATTTTCTCGGGGTGATCTGTGTAGATCGCCTGCGTGTTGCCATTGGCGTCAAGTTGCCCTTGTGCCAGCAACTTACCTTTGGCGTTGTAGGCCCGATAGCTCAATTTCGCCTTGAGGGCTTGATCACTTGCTTGACGGCCCAACAGTGCCGCCACATTGATCGTTTGGCTGAAGCGGCTTGGCATGTTGAGCCCAGCTGGTGTGCACAGACGCAAGCCTTGGTTGCTCGCACCACTCCCCCCCGTCAACTCCTTCATCGAAGCCAGGAACGAGGCATTCCCACTGGTGCCCACTTCAATATTGCCACCTTCGATCTTGATATACCCCCCACCGCCGTTGAGCACGATCTTGCTGGGCGCACTGATGATGATGTTGGCCGCCGTGCTCTGCACATCGATGGCCTTTTCGGCGGTCAAGGTGAAGGTACCGCTTTGCGCTTGGACGCTGACGTTGCCGCTGGCAGCGTGCAGCTTCAGGCCAACGTCTTGCACGGCGCGCTCGCCGCCTTTGGCCTCGCCGCGCGAGTACAGGCTGATGCCGTCTTTCACGGCCCAGGCTTGGTGGCGCTGGGCCAGCAGGTTGGTGTCTTGGCCGGCGGTGATGGTGGTGTGCTGCCCCACGCCCAGCACGGTGTGGGCCGGAGTGGCGCTGCTGATGCTGGCTGCGGCGCTCAAGACCACGTCGGGGCGCTGGGTGATGGGAATGCTGCCATGCCCACCATCAATGGCCACCAGGGCGCCTGGGGCCGTGGGCTCGCTGTCGCTGCGGCCTTGTTCAGACTGGACGCCGCCCAGGCTGCGCACGGTGGCCAACAAGGCTTGATGGGCTTTGAGCTGCGCGGGCTCATTGGGCAGTTGCGCGTGTTGTGCTTGGGCGTTGTCGGCCAAGGCTTTGAGCAAGTCGGCGTGGCCCTGCAGTTGGCTTTGGGCCTCGCGCGTGTTGGTGGGCTGGCCTTGGGCGGTGCTGGTGCCACCCGGTCGGGCATGGGTGCTGATGTGCAGGCCTTGGCCTGCGCGCAGCGCACCTTGGGCCTGGGTGTGCAGCTCCATGCCGTGGCCGCGGGCTTGCAGGCGTTGGTTGTCCTGCTGTTGCAGCAGGTGGCCCATTTGCAGCCAGGTCTGGCTTTGGGTGGTGTGGGCCAGCACGCGGCCTTGGCCGGGGCTGTCGTCAAACACCAGCTGGTTGTGGCCGCCCGCACCCGATTGCGAAGCGTCGAGGCTTTGGCTCTTGAAGCCGCTCAGTGTGGCGTTGTGGGCGTGGCCTTCGAGTTCGCCTTGGCCTTGTCCGCCCGGAAACCACGCGGGCGCATTGCCGGTGGCCTGGGCCGCACCGGCCGCCACGCTGTTGCCTTGGGCATCGGCCTCGCCCTGCCCGTTGTAGGCCGAGCCGATGACCACAGGACGGTCGATGTCACCCTCGACGAAGGCCACGATCACCTCTTGCCCTAAGCGGGGCGTGAAGGCGCCGCCCCAGTTGGCACCGGCCCAGCTTTGGCCCACACGCACCCAGGTGCCTGAAGCATCTGATGCGGGGGCGTTGTCAGACTCGTCTGCGGTGCTGGTGTGGCTCAGGCGGTGGCTGCTTTGGGCGCCGCGCTGCCAATGGAATTGCACTTTGATGCGGCCGTCGCGGTCGGTGTGGATGGGGCCATCCAGGCCCACCACCACCGCGGTTTGGGTGCCTTGCACAGTGGGCTTGGGGTGCAGCAAGGCGCCACCGGCATCGCGCAACAGGGCGCGCACAGGCACCGAGGCGCGTTGGGTCGTGAAGCGCACTTCGTACAGGGGCTCGGTGCTGTCGTTGCCCGCCAATGTGGGCTGACTGGCATCGCTCAGCAGCAGCGCGTTGCCCAGCAGGTGCTGCAGGCCGGCTTTGGCATCGGCGCTGAGGTTGTTGCGGGCGCGGTGAGTTGCGCTCAGGGCGACGAAGCGCGCGGCCTCGTCGCCGGCTCGGGTGCGGTCGGCATCGTGCTCGGCATGGTCTGCCAAAACAAAGGTGCTGGCCGGCGCCAGGGTGCGCACCGTGCCTCGGCCGCTGAACTGCTTGCGTTGCGCCTGCAGGGCTTGCAGCTGCACGGTGGCCAAACGCTCTGCCTCGCTGGCGCCCTCGTAGGCATAGGCGCCGGGCTGATCGGTGTGGACCAAGGGCATGGGCTGCTCGTGCGCCGCATCGGCATCTTGGCTGGCCCCATGGTTGCCCACCACGCGGTAGTCAAAGCTGGCGGTGTGGATGCGGGTGGGGCCCACGCGGCGCACGCCGTGCCATTGGGTGATGCTGTCTTCGCTCAAGGCCGCGTCGCTTTGCGTGAAGCGGATGGTGGCTTGTGCATTGGCGGCAAAGGCGCCGTTGTGATCGGCGATGACCAGGGTGTGGCTGCCCTGCGCGCCGCCGTCGTTGGGGGCGCCGGTGTGCTCGAACCAGCAAAACAGACCATTCGCAGCCCACAGGCGCTGCAAGAAGTCGAAGTCGGTTTCGTTGAACTGGGCCAGGGTGCTCAAGCGGGGGTAGGCACTGGCGTCTTTCAAGTCCCAGCGCCACGCGGGCTGCAAAGCGCCTTGGCCCACGTAGTCAGCAAACACGGCCTCGGTGATCTCGACCACGGTCTTGTCTTGGAAGACCCAGGCATCGGTGCGGTGGCGCAAGAAGTCGAGCCACGCGCCAATTTGCAGGCGGTAACGGGCATAGCCGCCGTCAGAGCCCAAGAGCTCGCAGGCAATGACGTGGCCATGAAAGGGCCGCAGCGCCGTGCGGCTGTGCGCGGTGAGCAGCTCGAGCAGCACAGGCTGCCCAATGAGGTCAACGCTGGCAATGTGGGCGCTGCGGCTCAGAGCCAGCAGCTCCATGGCGAAAGGCGCGGCCCCGGTCTGCGGCCCAATGGCCTCATGCACCTGGGCGCGCTCGGCCAGCAGCACATCCAGGCCCAAGGGCGTGTGCAGCCTGAGCAGGCGCGTGTGTTGATTGGGCCCGCTGCCGAGCAGGTCAGCCAGCAGGTCGTTGGCGAGGTCTTGCACGGCACCGGCCATGGCCGATTGGATGCCGGAGAGGTCGGTCATGCGTGTCGTCCTGAATTGCGTGAGCGGCAAGGCGTCGAGGCCCTGCCTGCTTAGGAGCAAGACGTTATCGCAATTCAGGTGGATCAGGCCCGGCCGACCCCACCATGGGGGGCGCTGCCCTCACGGGAAATTGAAAGCAGTTGTTAAGGCTGCGGGATGTCAGGGCGCAGGGCCAGCGCGGGGGGGCTCGAAGTTCAGGGTGCCCGGAATGGCCCCAGCCCACAGCTTGCGCAGGTGGGCCAATTCGGCGTCGTACAGGGCGTTGATGCGCCCAGTCTCGGCCTGCTGGTTCTGGATGATGTCGCGCTGGGCCTGCTGCTGGGCGTCATTGGCTTCGAGCTTGGCGCGCAGCTTGGCAGGCAGGCGCTTGCCTTTGTAGAACTCGGCGTCGGCCAGCAAAGGCTTGCGGCTGTCTTGCAGGTCTTTGAGGTGACGCTCAGAGAGCTCGATGCCTTTGCGCAGTTCGTCGAGGGCCGATTCGCGGGCCTTGTTGTGCGCGGACTCGTCCGAAAAACGCAGCATGAGGTTGCGGTCGCGGCGCATCGCGTCCTTGCGGGCGGCCTCTTGCAAGGCGCGCGCACGTTGGCGCTCTTCTTCGGCAGCGCGCTCTTCGGCATTCATGCGCGGCGGAACGGTTTGCTTCTGCGAGCCGTCTTTGTTGAGCACGCGTTGCTCGCGGTCCAGGCACTCCTGGATGGGCCGATCGGAGGTGAGCCGCTTGCCTGCGCCATCCACACACGAGTAGATGCCCGGGGCTGCCTGCGCCACCGACACGCCCGCTCCAAACAGTGCCGCAAAAGCCCAGACCCGCGCACCCACCCACATGCTTGAACATGAGCTGGGTTTTGAGGACAAGGCCGAACGGTGGGTCATGGATCGGTGGTGACGTGATCAGCTACCAACGCGTCAGACGCCGTAGCGTTGACGGTAGGCCAACACGGCAGGATGGAAGGAGACGAGCGCTGGGTCTGACTCTGTTTGCAAATACTGCAGCAAATCACCCAAGGTGGCGATGGCAACAACGGGCAAACCGTAGTGCTGTTCAACCTGTTGCACGGCGCTTTGCTCGGCGTCGATGCCGTTGGCCGTCGCCTTTTCCTGGCGGTCCAGGGCGATGGTGACGCCGCAAGGCGTGGCGCCAGCCGCCTTGATCATCTCGATGGACTCGCGCACCGAGGTGCCCGCCGAGATCACGTCATCAATGATAAGGACACGGCCTTGGACGGGCGCGCCCACCAGGGTGCCGCCTTCGCCATGGTCTTTGGCTTCTTTGCGGTTGTAGGCAAAGGGCTTGTTGTGCCCAAGGCGGGCCAATTCGATGGACACAGCAGCGGCCAGGGCAATGCCCTTGTAGGCCGGGCCGAAGAGCATGTCGAACTGAAGGCCCGAGGCAATCAGGCGCTCTGCATAGAATTGCGCCAGGCGGCCCAGCTTGGCGCCGTCATCGAACAAGCCGGCATTGAAAAAATAGGGCGACAGGCGCCCGGCCTTGGTCTTGAATTCTCCGAACCGCAGCACCTTGGATTGCACCGCGAAGGCCACAAAGTCTTGGGCGAGTGCGTTGTTCGAAGGGGTGGTGCT
>CANCFV010000112.1 GCA_947377275.1 Burkholderiales bacterium | reverse complement strand
GTTGGTCTACATCCTCAAACGCGTCTTGTTGATGATCCCCACGCTGCTGGGTGTGCTGCTGGTCACTTTCGCGGTGATCCAGTTCGTGCCCGGCGGCCCCGTTGAGCAGGTGATGTCGCAGCTGCAAGGCCGCGGCACAGGCGGCGAGGGCGCAGGCCCGGCCACCGCCTACCGTGGCCGGCAAGGGGTGGACCCGGCTCAGGTCGAAGAGTTGAAAAAGCTCTACGGTTTTGACAAGCCAGCGCACGAACGCTTCATCGACATGGTCGGTGCATACGCCCGCTTCGACCTGGGCCAAAGCTTCGTCCACCACAAAGCCGTGTGGGACCTGGTCAAAGAGAAGCTGCCTGTGTCCATCAGCCTGGGCCTGTGGACGTTTTTCTTGAGCTACCTGGTGTCGGTGCCCCTGGGCATTGCCAAGGCGGTGAGGGCGGGCTCGCGCTTTGACTTTGTCACCAGCTTGTTGGTGCTGGTGGGCTACGCCATTCCGGGCTTTGTGCTGGGCGTGGCGCTGCTGGTGCTGTTTGGCGGTGGTTCGTTCTTGCAGTGGTTCCCACTGCGGGGGCTGACCTCGGCCAACTGGGCCGAATTGAGCACTGCGGCCAAGGTCACCGACTACCTGTGGCACATCGCCATGCCGGTCACGGCCAGCGTGCTGGGCAGCTTTGCCGTCATCACCATGCTGACCAAAAATGCCTTCTTGGACGAGATCCGCAAGCAGTACGTGCTCACGGCCCGCGCCAAGGGGCTGGACGAGCGCAAGGTGCTGTGGAAGCACGTGTTCCGCAATGCCCTGATCCCGCTGGTCACGGGTTTTCCGGCGGCGTTCATTGGTGCCTTCTTCACTGGTTCGCTGCTGATCGAAACCCTGTTTTCGCTCGATGGCCTGGGCCTGTTGAGCTACCAGTCGGTGCTGCGCCGCGACTACCCCGTGGTGCTGGGCACCCTGTACCTGTTCACGTTGATCGGCCTGCTCACCAAGCTGATCAGCGACCTTTGCTACGTCTGGGTTGACCCCCGGGTCAAGTTCGACTGATGCCCGCCATGACCGCATCCCTCACCCCCGCCCGCCGTGCTTGGTTGCGCTTCAAACAGCACCGCCTGGGCTATGTCAGCTTGCTGCTCTTTGTGGCCATGGTGCTGCTGAGCCTGGGCGCCGAGCTCTTGTCCAACGACAAACCTTTGCTGGCCCGATACCAAGGCAAGTGGTACTTCCCGGTGGTGCAAAGCTGGCCCGAAACCGAGTTCGGTGGCACGTTTGATTCGCCCGCCGATTACCTCGACCCTTTCATCGTCAAGCAGTTTGAGGCGCCGGGCAACTTCGCCATCTACCCGCCCAACCACTCAAACCACAAAACCATCAACTACTTCGCCAAAGACCCCAACCCCGCAGCACCCTCGTCTGACAACTGGCTGGGCACCGACGATCGGGGCCGCGACGTGTTCGCCCGCCTGCTGTATGGCTTTCGGGTGTCGGTGCTGTTTGGGCTGGCGCTGACCTTCACGGGCGTGCTGGTGGGCGTCATCGCCGGGGCCATTCAGGGCTACTACGGCGGGCGCACCGACCTGGTCGCCCAGCGCTTGATCGAGGTCTGGAGCTCCATGCCCGAGCTGTATCTGCTCATCATCTTCTCGGCCGTGCTGACCCCCAGCATCTGGCTGCTGCTGGTGCTGCTCAGCCTGTTTGGCTGGATCGGTTTGTCTGACTACGTGCGTGCCGAGTTTTTGCGCAACCGCCAGTTGGACTACGTGCGTGCGGCGCGCGCGCTGGGCTTGTCAAATGGGCAAATCATCTGGCGCCACATCTTGCCCAACAGCCTTACGCCGGTGGTCACGTTCTTGCCGTTTCGCATGAGTGCGGCCATCTTGGCCTTGACCTCGCTCGACTTCCTGGGCCTGGGCGTGCCGCCCGACACGCCCAGCCTGGGCGAGATGCTGTCCCAAGGCAAGAACAACCTCGATGCCTGGTGGATTTCGCTCTCGACTTTTGCTGTGCTGGTGATCACTTTGCTGCTGCTGACCTTCATGGGCGATGCCCTGCGCGATGCCCTGGACCCCCGCAAGGAGGACCAGTGATGTCTCCCATCTTGATGGACGTGCAAGACCTGCACGTCGCTTTTGGCCGCAAGGAGGTCGTGCGCGGCGTGAGCCTGCAGATCCACCGCGGTGAAAAGCTGGCGCTGGTGGGTGAGTCTGGTTCGGGCAAAACCATCACCGCCATGAGCTTGCTCAAGCTGGTGCCCCAGGCGCGTGTGAGCGGCCGTGCGCTGTTCACTGGTGTGGACACCAAAGGCGCGGCGCAGCCTGCGCGCGACCTCCTGCAACTGAGCGAGCGCGAGCTGCGCGGCGTGCGCGGCAAAGACGTGGCGGTGATCTTCCAAGAGCCCATGACCGCGCTCAACCCACTGTTCAGCGTGGGTGAACAAATCGCCGAGGTGATCGAGCTGCACGAAGCCTGTACCCGCGCCCAAGCGTGGGCCAAGGCCGTGAGCCTGCTGCAGCAAACGGGCATCCCTGAGCCCGAGCGCCGCGCCAACAGCTTTCCGCATCAACTCTCAGGTGGGCAGCGCCAACGCGCCATGATCGCCATGGCCCTGGCCTGCGAGCCCCAGTTGCTGCTGGCCGACGAGCCCACCACCGCCTTGGACGTGACCCTGCGCGGACAGATCCTCGACCTGCTCAGCGAGCTGCAAGCGCGGCGCGGCATGGCCGTGTTGATGATCACGCACGACCTGCACCTCGTGCGCCGTTTTGCTGACCGGGTCGCGGTGATGGAAAACGGCGTGCTGGTTGAGCAAGGCCCGGTGGCCGAGGTGTTCTCCAACCCGCAGCACCCCTACACTCGCAAGCTGCTCGACAGCCGCCCCGTGCGCGATGTGGTCGAGCAACCCACCGCCACCGCCACCGACGCGCCGCCGCTGGTGTCGGCCCGCGCGCTGAAAGTGAGCTACCCCGTGCCTTTGCCCGGCCTGCGCGGCTGGTTCAAACAAGGGCGCTTTGTGGCCGTGCAGTCGGCCCAGTTTGACCTGGCCAAGGGGCGCACGCTGGCCGTGATTGGCGAGTCGGGCTCGGGCAAATCCACGCTGGCCCTGGCCGCGCTGGGCCTTCAGCCTTTTGAAGGCAGCCTGAGCATCACGGGCCAGCCTTGGCGCTTCAAGGCCGACCTCGACAAGCCCTTGCGCCGCATCGTGCAAGTGGTCTTTCAAGACCCCTTCTCATCGTTGTCGCCCCGCATGACCGTGGAAGAGCTGGTGGCCGAGGGCCTGCGCATCCACGAGCCGCAACTGAGCACCGGTCAGCGCCAAGCCGCTGTCATCCAGGTCTTGCAAGAGGTCGGTTTGAGCGAGGCTCAGTTCCCCAACCTGCTGGCGCGTTACCCGCACGAGTTTTCAGGCGGGCAGAGGCAGCGGCTGGCATTGGCCCGCGCTTTGATCATTGCCCCAGAGGTGCTGGTGCTCGACGAGCCCACCAGTGCCCTGGACGTCACCATCCAAAAGCAGGTGCTGAGCCTGTTGCAAAAGCTGCAGCGCGACCGTGGCCTGAGCTACTTGCTCATCACCCACGATGTGGACGTGGTGGCGGCCATGGCCCACGATGTGATCGTGATGCAAGGCGGGCAGGTGCTTGAAAGCGGCCCCGCCTTGTCACTGCTCCAGAACCCACAGCACGCCTACACGCGCACGCTGCTGTCGGCCGCCAGTGGCGATGTGGCGCAAGGCAACTGGGGCTGACCCAGCGGCCCACGCCCAGTAAGCCGCTTCAAATGCCCATCTTGCCCAGGCTGTCCATCACGTCGCGCAGGGTGTTGGCCAGATAGGGGTGCTCGGTCGCAAAGCGTGCTTCGATCACCTGGGCCCGTTCGCTCAACAGCGCCTCGCCATCGTTGGCCGCAGCCTCGTCTGGGCGTTGCATCAATACCTTGCGTATGTCTTCGTCGAGCGACTCAAGCGATTGCCGCAAATCGGCATCAACTGCTTGACCAGAGGCCAGTTCGGCCTTGAGCTTGCCCAGCAGGGTGTCCAGTTCAGATCGGTTCATCACGGGCTCCTGAGGTGTGGTTCACGTCATTGTGCCCATCGTGCGCGCACATGCAAGGCTTTATCGGCCCTGCGTGTGAGCCAGGTCACTCGAAGGCGCCGCCGCGCATCGCGCCGCGTTGCGTGTCATACAAATTCCGCACCCAGGCCAAGCAAGGTCGGCCATTGAAGGGCGCCGTGGCGGCCACCATGCCTGCCTGGTAGGCCGGGTCGCCATACACGGGGTGCTGGCTGGGGCAGGCAATTGGTGCCAGCAAAGACGCCGCGGTGATGTCCGCCACCGTGAAGGTGTTGCCCACCAAAAAGCGGCGGCCATCGGCCAGCTGTGCCTCCAGCCACGCCATCACCTCGCTGATGCGCTGGTGCGCGCGCGTTGCGCTGGCCTGCGTGATGTTGAGCTTGCGACGAAAGCCCCAGCGGATCGCGGGATAGGCGATGCGGATGAAGGCCGCTTGGCCCGGCGTGGCATGGTCGGTCCAGAGTTTGACGATGTGCGCATCGGCTACACCGAAGCTGCCTGCGTACAGAAAGCGGGCGACGTCCTTGCCGATGGCGTCAAAGCTTTTTTCAACGGCGCGCACCTCGGGAGCGATGCTGGGCGGCACCAGGTCGATCGGGCCGCGGTTTTGCACCAACCAGTCGATGATGCGGGGACTGTCTTGCACCGACACCTGGGGCGTCTGCAGCACCGGCAGCGTCGTTTGGCCGCGTCCGCCCAGGTGCAGGGCCTTGGGGATGTGGAAGACCGGCGTCAGGCACACCTCGCGGTAGTCGGCCTTGATGTGGTCCAGCGTCCAGCGGATCTTCTCGCTGTAGTGGGACATGGCAAATGTGTACAGGGTCAGAGAGGCGTTGGGGCTCATGTCGGGCGTGTTTCAGTGTGAGGGGGTTTAGCAGGGCCGGCCGCAAGATCAGCTGGACGCCCGCAGGCGATAGCCCAGGCGTGGGAAGTGCACGTGGACCTTGCCGCAGCGCGGGCTGTGCACGCGCACCGTGATGCGTTCGGGGTTCAGCGCCACCAGTTCGCCCACCACGGCGGTGCCATGGCCCAGCAACTCGGGCGACACGGTCACGGTTTGACCGGCTTTCAGGCCGCTGGCGTCTGCGTCGCCTTGCCAAGCTGTCAGAGCCGCGGGCTCATGGGCGGCAGCGACATCCAAGGCCTCTGCGGCGCTGAGCTCTGTGGGTCCTCCGCGGCCAAAGGCTTGCATCTGCTCCATCCACGCTGCCACGGAAGGGAAGGGCGTGAAGTCGAAGCGGCCATTGCGTGCGAACCAAAGCGTCGAGAACAGGGTGAAGTCGCCTGCACCCGGCGTGGCGCCGTTGATGAAGCGGTGCTCGCCGCTCAGCGCGATCTCCACCCAGCCGATGTGGGCGGCCAGCTCTTGCGCAGCGAGTGGCACCGCGGCTTTGAGTGCAGTGCGGTCCAGCGGCGCGCCACGCAAGGCGGCGCGGTCATCCAGGAACACATCCGGCAGGTGGTCCACGTTCTGGCCGAAAGTGAACGCCACAGCGCGGCCAAAGAGGTTCACGTCCACCCAGTTCTCAACCAGCTCGCTGAATGAGCCCGCGCCGGCGGCCGTCGGCTTGTTGGGCGCATGAGCGTCCAGCACCTGGGCGATCAGCCGGGTGTCGCAGTACACGTCTGCGCCCACTTGCAGCACCGGCACTTTCCGGTAGCCCCCCGTCAACGCCACCATGTCTGGCTTGGGCGCGATGCGTGGCACGATGACCGAGCGCCATGCCAGGCCCTTGTAGCCCAGCAAGGCTCGCACCTTCTCGGCGTAGGGGGACTCGTTGTAGTGGTGCAGGATCAGGTCGCTCATCAGGGCTCCTCGGGTGTGCACGAGATTGTCCGAGCCCAGAGTGGGGGCTAGAATTGCCCGAATGGACATCTTTGATGGCAATCAAGACAAAGCGGGCTTGGTGCAACGTCCGGCCAAACGCATCCACCGCGTCGGGGTGGTGTTGTGTCCTCAGCACAGCCTGGCCAGCATCGGCTTGGTGATGGATGTGTTCCGCATGGCCAACCAAATGCCTGGCCTTGACCGTTTCGACATCGTCCGCGTCAGCGAAAACGGGCAGCCTTTGGCGCACCCTGATGGGCAACTGGCCATCGATGGTCCCCCGGAGGCACTCCTGCACACCGACCTGGTGGTCGTGCCTTCTTTGTGGACCCAGGGCGACGAAGCCGTGGCGCAAAGCCCCGCTTTGATCGACGCCTTGCGCCGTTTGCCGCCCAACACACTGGTGGCCACCCTGTGCACCGGCGCCTACTTGTTGGCAGCCACAGGCAGACTGGATGGTTGCCAGGCCACGACCCATTGGGCCTTGGCCGAGGGTTTGCAGGCACGCTTCCCCCAGGTCAAGGTAGAGCCCCAACACAACCTCACCCGTGCCGGCCCTTTGATCTGCTCGGGGGGCTCCATGGCCGGCATGGACGCCTGCCTGGCCGCGGTGGCGCAATTGGCGGGGCCTGCCGTGGCTCAATCGCTGGCGCAATGGCTGGTGACCGAAGTGCAACACGCCCCTCAGACCCAGTACATGCCGCCCTTGGGCTGGCGACCTCACCAAGACCCTGACGTGCGTCACCTTCAGCACTTCATTGAAGGCGCCCATGCCCAGATCATCACCCTCGACGACCTCGCAGAACGCTTGCACACCAGCGTGCGCACCTTGCAGCGTCGGTTCATGGTGGCAACTGGCATGAGTCCGCTGCAGTATCAGCAGGCGGTGCGCATTGAGCGCAGCAAAACCATGCTGTCGCAAAACAAGCGGTTGCCTGTCGCCTTGGTGGCCGAACGCGTGGGCTACCAAGACCGTGTGGCTTTCACCAAGCTCTTCAAAAAGCAAACCGGCCTGACTCCGGCAGCGTATCGCCAGAGGCAGGCCGGTTGAGTGGCTTGAGGTCTGTGAGCGTCAGCCCATCTCGCCAATGCCGCCCATGGCGTGGCTGAAGCCAGCATCCACATAAGTGATCTCGGCCGTCACGCCCGCAGCCAGGTCAGACAGCATGAAAGCGGCCACGTTGCCCACGTCGTCAATGGTCACGTTGCGGCGCAGGGGGGCGTTTTCCTCCACGGCCGCCAAGATCTTCGAAAAGCCCTTGATGCCCGATGCGGCCAAGGTCTTGATCGGGCCTGCCGAAATGCCATTCACGCGGATGCCCTTGGGGCCCAAGCTGGCGGCCGTGTAGCGCACGCTGGCTTCAAGGGAGGCCTTGGCCAAACCCATCGTGTTGTAAGCCGGCACGATGCGCTCAGAGCCCAGGTAGCTCAGTGTCAGCAGCGCGGCCTTGTCATTCAAATAGGGCAAAGCCGCTTTGGCCATGGCGGGGAAGCTGTAGGCCGAAATGTCGTGCGCAATGCGAAAACCCTCACGCGAGAGGCCTTCCAGAAAATCGCCCGCGATGGCTTCACGTGGGGCGAAACCGATGGAATGCACAAAGCCGTCGAGCTTGGGCCAGGTCTTGGCCAGGTCGGCAAACATGGCGTCGATCTGCTCGTCGCTGCCGACATCGCAGTCAAAAATCAGCGCGGAGTCGAACTCCTTGGCGAACTCGGTGATCCGTTCCTTGAAGCGCTCTCCGACATAGCTGAAAGCCAATTCGGCGCCTTCGCGCTTGCACGCCTTGGCGATGCCGTAGGCAATCGAACGGTTGGACAGCAAGCCAGTGATCAGCAGGCGTTTGCCAGCGAGAAATCCCATGAGGTCTCCATACAGGATGCTTGAAACAGCCCGGATTCTGGCATGGCCCGCCCTTTCAAGAGAATTTGGCCCCAAGTCTTGCCCAAGTGCATTCCTCGGGGTAAAATCCGAGATTGGCTGTTTGCGTTGCTTGGCCCGGATAATTGTGGGTTGGCAGTGTGAGCAGGGCGAATCTGGTTGCCGTGAGGCTGGGTGGCTGCACAAAGTGCGGTTGTCAGGCCAAGCAGTTAGGTTCGTTTCGTGTGAATCACGAACAGGCTGTCTCACTTGGGCGGATCTTTCCAGCCCATTTTTTTTGCTTGACCGTTTTTGAAGCGATAAGTTCTCGACTGGATGACCTGGCTCAAAATTGTTGAAACCACTGTGACCGGATTGGGTTACGAACTGGTGGACTGCGAACGCAGTTCACACGGTCTGCTGCGCGTCTACATCGACCGCCTGCCTGAGCAAGCGTACGATCTGCCCGGCGACTTGGTGACGGTGGACGACTGCGAGAAGGTCAATCGCCAGTTGCAGTACGCGCTTGAAACGGTCGACGCCGATTACAGCCGCTTGGAAGTGTCGTCGCCCGGCGTGGATCGCCCTTTGAAAACCCCAGCGCACTTCGCGCGCTTTGTGGGCGAAGAGGTCAGCATCGCGCTCAAGGCGCCTTTCCAAGGGCGCAAGCATTACACCGGTGTCTTGTGTGCATCACAAGATGCCGACGAAGCGGCCATCGCGGCAGGCCATGCCTGGGGTTTGATCCTCAAGCCGGAAGGCGGCGACAAGCCCTTGTCCAAAACGGCGGCCAAGAAGCTCGCCAAGCTGCTAGCAGCTGGCGTTGACGTGCCCCAGGATGTCGAAGAAGTTTTAGGTTTCACGCTCGATGAAATCCGCGAGGCCCGCTTGGTGCCCGAAGTGAGTTTCAAAGGGCGTAGCCGTCGGGATGAATCCCCTGCGGCCGGTGACGTTGCCGTAGATGAGGCGCAAGAACTCGGAGGTCAGAAGAAATGAATCGTGAAATGCTGATGTTGGTGGACGCCATCTCTCGTGAGAAGAGCGTGGACCGTGATGTGGTGTTTGGCGCCGTTGAGTCGGCGCTGGCCTCGGCCACCAAGAAGCTTTATCAAAGTGAGGTCGACATCCGTGTGGCCGTTGACCGCGAAACGGGCGTCTACGAGACCTTCCGTCGCTGGTTGGTTGTGCCCAGCGAAGCCGGTCTGCAAGAGCCCGAAGCGCAAACCTTGCTGTTTGAAGCCCAAGAGCAGATCCCTGACATCGAGGTCGGCGACTACATCGAAGAGTCCATCGAGTCCGTGCCCATTGGCCGCATCGGTGCACAAGCCGCCAAGCAAGTCATCTTGCAAAAGATCCGTGACGCCGAGCGCGAGCAGCTGCTCAACGACTTCCTCTCGCGCGGCGAGAAGGTGTTCGTGGGCACCGTCAAGCGCCTCGACAAGGGCGACATCATCGTCGAGTCCGGTCGCGTCGAAGGTCGCCTCAAGCGCACCGAGATGATCCCCAAGGAAAATCTGCGCTCTGGTGACCGCGTCCGTGCCTACATGCTGGGCGTGGATACCTTGGTCCGTGGCCCTCAAATCATGCTGTCGCGCTCGGCGCCTGACTTCATGATCGAGTTGTTCGGCCAGGAAGTGCCCGAGATCGAACAAGGCCTGCTCGAAATCAAGAGCTGCGCCCGTGACGCCGGTTCGCGCGCCAAGATCGCGGTGCTGTCACACGACAAGCGCGTCGACCCCATTGGCACCTGCGTCGGTGTGCGCGGCTCCCGCGTCACCGCCGTCACCAATGAATTGGCCGGCGAGCGCGTCGACATCGTGCTGTGGTCTGAAGACCCGGCGCAATTCGTGATCGGCGCCTTGGCACCTGCCAACGTGCAATCCATTTTTGTGGATGAAGAACAGCACGCCATGGACGTGGCCGTGGACGAGGAAAACCTCGCCATCGCCATTGGCCGTGGTGGTCAGAACGTGCGCTTGGCGTCCGAGCTGACCGGCTGGCGCATCAACATCATGACGGCCGAGGAATCGGCCCAGAAACAGGCTGTCGAATCCGACTCTGTCCGCAAGATTTTTGTCGATAAACTCGACGTCGATGCGGAAGTCGCCGACATCCTGATCGCAGAAGGATTCACCAGCCTGGAAGAAGTGGCTTATGTGCCGCTGGCCGAAATGCTGGAAATCGAATCGTTTGACGAAGACACGGTCAATGAGCTGCGCACCCGCGCAAAAGACGCTTTGCTGACCATGGAAATCGCCAAGGAAGAAGAAGTCGAGACTTTGTCCGAGAATCTCAAGGGTCTGGAAGGCTTGACCTCTGAGCTGATCGCCAAGCTGGCTGAAGCTGGAATCCACACCCGTGACGACCTGGCCGATCTGGCCATGGACGAACTCATCGAAGTCACCGGTGTCTCCGACGAACAAGCGCGAGCCCTGATCCTCAAGGCCCGCGAACACTGGTTCGCCTGATCGTACCCAGCCCCCAGTTACTCGACTCATTTAAGCAAGCTCATCGCAAGGATCAACACAATGGCCGTGACCACCGTCGCACAATTCGCCGCGGAGCTCAATCGCCCGGC
>CANCFV010000111.1 GCA_947377275.1 Burkholderiales bacterium | reverse complement strand
GTCGCCAAACTGGCACCGAGACTTGTTCTGTCGTGAACGCTGTTGTGTCACCAACAACGCCCTATAAAGAGCTGGCGGAGTGGACGGGACTCGAACCCGCGACCCCCGGCGTGACAGGCCGGTATTCTAACCAACTGAACTACCACTCCGCGTGGCTGACGTCTGTGCCTGCTTTCGCAGACCAAGTGCCGTCAAAACTTGGCGTCCCCTAGGGGATTCGAACCCCTGTAGCCACCGTGAAAGGGTGGTGTCCTAGGCCTCTAGACGAAGGGGACTGAAACCTTCACCAACTTGACGGACGCCCTGACGTGACATTTGCAACCAGACACCGCACAACCGAAGTTGCTTGGTGGAGGTAAGCGGGATCGAACCGCTGACCTCTTGCATGCCATGCAAGCGCTCTCCCAGCTGAGCTATACCCCCTTTGGCGTTGCCCCTCAGGTGTGTCACCACCTTTGAAGCTGCCTCGGGTTGCCCGGCTGCTTTGTCTGTCAAACAAAGCGTCGTATCAAGCGAGAACGAGAGTGTACAACGTTTTTGAGCCTTTTGGCAAGACTCACGAAATTTTGCGCAGCCGTTGCAGCACGACCTCGCGATCGAACAAGGCCAGCACCGCGTCCACCGAAGGCGTCTGGGCGCGACCACACACCACCAAGCGCACGGGGATGGCCACCACAGGCATCTTCAAGCCAAATTCGGTGAGCGTTTCCTTCATGACCGCAGCCACGCCGGCCTTGTCCCATGTGGCGGTTTCCAGGCGGGTGGCCAGGGCTGCGATGGCGGGCTTGACGGCGTCGGTCAGGTGCGTGGCCAACTCATCGGCTGGCGGCTGCACATCGCCCACGTACATGGCCAGCCAGTCGGCCAGCTCCACCGTGGTAGCGCAACGGTCTTTGAACAAGGCGCACAGGGCGGGCAGCTTGTCGCCCGATTGCAACGCGGCCGGCACGCTCACGCCGCGGGCTTGCCATTGCTGCACCACCAGCGGGGCCAGCATGGCGTCGTCGGCCGTCTTCATGTGCTGCTGAGCCACCCAGCGCAGCTTGGCTTCATTGAACTGGCTGGCGCTCTTGCCCAGGTGGTCGAGGTTGAACCACTCGACGAACTGCTGGCGCGAGAAGATCTCGTCATCGCCGTGGCTCCAGCCCAGGCGGGCAAGGTAGTTCACGATGGCATCGGCCAGATAGCCTTCGTCGCGGTACTGCGTGACGGGTTTGGCGCCATGGCGCTTGCTCATCTTCTCGCCCTGCTCGTTCAGCACGGTGGGCAAGTGGGCGTACACCGGGGGCTCTTTGCCCAAGGCACGGAAGATGTTGATCTGGCGAGGCGTGTTGTTCACGTGGTCGTCGCCACGGATCACGTGGGTGATGGCCATGTCCAGGTCATCGACCACGACGCAGAAGTTATAGGTGGGCGTGCCCACGACCGAATCGGCGCCATCGGCTGCGGGCCGGGCGATGACCAAGTCGTCGAGCTCGTCGTTGCTGATCTCGATGCGGCCCTTGACCTTGTCTTCCCACACCACCGAACCGCCCACGGGGTTCTTGAAGCGCAGCACGGGTTTGACGCCGGCCGGCACGGGCGGCAAGGTTTTGCCCGGCTCAGGACGCCAGGTGCCGTCGTAGCGGGGCTTTTGCTTGGCGGCCATCTGGCGCTCGCGCAGCGCGTCAAGCTCGGCCGTCGACATGTAGCAGGGGTAGACCAAACCTTGGGACAGCATGTCGTGCAGCACGGCCTTGTAGCGGTCCATGCGCTGCATTTGATAGAACGGGCCTTCATCGTGGTCCAGGCCCAGCCACTTCATGCTTTCCAGGATGACGTCAACGGCTTCTTGCGAAGAGCGCTCTTCGTCGGTGTCTTCGATGCGGAGCACCAAAGCGCCTTGGTTGGCGCGTGCAAAGGCCCATGGATAAAGGGCCGAGCGGATGTTGCCCAGGTGGATGAAGCCGGTGGGCGATGGCGCAAAACGGGTGCGCACGGGGGTGGAGGCTTGGGTCATGTGCTGAGGGTGTCCAGACCCCGCGCCAGGTCGGCGGTGAGGTCGTCAATGTGTTCGAGGCCCACGGCCACGCGGACCATGGCTTGGGTCACGCCAGCGGCCAGTCGCTGCACTTCTTGCAGGCGGCCGTGTGAGGTGCTGGATGGGTGGGTGATCAGGGTTTTGGTGTCGCCCAGGTTCGAGGTGATCGAGCACAGGCGGGTGTGGTCGATCACATGGAAAGCGGCTTGGCGCAGACGCAAGGCCTCATCGCTCAGGCCTTGTGGCCCGGTCACAGTGATCTCGCCTGTAGAGGGCTTGAGCGTGAAAGACAGCACCGCGCCGCCGCTGCCGCTTTGCTGTTGCATGGCCAAAGCGTGCTGCGGGTGGCTGGGCAGACCGGGGTAGTAGACCTTGTCGATGGCCGGTTGCAGCTCAAGCCATTGGGCCAGCTTGAGCGCGTTGGCACTTTGGGCCGCCATGCGAATCGACAGCGTCTCCAAGCCCTTG
This sequence comes from Burkholderiales bacterium, assembly GCA_947377275.1. Taxonomy (GTDB): domain Bacteria; phylum Pseudomonadota; class Gammaproteobacteria; order Burkholderiales; family Burkholderiaceae_C; genus Aquabacterium. The sequence continues at coordinate 8,428 of CANCFV010000111.1, read as the reverse complement.
AGGACCACCCAGGCGTTGAAAGGCGACAGCGTCATGCCCGCGCCGCGCAGCGTGGCCATCAACGGCCCATTGATGATGGCGTCAGGGCCACAGACGGCACCAGCCAGCACGCGTCCTTGTCCATCAAGGTACTTGGTGCCTGAGTGGATGATGAGGTCGGCGCCCAGCTTGACCGGTTGCTGCAAAGCGGGCGAGCAAAAGCAGTTGTCGACGGCCAGCAAAGCACCTGCGCTGTGCGCGATCTCGGCCAGCGCAGCGATGTCGCAGACCTCGGTCATGGGGTTGCTGGGTGTTTCGGCAAACAGCAGCTTGGTGTTGGGCTGCATGGCGTCACGCCATTGCTGCACATCGGTTTGCGACACGAAGGTGGTTTGCACACCGAACTTGCCGAACTGGCCTTGCAACAACGAGATGGTCGAGCCAAACACGCTTTGCGAGCACACGATGTGGTCGCCCGACTTGAGCAAGCCCATCACCAACAACAAGATGGCGCTCATGCCGCTGGCCGTGGCGATGCAGGCCTCGGTGCCTTCGAGCGCAGCCAGGCGGCGCTCGAACATCATGGTGGTCGGGTTGGTGAAGCGCGAGTAGACGAAGGCTTCTTCTTCGTTGGCAAAGCGGGCTGCGGCCGTGGCTGCATCGGGGTGATTGAAGCTGCTGGTCAAAAACAGCGCTTCAGAGTTTTCACCCCATTGCGTGGCGGGCAGGCCTTCGCGCACAGCCAGCGTCTCGATGCGGGCATCGGGTGGCAGGTCTTTGCGCGGCAGGCGCTTGTTTTCAGGCGTGGCCATGAAAGTCTCCGGTGAGGGTCAGCCTGCAGACCTCTTGAGCCTGCTCGGCCACCCTTGGCTTGGGATCGGCGTTGGGTCAGTCGGCCTTGTTTTGCAGTGCCAAACGCGAGTTGCTCGCCGCGTCTTCGTCGGTCTGCGTCAGGCGTTGCGACTCAATGGCCTTGAAGTCAGCCGCACTCACGTCACCCGTGATGTAGGTGCCATCGAAGCAAGATGCTTCAAAGCCCTGGATCTTGGGGTTGAGCTTGGCGACAACCTGCTTCATCGCATCGACATCCTGGTAGATCAGGGCGTCGCAACCGATGATCTGGCGGATGTCTTCAAGGGTGCGGCCATGGGCCACCAGCTCGGCCTTGGTCGGCATGTCGATGCCGTACACGTTGGGGAAGCGCACGGGTGGCGCGGCCGAGGCCAGGTAGACCTTGGCGGCACCGGCTTCGCGGGCCATTTGCACGATCTCTTTCGAGGTGGTGCCGCGGACGATCGAGTCATCGACCAGCAAGACGTTCCGGCCCTTGAACTCCAGGCTGATGGCGTTGAGCTTTTGGCGCACAGACTTCTTGCGCGCGCCCTGCCCCGGCATGATGAAGGTGCGGCCAACGTAGCGGTTTTTGACGAAGCCCTCGCGATAAGGCTTGCCCAGCTTTTGCGCCAATTGCATGGCCGATGGGCGGCTGGACTCGGGGATCGGGATCACCACGTCGATGTCAGACGGCGGCATGGTCGAGATCACACGCTGGGCCAGGGTCTCACCCATTTCAAGGCGGGCCTGGTAAACCGAGACGCCATCCATGACCGAATCAGGGCGTGCCAGGTAGACGAATTCGAAGATGCAAGGGTGCAGCGAGGGGTTCTCGGCACATTGCTGGGCGTGCACCACGCCGTCAAGGTCAATGAACAGGGCTTCGCCCGGCGCCACATCGCGAACAAAGCGGTGGCCGGTGCCTTCCAGGGCCACCGACTCGCTGGCCACCATGACCGCGCGGCCTTCGGGCAGATCGGCTTCGCCGTAGCACAGGGGGCGGATGCCGAAGGGGTCGCGGAAAGCCACCAAGCCGTAGCCTGCGATCAGGCAGATCACGGCATACGAGCCCTTGATGCGCTTGTGCACGGCGCTCACGGCCTTGAACACGGCAGCGGGCGTGAGGGGCAGCTCGCGGCCGGCTTGTTCCAGCTCGTGAGCGAACACGTTGATCAGGGCTTCGGTGTCGCTGTCGGTGTTGAGGTGGCGACGGTCGATGTCAAAGAGCTCTTCGCGCAGCGCATGGGCATTGGTCAAGTTGCCGTTGTGCACCAACACCAAGCCGAAAGGCGCGTTGACGTAGAAAGGCTGCGCCTCTTCTTCGTTGAACGCATTGCCCGCCGTGGGGTAGCGAACCTGCCCCAGGCCGACGGGGCCCATCAAGGCGCGCATGTCACGGGTGCGGAACACGTCCTTGACCATGCCACGGGCCTTGTGCATGAAGAATTTACGGCCGTTCGCGTCGGGGCCCGCCGTCACGATGCCGGCCGCGTCTTGACCACGGTGTTGCAGCAGCAACAGCGCGTCATAGATCAGCTGATTGACGGGCGTCTTGGAAATCACACCAACGATGCCGCACATGGTTCACCTCTTGCAAAGAAATCAGAAAAATCGAAAGTCGCTTCACGCCGGCTCTGGCAGGAATTTGACCACCTGCTCAGGCAACATGGGGCGAAGCCCTTGTAACAACACCTGCAGCCACGCGACGCCGCGTGACGCATGCCACGGCTCCCACTGAGCCAGCGGCGTCATGCTCACGAGGGTGACGACGGCCAAGGCCACCACCACCCCACGCATCAAACCAAAAAAAGCCCCCAGCAAGCGGTCTGTGCCGCTCAGCGCCGAAGCTTTGACCATTTGGGCAATGGCCCATGAAATCAAGGCCCACACCAGCCAAGCCAACACAAAAGCCACCAACATGCCTGAAAGCACATTGAGCCGCGAGCCCAAAGCGCCAACGGGCACATGCAGCGCCACCGTCGGGCCCAACCACTGCGCGGCGATGTAGGCGACGCCCCAGCCCATCAAGGCCATGACCTCGGTGATCAGGCCACGCCACGCGCCCACCACCACCGACAAGCCCAGGCCGATCAGCAGGACCAGGTCCACCATGGACCATGGACTGGCCGCGACCATGTTGTTGGCTGCACTCGCCTCGTTCACAGGATGCGGGCCGCAGCCATCACAAAGTCAACACAGCACCGGTCAAGCCGGCTTTGCGCAAGGTGGCCATGGCTTTGTCGGCCTCGGCCTTGTCTGCGTAGGGACCCATGCGCACGCGGATGCGCTTGCCGGCCGGCGTGTCCACTTGCTGTGTGTAGGTGCGCAAGCCCAAGCGCTCGACCTTCATGCGGGCCTCGTGCGCGGTGGGCACGTCAGAAAATGCGCCGAACTGCACCACGTAGCGCGTTCCGTTGCCCTTGTCGCCAGAGCCCTTGTCATTGGTCTTGGCGCTGTCTTTGGTCGCAGACTTGGCCTGCTCTTTGTCTTTGGCCTGCTTGTCTTTCGCGGCCTTTTCTTTGGCTGCTTTGGCTGCAGCCTCTTTGTCGGCGTCCTTGGACTTGTCTTTGCTGGCGTCTTTGGCTGCTTCTTTCGGCACAGGCTTGCTGGCGGACTCGGGCTTGCTCACCTTGGCATGCCCCTCGGCCACCAACGCCTTGGGCACTGGCACCACGGGCGGGGTGCTGTCGATTTCCTCAGAAGGGACCGGCTCAGGTGAAGGCTTGGCCGCAAGCGCGGGCTCTTGCGCGGGAGGCTCGACGATGCCAGCCACGGCAACCTTGCCAGAAGCGCCACGCTCCGGCAACGGGGCAGCCTCGCTTGCAGGCTCGCCGCCATTGGCTCCGGCCCCAGGGGCTTGCACGATCTTGACATCGCCGGACATGGGCCGCGGCTGGGTCTCAAAGAGCACCGGGAAGCCAATCACCCCTGCCCCCACCAGCACCACCATGCCGATCAACCGGCGGCGTGCTCTCACGCGCGTGGCCTCAACATCGGACGATGACAGAGGCGTGGCGTCGCTCACCGAGGCGCTGCGGGCGGCATCACGGCGAAAACGCTGAAGGAAAGAAGGCAGCGGCATGCTCGAAGGTCGTGCTGGACGGGTTGGCGCAGGGCAGGCTCGTTGACCGAACCGGATCAAGGCGCGGCCGGCGAGGTCTGCAAATGGGGCGCATTGAGCTTGGGCAAGCCCTCGTGCAACACGCCCCCCACGGTGTAGAACGATCCAAAGACCACGATTCTATCCGTCGGGTCGGCGGCAGCCAGGGCGGCGTGCAGTGCAGCCATCGGATCGGCGTGCGTGCTGAGGGTGGCTTTGGGTGCCGTTGCCGAAGGATGGGCCGCCATGTGGGCTTCGATGCTGCCTTTGAGCGATGCCGCTGTGGCCGCGCGCGGGGTGGGCAGATCGCAGCAGTACCAGGCGTCGACCAGCGGGCGCAGCTTGGCCAACATGCCATCGGCGTCTTTGTCGGCCATGGCACCCCACACCACATGGGTGCGCGGGAAGAAGCCCATCTGGTCCAGGTTGGCGGCCAGCGTGGCCGCGGCATGCGGGTTGTGCGCCACGTCCAGGATCAAGGTCGGTTGCCCCGGAATGATCTGGAAGCGCCCCGGCAGCTCGACCGTCGCGAGCCCCGTGCGCACGGCCTGGGCCGACACGGGCAGGCGGTTGCGCACGGCTTCCAGCGCCGCCAGGGCACCCGATGCGTTGAGCAGTTGATTGGCGCCACGCAGCGCCGGGTAGGCCATGCTGTTGAAACGCTTGTTGCGCCCGGCCCAAGACCACTGCTGGCGATCACCCGCGTAGTTGTGGTCACGCCCGAACAGCCACAGGTCGGCGCCCACCTTCTCGGCATGGGCCGCGATACTGGCAGGCGGCTGTGGGTCCGACACCACCACGGGGCGCCCCGCGCGCATGACCCCGGCCTTCTCAAACCCGATGGACTCGCGATCCGGGCCGAGGAAGTCCATGTGATCCAGGTCGATGCTGGTGACGATGGCGCAGTCGGTGTCAACGATGTTAACGGCGTCCAGGCGACCACCCAGTCCCACCTCCAGGATCACCGCATCGAGCCCCAAAGTGGCCAACAAACGCATGATCACCAGGGTGGTGAACTCGAAGTAGGTCAAGGCGACCTCACCGCGGGCCGCCTCAATGGCAGCAAAGTGAGGCAACAAGGCCTCGGCCGTGACCAGCTCACCATTGACGCGGCAACGCTCTTCAAAACGCACAAGGTGAGGCGAGCCATACACGCCCACCTTGAAGCCAGACGACATCAAGATGCCTTCCAGCATGGCGCAGGTCGAGCCCTTGCCATTGGTGCCGGCCACCGTGAAGACCACGGGCGCCTCACGGCCATCGTCTTCTTGACCCAAGGGGGTGCCCAAAGTCACGCCCGCGCGCCGCCACACTTGGCCGACACGGTCCAGGCCCATGTCGATGGCGACCGGGTGCAGACGCTCGCAACGTGCAAGCCACCCGTCAAGGGTGCCAGGCAATGCGTCAAGTGCGGAAGAGGACTGACTCATGATGGCAATTTCAAGAAAAGACTCGGTCAAGTGGAAGCCCAAAGCGAAACGGGCTGCATCTGGCGCAGCCCGCATCTTCGGCGACTGGGGCGAGCAGCGCTCGCCTGGGGCTTAAACCGCCACCGCGTCGGTGGGCAGTCGGCGCAACACTGCCAACTGACGGGCGATGTTCAAGCGCAGCTCGCGGCGGTCCATGATCATGTCGACCGCACCCTTTTGCATCAGGAACTCCGAGCGCTGGAAGCCTTCTGGCAGCACTTCGCGCACGGTGTTCTCGATCACGCGCGGGCCGGCAAAACCGATCAAGGCCTTGGGCTCGGCAATGACCACGTCGCCCATGAAGGCAAACGAAGCCGAGATGCCACCCATGGTCGGGTCGGTCAACACGCTGATGTAGGGCAGCTTGGCTTTGGCCAGGCGCGTCAGGGCCGCGTTGGTCTTGGCCATTTGCATCAGACTCAGCAGACCCTCTTGCATGCGGGCGCCACCAGTGGCGGTGAACGAGATGAACGGCGTTTTTTGCTCAACGGCGGTTTCAACGCCACGCACGAAACGCTCGCCCACCACCGAGCCCATGGAGCCGCCCATGAAGTCGAACTCGAAGCACGCAGCCACCACGGGGATGCTGTGCACCGAGCCCCCCATGACCACCAAGGCGTCGGTCTCGCCCGTGGCTTCCATGGCTTGCTTGAGGCGCTCGGTGTACTTGCGGCTGTCCTTGAACTTCAAGGGGTCAACTGGCAGCACTTCTTGGCCCAGCTCATAGCGGCCTTCGGCATCGAGGAAGGCATCCAGGCGAGCGCGCGCGCCAATGCGGTGGTGATGACCACACTTGGGGCAGACGTTGACGTTGGCTTCGAGGTCGTTCTTGTAGAGAACGGTTTCGCACGAGGGGCACTTGACCCACAAGCCTTCCGGCACCGAGCGACGCTCAGACGGGTCGGTCGGTTGGATCTTGGGGGGAAGCAGTTTTTCGAGCCAGCTCATGGTCAGCCTTTCAAAGAATCAAGGGCAGCGCGGACTTCGGCAATGAAGCCACCGGCTGCTGCAGCCACGGTGTCTGGCGTTTGCGTTTCGAGCAATTGCACGAGGCGCGAGCCAATCACCACGGCGTCGGACACGGCTGCCACCGCTTTGGCGGTCTGCGCGTCACGGATGCCAAAGCCCACGCCCACCGGCACATTCACGTGTGCCTTGATGCGGGGAACCATGTCGGCCACGGCGTCGATGTCCAGGTGACCGGCACCCGTCACGCCCTTGAGCGACACGTAATACACATAACCGGCAGCCACGCGGCCGACCTGCGCCATGCGCTCTTCGGTTGATGTGGGTGCCAGCAAGAAGATGGGCGCCAGGTCAACGGCCTTCAATCGGGCAGCAAACTCTTCGCACTCTTCCGGCGGGTAGTCCACCACCAGAACGCCGTCGACGCCCGAGGCCTTGGCATCGCGCACAAAGCTGCCGGCGCCATGACGCAGATCGTGGTTTTCAATGGGGTTGGCATAGCCCATCAGCACCACCGGGGTGCTGGCGTCTTGCTCACGGAAGGCTTTTACATCGGCCAGCACGCGGTTCAAGGAGATGCCCTTGATCAGTGCACGCTCAGCGGCTTTTTGAATGACCGGGCCGTCGGCCATCGGATCAGAGAAAGGCACGCCTAGCTCGATGACGTCGGCACCTGCCTTGGCCATGGCCAGCATGATGTCGACCGTCTTTTCAGGGTAGGGGTCACCGCAGGTGATGAAGGGAATCAGCGCCTTGCGACCTTGCGCCTTCAGCGCGGCGAAAGTGTGGTCCAGGCGGGTCACGGTGCTGCTCATCACAGGCCTCCCTTAACCGACTGACCACGGCACGACGGACGGCAGTAGAACTCTGCGCCGGTGAGGTCGGCCACGGTGCCAATGTCCTTATCGCCCCGACCCGAGAGGTTGACCAGCACGTGCTGATCAGGGCGCATGGTGGCGGCCAGCTTCATGGCGTGGGCCACGGCATGGCTCGACTCCAGCGCCGGGATGATGCCTTCGGTGCGGCACAGGCGGTGGAAGGCTTCCAGCGCTTCCTTGTCGGTGATGCCGACGTATTCGGCGCGTTGGATGTCCTTGAGGTAAGCATGCTCAGGGCCCACGCCGGGGTAGTCCAGACCGGCCGAAATCGAGTGCGTTTCGGTGATCTGACCATTTTCGTCTTGCAACAAATAGGTGCGGTTGCCATGCAGCACGCCGGGCACGCCCATTTGCAGCGACATCGAGTGTTTGCCGCTGGCTGCGCCCTCGCCTGCCGCCTCGACGCCAATCAGGCGCACGCCTTCATGCGGGATGTAGGGGTAGAAAATACCCATGGCGTTGGAGCCGCCGCCCACGCAAGCCACCACCGCATCGGGTTGACGCCCGATCGCGATTGGCATTTGCTGCAGGCACTCTTCACCGATCACGGCTTGGAAGTCGCGCACCATGGCTGGGTACGGGTGCGGCCCCGCCACCGTGCCGATGATGTAGAAGGTGTTTTCGACGTTGGTGACCCAGTCGCGCATGGCCTCGTTCAGCGCGTCTTTCAGGGTTTTGCTGCCTGACTCAACAGGCACCACCTTGGCACCCAAGAGGTGCATGCGGTAGACGTTGGGCGACTGGCGCTTGACGTCTTCGGCACCCATGTACACCACACACTCCATTCCGTAGCGCGCGCAGATCGTGGCCGTGGCCACGCCGTGCTGGCCCGCGCCGGTTTCGGCAATCACACGGGGCTTGCCCATGCGCTTGGCCAACAAAGCCTGCCCAATGGTGTTGTTGATCTTGTGCGCGCCGGTGTGGTTGAGGTCTTCGCGCTTGAGGTGGATCTGCGCGCCACCCAACTCTCGGCTGAGCCGGTCAGCGTGGTAGATCGGGCTAGGGCGCCCCACAAAGTTGGTCAGCTCACGACGGAACTCGGCCTTGAAGGCGTCGTCGTGGCGGTAGTGTTCGTAGACGTCACGCAACTCGTTGAGGGCGTGGATCAGGGTCTCAGAGACAAAGGTCCCGCCGTAGGGGCCAAAGTGGCCGCGTGCGTCGGGCTGTTGATAGTTCAGCATGTCACTCTCAATGAACTCACC
>CANCFV010000110.1 GCA_947377275.1 Burkholderiales bacterium | reverse complement strand
CTGGTGGGCACGGGCGACCGCTCTGACCGCATCCGCACCTACAACTTCCCGCAGGGTCGCTTCACCGACCACCGCATCAACCTCACGCTCTACAAGCTGCTGGCCATCATGGAAGGCGAGCTGGACGACGTGATCGCCGCCCTGCTCTCGGCCCAAGCTGCCGACCAGCTGGCTGAATTGGAGGCGGCCACCGGTGTCTGACATGCCCAGCACCCCCTGGACGGTGGACCAGGCCCAGCAGCACGCGCGGGCCTCTGGGCTCGATCGCCTGGACACCCAGATGCTGCTGTGCGCCCTGCTGCAACAGCGCAGCAGCTGGCTGATCACCCATGGCGACGGCGTCTTGAGCGCCGAACAAACCCGGCTGTTGCACGCGCAAATCCAACGCCGTGCAGGGGGTGAGCCCCTGGCCTACATCCTGGGCGACAAAGAATTCTTCGGTTTGACGCTGGCCGTCTCGCCCGCCGTGCTGATCCCCCGCCCCGACACCGAAACCCTCGTCGAGTGGGCGATTGAAAAGCTCCCCTTTGATGAGGTTGCCGCCGGACGCACCGCAGGCCAGCCCATCCGGGTGCTCGATTTGGGCACAGGCAGCGGCGCCATCGCCCTGGCCCTGCAACACCAACGCCCTGGGCTGGACGTGACCGCCGTGGACGCCAGCGAGGCCGCCCTGCGCACCGCCCAGGCCAACGCCGCTCAATTGCAACTGCCTGTGCGTTTTCTGCTCGGCAGTTGGCTGACGCCGGTCGCTGGCGAACGGTTCGAGCTGATCGTCAGCAACCCGCCCTACATCGCCGAGGGCGACCCGTACATGGCGGCCCTCCACCACGAGCCACGCCAGGCCTTGACCTCGGGGCCCGACGGCCTGGACGACATCCGCCACATCGTCGCGCACGCCCAAGCGCACCTGTCAAACGGCGGCTGGCTGATGTTCGAACACGGCTACGACCAAGCCGAGGCGGTGGCCCACCTGATGCGCGCCCAAGGCTTCACCAACGTCAACAGCCGACACGATTTGGGCGGAAACCCCCGCTGCACGGTCGGGCAATCGGTCACAAGTCACAGGTGAAAGCCCGCAGTCAGCCGCCATCGCAAATCGTGAAAATGGTCTGACGGATGCTCACATCTCTGCTGCATTTGCCGGTACCTCAGGCGTAGCATGAAATGGTTCCTCAGGAGATCATCATGGCCGCACACGCAAGCCCCCGCTCGTTCAGATGGCCCTTGGCCGGATGCGCCAAGGCCTTGCTCGGCGGCATCACCGCCCTCTTGGCGGTGTCCGGCGCACAAGCGCAGATGGTGCCCCACACCGAACACGCCTGGCGCCAATCGGCCAGCAGCGACCTCAGCACCGCCCGCATCAACTGGAATGGCACCCACGCTGCTGAAGACAGTGGGGTGGGCCAAGGGCTCACACCCCAAGGGCAAGGGCTGTGGCCCCATTGGGAGGGCCGCATCGGTGTGGTCATCGACCGCCCCGTGAACCCGCTCAAAGACACCTTCTTGCTGGCGCGTCCCCAAGAATCTGGCCTGCGCGTGCGCAGCCTCCACATCCTGTCTGACTACTACGTCGAAGGCGGTTTCCGTGCCACCGCCGGCTTCTTGCGCGGCGAAACTGGCCAAGCATGGTGGTCCAGCGGCGACAACGGCGGCGGCCTGAACCTCAGCCTGCAGCGCCTGGACAGCTTGGGCCTGCTGGGCAACCTCGATGCCCGAGCCCGCGCCAATGCCCAAGACGGCGGCACCAGCACCTACGTGGGCGCGGGCTACAGCACCCGCTTGAACACCCGCGGCAGTTACAGCCCATGGCGCTTCAACGCCGATTTGGGGCTGATCACCATCAACTCCAACAACATTGGCCGCATCACGCAAGTGCTTCAAGGCGAACGCCGCATCGAAGACATCGCGCGCGATTTGCGCCTGCGCACCATCGTCAAACTCTCGGTGGGCTACGCTTTCTGAGGCAGCACAGAAGCCATACCCACCACCAAGCCCCTCAGGCCTGATATAACCGGGCCTGTTTTCTATTTTGGACATGGTTTGGTTATGAGCGACGTTCAGCAACGCATCGATACCCTGGTCAAGGGCAACCGCGTGGTTCTCTTCATGAAGGGCAGCGCCCAGTTTCCGCAGTGCGGTTTTTCCGGTCGCGCCGTGCAGATCCTCAAGGCCTGCGGCGTGAATGACCTGACCACGGTCAACGTCTTGGAAGACAACGAGATCCGCCAAGGCATCAAAGACTACGCCAACTGGCCCACCATCCCGCAGCTCTACGTCAACGGCGAGTTCGTTGGCGGCTCGGACATCATGATGGAGATGTACCAAGCCGGCGAGTTGCAGCAGGTCCTCACGGGTGAGTGAAGTCACAAGGCCCACGGCGGTGCGCCCCAGGCGCCTGATCGTGGGCATCACCGGGGCCTCTGGCGCCGTCTATGGTGTGCGCCTGTTAGAGCGCGCGCGCGCTTTGGGCGTTGAAACCCACCTCGTGGCCACGCCTGCGGGCATCCTCAATGTGCACCACGAGCTCGGCCTGAGCCGCAACGAGCTGGAAGCTCTGGCCACGCAAGCCCACGCGCCCGGCGAAGTGGGCGCCTGCATCGCCAGCGGCAGCTTCACCACCGACGCGATGGTGATCGCTCCTTGCACCATGAAGACGCTGGCCGCCGTGGCGCACGGCATGGGCGATAACCTGCTGACCCGCGCCGCCGACGTCACGCTCAAAGAACGCCGCCGACTGGTCTTGATGGTGCGTGAAACGCCCTTCAACCTGGCCCACCTGCGCAACATGGTGTCGGTCACCGAGATGGGCGGCATCATCTTCCCGCCGCTGCCGGCGTTTTATCACCGGCCCAAGAGCATTGATGAGCTGGTCAACGACACCGTTGAGCGCGTGCTGGCCCTGGTGCACATCGAACACGCACAGCCGCAGCAGTGGCAAGGCCTGTGAGCCGACCCTGAGAGTTGGCATCTGCCGCGTCAGCGCCCCTGCAGCGACAGGCCTTTGGCCACCGTGCCCGCATCGGCCATTTGCGCCGGCCCTTCAGGCAGCTTCCACTTGCGCCAAGCTGCCGTCACCGCGTTCGGGTACTCGGCGCGGCCACGGCTGCCGTTGTAGCGACCCAAGGCCAAGAACAGGTCGCCCCGCTCACGGTCGAGGTAGTGGCGCAAGATCACACAGCCAAAACGGATGTTGGTCTGCATGTGGAACAGGCTGCTGGCCTCGCCCTCGCCGATCGAGCGCGACCAAAACGGCATGATCTGCATGTAGCCCCGCGCGCCCACCGATGAAATGGCGTACTTGCGGAAACCACTTTCCACCTCGATGAGGCCCATCACCAGCCCAGGGTCAAGCCCTGCCCGCTTGGCCTCGTACCAAACGGTTTGCAAAAACTCGCGGCGCACCAGCTGTTCGGGCTTGCGTTTGACCAGGCGGTCGTCTGAGGCCAGCACCCAGCGGTCAAAAATCTGACGCTGCGCCTCGTTGGCAAACACCGGCGCAGGCGGTGCCACCTGTGCCACCGCAGCCGACAAGGCGGTGCGCACCGAGTCTGCCAAAGGCTCCTCGATCTGGTTGCCGGCCCATGCCGAGCCCAAAGGCACGCAGGCCGCCAACAGGCATGACAAGGCCCACGCAGGCGCCCTCAAGCCCCCGCGCTGCCACCAGGTCATGCACCACACGCTCATGCGCTCACCTTAGCGGATCTGACAGCCGGGTGATCAAGACAATTGCAAGCGATTGCTCAAGTGGCCCAGCACATCGGCCACGGGCAACTTGCTCGCTTCTTTGTCTTGGCGGCCTTGGTACTCGACCACGCCGTCCTTGAGGCCCTTGTCGCCCAGCACCACGCGGTGCGGCACACCGATCAGCTCCCAGTCGGCGAACATCGCGCCAGGGCGCTCACCGCGGTCGTCCAGGATCACGTCCACGCCCTTGGCGAGCAGCTCGCTGTACAACTGATCAGCGGCAGCCTTGACGTCGGCCGAGCGTTCATAGCCAATCGGGCAGATCACCACGGTGAACGGCGCAATGGCGTCGGGCCAGATGATGCCGCGCTCGTCATGCTGTTGCTCGATGGCGGCGCCCAAGATGCGGGTCACGCCAATGCCGTAGCAGCCCATCTCGAAAGGCTTGGGCTTGCCATCTTCGTCCAGGAAGGTGGCGTTCATGGCCTTGGAGTACTTGGTGCCCAGGTAGAACACGTGCCCCACCTCGATGCCGCGCTGGATGGCCAGCACGCCCTTGCCGTCGGGGCTGGCGTCGCCTTCGACCACGTTGCGCAGGTCGGCCACCAGATCGGGCTCGGGCAGGTCACGGCCCCAGTTCACGCCACGGATGTGGAAGCCCGCCTCGTTGGCGCCGACCACGAAGTCGGCCATGTTCGCGACCGTGCGGTCCGCAATGACCTTGACCGGCTTGGCCATGCCCACCGGGCCCAAAAAGCCGGGCTTGGTGCCGAAGTGCTCGACGATTTCTTTCTCGGTGGCAAAGCGGAAGCCCGCCTTCAAACCGGAGCCGTCGGCCAGCTCGAGCTTACCGGCCTTGACTTCATTGAGGTCGTGGTCGCCACGCACCAGCAACAGCCAGACGGTCGACTTGGCGATCTCGCCGTGCTCGTTCAGCTCGTCGGTGGCCAGGACCAGCGACTTGACGGTCTGGCTCAAGGGCAGGCCCAACAGCTCGGCCACATCGGCACAGGTGCTCTTGCCCGGCGTGGCGACCTTTTCAAGGGCCACGCTGGCGGCGGCGCGCTGGGCCAGCAAAGGCAGCGCCTCGGCCAGTTCGATGTTGGCCGCGTAGTCACTGGTGGGGCAGTAGACGATGGCGTCTTCACCCGTGTCAGCGATCACCTGGAACTCGTGCGAGCGATCGCCGCCAATGGCGCCGGTGTCGGCCGCCACGGCGCGGTACTGCAGGCCCAGCCGATCGAAGATGCGGCTGTAGCAGGCGAACATGTTGTCGTAGCTCTTGCCAGCCGAGGCCACATCGCGGTCAAACGAATAGGCGTCTTTCATCGTGAACTCGCGGCCACGCATGATGCCAAAGCGCGGACGGCGCTCGTCGCGGAACTTGGTCTGGATCTGATAGAAATTTTTGGGCAGCTGGCGGTAGCTGCGCAGCTCCTGGCGAGCGATGTCGGTCACCACCTCTTCGGCCGTGGGCTGGATGACGAAGTCGCGGTCGTGGCGGTCTTTGAAGCGCAGCAGCTCGGCGCCCATTTTTTCAAAGCGACCGGTTTCTTGCCACAGCTCGGCGGGTTGCACCACGGGCATCACCAATTCGATGGCGCCAGCGCGGTTGAGCTCGTCACGGATGATGCCTTCGACCTTGCGGATGGTGCGCAAGCCCATGGGCATGTAGTTGTACAAGCCAGCGCCCAGCTTCTTGATCAAGCCCGCCCGCATCATCAGCTTGTGGCTGGTGATCTCGGCGTCGGCAGGGGCTTCTTTGAGGGTGGAGATGAAGAACTGAGAGGCTTTCATGGGCGTAGGTAGGGGCACCGCTTGAATGAGGCCTTGACAAACACACTAGGCGTTTGCGCGCTGCGGTGCAATAATGAAACCAGTTGAAAATTCGGAGTTGATTATGCTCGACCGGGAAGGCTTCAGGCCTAACGTCGGCATCATCCTGCTCAATCACCGTAACCAGGTTTTCTGGGGCAAGCGCATTCGCACCCACTCCTGGCAGTTTCCCCAAGGCGGCATCAAGTACGGTGAGTCGCCTGAGCAGGCGATGTTCCGCGAGCTCCACGAAGAAGTGGGCTTGCTGCCCGACCACGTCCGCATTGTGGCCCGGACCCGCGACTGGCTGCGCTACGAGGTGCCCAATCACTTCATCCGAAAAGACGCCCGAGGCCACTACAAGGGCCAAAAGCAAATCTGGTTCTTGTTGCAACTCACAGGCCGTGACAGCGACATGAACCTGCGCGCCACCAACCACCCCGAGTTCGACGCCTGGCGCTGGCACGAGTACTGGGTGCCCCTGGAGGCCGTGATCGAGTTCAAGCGCAGCGTGTACGAAATGGCGCTGTCTGAGTTGGCGCGCTTCCTGCCCAAACCCCAAGGCCAGAGCAACCGCTACCTGCGGGGCAACATGCGCGGCGTGCGCAAAGACGGCGAATGGACCGACGAGGGCCATGACGGCGGTGAAGACGAAGAGGAACAGGGAACCCCGCTTCAGGACGAAGCCGCCCCCTTCTGCGAATCAGACGACCGGCTTTGACCACTGCGTTGCTGGGGCAGACACCTCACCCCCATCGCCGTCAGCATGAAAAAAGGGCTCCATTCGGAGCCCTTTGTCTTGCGCGCAGATCAGCCCTGAATCAGTCGATTTCGGTCTTGGTGGCGCACTCGGCATCGGCCGCGTTGATGCTGCAACGCGCGCGCTTGATGATGTTCAAGCCTTGCTTGTTGTAAATGCCTTGCTTGGCGATGTCGATGCGTGACTCGCGGAACATGATCACGTACTTGGGGATGCTCTCAGCAGGCAGGTCATCCCACATGGCCGCAGGGATGCCCTTCTCGGCTTGCTGGATGATGTTCATGGCGCGGTCAAACTGAGCCAGCCAGTATTGGCGCGACTTCTCACCAAAACCCTCTGGGAACTTGGTCTTGTTGACCACGACCTGGACCGTGGGAATCATGATGGGGAAGCGGCCAATGCCACCGGTCTTGCCGATGCCCTTGTAGAGCTCCAGCGGCTTGTAGGCCACGGCAGGCAGGGTCACCATGTCGACGATGCCGTTGTTGAACTTGGTGCCGATGTTGGTCACGTCCACCGACACGGGCTGTGCGCCGATGCGCTGGATCATCGAGCTTTGGGCCTTGTCGTAGTCAAAGGCTGCGATCTTCTTGCCTGACAGGGCCTCGACCGAGTTGATCTTGCGGTCGCGCACGATGGGATAAGCCGCGCCCAGCGGGAAAATGCCGCCGATTTCGAAGTTGCCTTCGACCATCAGCTTGGACGCCTGGGGCGATGAGAACACCTGGATGACCTTGCGCACGACTTCGTAGCTGGCGTCGATGTCGACCTTGCCGTTCTTGACGATGGTTGTCGAGCCGATGCTGTCGAGCGAGCCAGCAATCTGGTTGAACACGCGGGTGCGGAAGCCCGTGGCGATCACGCCATCGCACTGACCAGAGCGGAAGTCTTCGATGGCGACGCGTTCGTCGACATAGCTCTTGAGCTCGATGTCGGCGCCGGCTTTTTGCATGGCCACGGCGTAGTCGGTGGCCTGGGCGAACACGTCACCCGTCTTGCCCGCAACGTCCCACACGCAGAACAGGGTTTTGGCTTGTGCCGCCACAGGAATGAGCAAAGAGCCGGCCACGGCCGCAGCGGCCAGAGCCAAAGAGGAGAAGCGAGAGGAGATGTGGGTCATCAGAGGCACCTTGGAAAAACGCTGTTCAGTGAGCGGATGCTGTTTTAACGCGAAAGTCACCTTGCCACAGGACAGGAAGAACCCTTGAACCACTCAAATTGGTGAGCGATTCACGCGTTGGTGTTGAATTCAAGCCAGCACGAGGTTGTCTCGGTGGATCATTTCAGGCTCGGAGGTATACCCCAGAACCGACTCGATCTCGCTGGACGCTTTGCGAGCGATCAGGCGGGCCTCGCCGCTTGCGTAGTTGGCCAGCCCACGGGCAATGTCTTGCCCACTGAGATTGCGCACGGCGATCACGTCACCGCGATGGAACTCGCCCACCACCTCGACCATGCCGATGGGCAGCAGGCTCTTGCCCTCAACGCGCAGTTTGGCAACCGCGCCGTCGTCCACCACCACGGCACCACGCAATTGCAGGTGGTCTGCCATCCATTGTTTGCGCGCGGTCATCTTCGGCGTGGCCGCCACAAACAAAGAGCCAATCGGCTCGCCTTGGGTCAGGCGCACCAGCACGTCGGGCTCGCGGCCCCAGGCAATCACGGTGGACGCACCACTGCCAGCTGCGCGCTTGGCGGCCAGCACCTTGGTGATCATCCCGCCGGTGCCCACGCGCGAGCCCGCGCCGCCGGCCATTTGCTCCAGCGCGGGGTCACCTGCCGTGGCCACGTCGATGAAACGAGCCTGGGGGTCTTTGCGTGGATCGGCGCTGTACAAGCCCTTTTGATCGGTCAGGATGACCAGCACATCCGCATCAACCAGGTTGGCCACCAAAGCACCGAGGGTGTCGTTGTCGCCGAACTTGATCTCGTCGGTGACGACGGTGTCGTTTTCGTTGATGACCGGCACCACGCGGTGCGACAGCAGCGTCAACAGGGTCGAGCGGGCATTGAGGTAACGCTCACGGTCGGCCAAGTCAGCGTGCGTGAGCAAGACCTGGGCGCTGCCCATGCCGTGTTCGCGCAGTTTGGTTTCGTACATCTGAGCCAGGCCCATCTGGCCTACCGCAGCAGCGGCTTGCAACTCGTGGATTTCTTTCGGGCGCGTGGCCCAGCCGAGGCGCTTCATGCCCTCGGCGATGGCGCCACTGGAGACCATGATGACCTCACGGTCATCGGCAGCCAGTGCGGCCATCTGGCGACACCAGGTCCCAATGGCATCGGCATCCACGCCTTTGCCTTCGTTGGTGACCAGACTGGAGCCCACCTTCACAACGATGCGGCGGGCGTTCTTCAACACTTCGTTCATGAGGGAAGGCTCAGGCAGTCAACACGAGGACCCGATGCGGCCAAGGCCGATCAGCGTGCTGCCTTCTTGGCAGCGACCTTCTTGGCAACGGTTTTCTTGGCCACGACCTTCTTGGCGGGAGCCTTCGGCACCACGGCCTTCTTCACGGCCACTTTCTTCACGGCCACCACCTTCTTGGCGGCAGCCTTCTTCGCAGGCGCAGCCTTCACGACCGGCTTGGCTGCTGGCTTCTTGGCCAACACGGGCTTGGCAGCAACCTTCTTGGCCGCGGCCTTCTTCGCCACCGGCGCCTTCACCAAGGAGGCCTTCACGGCCGACTTCTTGGCAGCTGCTTTCTTGACCACGGGCTTGACAACAGCCTTCACCGCGGACTTCTTTGCCACCGGCGCCTTGATCGGGGCCTTCTTCACCGCAGCCTTCTTGGCCACAACCTTCTTGACCGCAGACTTGACCGCTGCCTTCTTGGCAGGTGCCTTGACGGCCGGCTTCTTGGCCACCACAGGCTTGGCTGCGGCCTTCTTGGCGGCAGGCGCCTTGGCGCTCACGGCTGGGGCCGCGGGCTTCTTGGCAGGTGCCTTGGCGGTCACGGTTTTGGCGGTCTTGGGTGCGGTGGCTTTCTTCACGGGCGCTTTCTTGGATGAGGCCTGGGTGGCCGGGGTTTTTTTGGGTTTGACCAAGGTGTCGATGGGCTCGTCGTACTGAACGCCGGCACGGGCCATCAGGTCAGCGGCCATGGGCAAATTGGCTTCGACGTCGAAACGGATGTCGGTTTCTTCGTGGTGCTCTTGCATGGCTGCGACGTGCTGGTAGATGGTTTGCACCAACTGCTCGCAACCCTGACGCGTCAAAGCCGAGATCTGGAAGACGGGGCCCTTCCAGCCGAAGCGGCGCACGAAATCGAGGACGCGCGTGACGCGCTCCTCTTGCGGCACCATGTCCAGCTTGTTGAGCACCAGCCAACGGGGCTTGTCGACCAGCGCCTGGTCGTAAATCTTGAGTTCGTTGATGATCGCGCGGGCCTGTTGCACCGGATCGGTGTCGTCAAAGGGCGCGATGTCCACCACGTGCAGCAGCACGCGGGTGCGCTGCAAGTGACGCAGGAAGTAGTGACCCAGGCCAGCACCTTCAGAAGCACCTTCGATCAAGCCCGGGATGTCGGCCACGACGAAGCTCTTTTCAGGGCCCACGCGCACCACACCCAGGTTGGGGTGCAGGGTGGTGAAGGGGTAATCGGCGATCTTGGGGCGTGCGTTGGAGATGGCCGCGATCAGGGTCGACTTGCCCGCATTGGGCATGCCCAGCAGCCCCACGTCGGCCAGCACGCGCAGCTCCAGCTTGAGCTTGTAAGCTTGGCCTGGCCAGCCGGGCGTCTTTTTCTTGGGCGCGCGGTTCGTGCTGGTCTTGTAGTGCATGTTGCCAAAGCCACCGTCACCGCCCTTGACCAGCAATTGCTGCTCGCCGTGCTCCAGCAACTCCATCAACACCTCATCGGTTTCGAAGTCGCGGATGATGGTGCCCACGGGCATGCGCAGGGTGATGTCGGGGCCCGCCGCGCCGAACTGGTCGGAGCCTCTGCCTTGCTCGCCATTGCGTGCCTCGTGTCGGCGGGCATAGCGGTAATCGATCAAGGTGTTGATGTTGCGGTCGGCCACCACGTACACGTGGCCGCCTCGTCCACCGTCGCCACCATTGGGGCCACCGAAGGGGATGAACTTCTCGCGACGGAAGCTGATGCAACCGCTGCCGCCGTTGCCAGCGGCCACGTCAATGGTGGCTTCATCGAAGAATTTCATGGTTCAGATGTCCTGAGTGGGTTCGGCGAGACGCTGAGATTATCTCGCGAGGCTCCGGCGCCGCGGCGCACGGTGAAGAAACACAAAAGCCCCGGCTTGCCGGGGCTTTGGCTCAGGCGACGTCAACGCAATGGTTGCTCGCCGCCTGTGATCTGCTGCGTCAATCAGACGGGCGTGATCACGACCGTCTTGCGGTTCAGCGAACCCTTAACGGCGAAGGACACGGTGCCATCGACCAAGGCGAACAGCGTGTGGTCACGGCCCATGCCGACGTTGGTACCAGCATGGAAGCGGGTGCCACGTTGACGGACGATGATCGAACCAGCGGAGATCAATTGACCGCCGAAGGCTTTGACGCCGAGCATTTTTGGTTGTGAGTCACGGCCGTTCCGTGTGGAACCGCCGCCTTTTTTCTGTGCCATGGATCTGCTCCTTGTGGGCTAGTCGGGCGAGAGGTTGAACGAATCAGCGCGAATCAGACGTTCACGGAGCTGATTTGCAGCTCGGTGTAGTTCTGACGGTGACCTTGACGCTTTTGGTAGTGCTTACGACGACGCATCTTGAAGATGCGGATTTTGTCGTGACGACCTTGCGACAAGACAGTTGCATTGACA
>CANCFV010000109.1 GCA_947377275.1 Burkholderiales bacterium | reverse complement strand
GCTCAGGCCCTGCTTGGCGCGGCTCAAGCCAATGGCCAGCAGGCGGTGCGGCGGCAGCTTGGCCAGCAGGCCACGGGTCAGCATGCCTTGCAGGCGCTGGCGCACGGTGGCGCGCTCCAGGGCAAAGGCGCTGCGGGCGTAGCGTTTGGCGAGTTCGGTGTGAATCTGCCAATCGTGCATGGCGCCTTCGGGCTTGGGCACCACGGCCTCGCTGTAGCGGGCGATGTTGCGCACAGCCAGGTGCAAGAAAACCAGGTCGTAGTGATCGTGCTCAACCGCGCAGGTGGGCGGCAAGATCAGGTGCGCGTGGCGCGTGGTCTCGTTCAAATAGAAGTCGATCGAGACCATGAAGTCCAAGCCGGCCAGCGCTTCGTCGAGCTGCCGGCCGTTGGGTGTCGACAGCACCGGGTTGCCGCATGACGTGATCAGGGCGCGGATCTGACCCTTGCCGGGCGTGCGCATTTCTTCGGCCATGACGGACACGGGCAGCTCGCCACCGAACTCGGGCGCGCCTCGCACGCGGCTGCGCCAGATGTTGAAGTGACCCGGGCTCATCAGCTTGGTGGTGATGAGGTTGATGGCGGGGCTGGTGAGCAGCGAGCCGCCTTCGCGGTCGATGTTGCCCGTCAGCAAGTTGATGACCTGGATGGCCCATTGGCAGACCACGCCATGTGCTTGCGTGGACACGCCCATGCGGCCGTAGACCACGCCGCCATCGGCCTGGGCCAGCTCGCGGGTGATGCGGCGGGTGGTGTCTGCGTCGATGCCGGTGTGCGGGGCGGTGACCTCGGGGCTGAACGGCGCTACGGCCGCACGCACCGCGTCGACCTGGTCCAACAAGTCGCCCATGGGGCTGGCTTTGAGCAGGCTTTCGTCGAACAGGGTGTGGACGATGGACAGCAGCCAGGCGGCATCGGTGCCGGGGTCGATGAACAGGTGCTCGTCGGCAATGGCCGCGGTTTCGGTGCGGCGTGGGTCCACCACGACCAGCTTGCCACCGCGCTCGCGCAGGGCCTTGAAGCGGCCGCGCACGTCGGGCGCCGTCATCAGGCTGCCGTTCGATGCCATGGGGTTGCCGCCCAGGATCAGCATGTAGCGGGTGTGGTCGATGTCGGGGATGGGGATGCTGAGCTGGTGCCCATACAGCCAGTGCGACACGAGGTGGTGGGGCAGTTGGTCGACCGAGGTGGCCGAGAAGCGGCTGCGCGTTTTGAGCTGCCCGAAGAACATCGGGCCGTGCGTGATGTTGCCCCAGTTGTGCACGCTGGGGTTGCCTTGGTAGACGGCGACGGCGTTGCCGCCATGGGCTTGGCGCACGCGCACCAGGTTTTCGACGACCAGGTCAAAGGCTTCGTCCCAGCCAATGGGCTGCCATTGCGTTTGACCGTTGACCAAGGTGCGCTTGAGCGGCTGGCGGATGCGGTCGGGGTCTTCGTGCAGGTCTTTGAGGGCGACGGCCTTGGGGCAGATGTGGCCCTTCGAGAGCGGGTCGGCCTCGTTGCCTTTGATGGAGATGATGCGCTGGCCCTGCACCTGGAAGGTCAAGCCGCAGATGGCTTCGCACAGGTTGCACACACCGTGTTTGGTCTCGATGGGCGCGTGGCTGTCGCCAGCGGCGTGAGCGTCAGGGGTGTGGGCCATGGTGGTGTTGTGTGCGGTGGATGAGGCGTGTCAAGGCGCTGCGTGCTGGCGAAATGCACGGGCGGCGTGGGCCAGTGATTGTGCTGCTTGCTCGGTTTCGGTCAGTCGATTGACGAGCCACGCCATGAGGGCTTGCTCATGGGCGCCGGCCATGATCGCACCATCGACGGGGATTGTCTCGGCTGCCGTTTCCATTGGGGTGCTGGATGGGATCGCCATGGCCGGTACCGCGTCCAGATCGCCTGCGAGCGTGGCCAGCACGCGTTGCTCAGACTGCGCCAGCGCGGCAGCGACTTGCTCGCCGTGCCACGCGCCATGTTGAGCGGTCAGCAGGCCTTTGACCGCAGCCAATTGGCCGATGAAGCGGTGGCTGTGGATCATCACGGCCTCCAGGTCCGGGGCCCACGCTTGGGTGCGTCGGGGCTCCTTGCCCATGCGCAGCAGCGATTGAGACACCAGCCAAAGGACGTCGTAGACCTCGCGGCGTGCGTGGCTTCGTCGGGGCGTTTGGGCGTGCTGCTCATGCCAGCGAAGGGCATGCTGCACGTAATGCGCTTGCGCCCTGATCAGGCGGTTCACCAACATGGGCAAATGGCGCCTCTCCCACGAGGGCAGCACATAGCTGAAGCCCCAGGCCAGCGCAGCGCCGATCAGGGTGTCGCCCAAGCGCTCCATGGCGTCGAGCAGGGCCGGGTGGTGACCGGGGTTTAACAGCTGCGTTTGCACCAAGGCCAGCACCGCGCCAGCCGCGGCCGTGACGCGGTAGTTGAGCATCACATACCCATGCGCCAGACTGAGCGAGACCGCCAGTGCCAGGAACAGCCACGCCACATGTGGCCCTGCGCCATACAAAATCGCCGACGCCAACAAGCAGCCCACCAAGGTGCCTTGGATGCGGGCGTCCCGGCGAGCCAGGGTCTGCTCCAGATTGCCGCGCATGACCACGGCCACCGTCATCAAAATCCATTGGGGATGACTGGCCCAGGGCAGTGCATGGGCGATCGCATCGGCGCAGCCCACCGCCAGCGTGGCCCTCACGGCATAGCGCAACACTGGAGAGTGCCCGTGCAGTTGGGCCTTGAGCGGTGCCAGACCCCAATGGGTGGGCGAGACCAGCGAGAGCAGCGTGCTCGTGCTCGTGCTCGTGCTCGTGCTCGTGCTCGTGCGCGTGGCGCTGGCATGGGCGCCAGGGGGTGCCGCGGGGCTCAGCTGGTCTTGAATGAGCGCCACCAGCGATTGCATGTGGGCTCTGCGGCGCAAGAGCGAGACCCTGATGGGTGCTTGAGCCTCGCTGGGCTTGGCCGTGTCCGCAGGCCCTGGGGTGGGCGGCGCTTTGGGTGTCAGGTGCTCGCCGGATCGCCAGGCCTGTGCCATGGCTTTGAGTTCAGCCGCGTGCTGTTCGAGTTGCGCAACCAACTCGGTGACGGCTTGGTCGGCGTCTGGCTGTGCAGGCAAACGGTCCAGATCAAGCTGGCAGGCCAGCACCACATCACGCAGGTTGACCGCGTGGATCAGCGACTGAATTTGCCGTTGCGCCAGAGGGTCGTTTTGCCGCGCTTGCGCTTGGCTGTAGAGCAGGTCTCGGGCGTTTTGAAAGACTTCTGCAACACCCGCTTGCTGACCGATCAGGGTCAGCAGATGGCTGTCCTTGAGCGGCTCGCTGGATGGGCTTGCGGGGGTGCGCAGGCCCGTCCACCGTGCTTGTGCTTGCACCATGCGGGCCAATGCGTCCAGGCTGTCGGCCAAGGCCAGCGTTCGATGACGCCGTGCCAGCCACCGACCGCTCAGCACCGCCCAAGCGGCCATGCCCAATGAGCCTGTCAAGACCCAGGCAAGGTGTTGCCAGACCTGTACCCCTTGCAGCGCTTGGCTCTTGAACGCGCTCATTTGGAAGACCAGCGTCAAGACCATCACGAAGGTTTGCGGTCCGCCCCGCTTGCCCCAGGACATCCACATCACCGAGACGAAGATCGTCAACAGCAAGGCGGCGCTCATCAGCAGCGTGCTTTGGTGACACAAGGCCACCAAAGACGCCACAGCCATGCTGCTGACGACGGCCGGGAGCATCTGTGCGCGCTTGGCTTGCGGTGCGCACACCGTGTCGGCCACGCTGGTGGCAGAAGCGCCCGACGCGGCCGTGATGGCCGCTGGCATCCCGGCCGTCAGGCCAATCAAAGTGGTCACGCAGGCCAGCCCCAAGCCAACGCCGATGCCATTGAGCACCGGTGCTGGTAAGTTGGCAACGTAGGGATGCAGTTTGGAGCGAGCGACCATGGGGGCGTGTGCTGTGCAACAGGACAGCCCGCCAGCTTACTGGAAGCCGCTGATCCCTGCGTGAGTCCGACCAGCAGCCTCAGCCCTCGGTGGTTTGCTTCGGGTCCTGGCTTGATGCTGACAAGCCCACCCATTGCTGCAGCAAGGGCAGCGCGTGTTCTGCAGCCACGGCACTCAGCCAGGGCAATGTGGCCGACAAGCCCACGCCCAGCAGCCGCTTGCGCTGATGCGTCAGCAAGGCGCCCACCGCCATGCCCGCCGCCACGCACGCCCACGGGTGCCTGCGCACCACGCCCCGCGCGCGCGCAGCGGCCACGCTGCCCATGGCCTCAATGGCGGTGACCTGATGGTTGGCCCACATCTCTGGCATGGCTTGTGTCTGTTCGCCTTGGGTAAGCGCCTGGCGTGTTTGCGACATGCGCATCAAGGCGGCAGCCTGGCGTTGTTCGGAGGTGGTGCTCATGATGCGGTGGGCGTTTGAGGGTTCAGGGTCTGTGTGTCCAATTGCCATTGGGCTTTGAGCGCTGGCCATGCCTCGGGCATGGCGCTGTGGCTCCGCGCGGCCAAGCAAGCGGCCGCACCCATGGCGCACAGCGCTGCGGGTGCACACACCCCCATCCACTGATGCGCTGTCCATGTCGCGCCGGTGAGCGCGGCGGCCATCACCACCATCCCCGTGAACAGCAAAGCGACGCACCCCAAAGCTGCGGCGACCAGCAGCAGTGCGGTGCGTCGCCGCCAGGCTTGCCACAGCAAGTCGGTTTCAACGCTGGCCAGTTCACCGTAAGACCTCAGGTGATTGAAGGCGGCTTCGGGCCGTTGCCAAAGGACACGCAAGAGGTCGTTCATGGTGGGGGCATTCAAAAGGGCATCATTGGACTAGGGCTGAGGGGATCAGCGATCGCCCTGGCGGCGGCGGGCAAGGTGGCCTGCCACCAAGGCCAAGCCAGCACCTGCAGCCACCGCGATCAGCATCGCCTTGAGTGGGTCTTGCTTGATGCGGTTGGAGGTGTGCTCTGCGGCTTGGCGAGCCTTGTCAGCGGCCAAAGCGCTGCCCCGGCTGCCCAGCTCTTTGACCTTGGCCAGCACATCTTCCAGAGGGCCTTGTGCTTGCTGGGCCCAATCTTGGGCCTCCGATTGCACGCTGGACAGGGCCTTGTCTGCGGTCGCGTGGGCCTTGTCGAGTGCGTTGCCCGCGACCTGGGTCAAGCGGTCGATGGACTCGCCGGTGGCGCGTGTCAGCTCTTGGGTGGTCGATGAGGTCATGGTGGTTTCCTTGCGTTGAATCGCGTTTGAAGAAAGCTTCGATCAGGACCGGATCAGGTTGGTCACAAAGCTCAACAGCGCCATCACCAAGAACACCACGAACAAGACCTTGGCGATCCCGGTGGCGCTGCTTGCAATGCCACCAAAGCCAAACAAGGCTGCGATCAGTGCGATCACAAAAAAGACGACGGCATAGTGCAGCATGGTGGGCTCCTTGAGTGACGTCACTGCCAGCTGGCAGTGGGGCTGTGGCGCCACCACCGTGGTGACGTTGAGTTCACTTTAGGGCCGCTGATGCGCCGACGATGCCGGTGCGCGCCGTGTTGCGGTGTCGGTCAAACGGCAGGGCTTTGTCGGAATGTGCCTACAACGCCACAGTGGCCATCAAGGGCAGGCGGGCGCTCAAACAGGTGCCTTGTCCGGGCGCTGACGTCAGCTCGAGCGAGCCACCGCAGGCCTCGGTGCGAAAGCGCATGCCCTTGATGCCATGGCAGCCTGCTTTCAGTGCAGACGGGTCAAAGCCCGCACCGTTGTCCTGCACCTTCAAAACGGCATGAGAGCCCTGTGGCCACAAGCGCACTTGGATCTCACTGGCTTGCGCGTACTTCATGGCGTTGGTCAGTGCTTCCTGCACAACGCGATAAGCCGTCAGTTGGTCATCGGGGCTCAGGTCGACTTGGGCCAGATCGTGCGTGATGGCAATGCCACTGGCCCGCCGCGTGTCTCCCAGCAGTGCCTCCAGTGAGGCGGCCAGGCCAAGCAAGCGAAGCGAAGAAGGGCAGAGGTCTTCAATGATGCGTCGCTTGAGGGCGATGCCATCGTTGAGCGCAGCGGTGAGGTGCGTGACCCTGGGCAGGAGATCGGGCAGGTCTTGCGCGACCTTGGGCCTGATCACGGCCACGTCGAGTTTGGCCGTGGTCAGCAAAGCGCCCAGCTCGTCGTGCAGATCACGCGCCAAGCGCGCGCGCTCGTCTTCGCGGGCACTTTGCAGGTGGCGCGTGAGCTCCCGCAGATCGCGTGTGCGCTCTTCGGCCTCGGCCTCCAGCCGGTTGCGCTCTGCGACCAGTGCGGTGCGCTGGGCCTCACGGGTCTCACTCAGTTGGCGCCCTTGTCGGATGAACAGCACGAGCATGCCCAGGCTCAACACGGTCATCGCGCCAATGCCCAGGCGACTGAGCAGGAACAGGTGGTGGATGTCTTGCAAGCCTTGTGTGACCAGCGCATTGCGGGTTTGCATCTGCGCGTTGTATTCGTCGCGCAGTCGCTCCATGATTTCTCGGCCGATGCCCGAGCGCACCATGGCCAGCGCCGCATCGTGCTTGCCGCTGTCGTGCAGCTGCATGACCACTTGCAGCTCGGCCAGCCGCTCCTCGAACAAGGCGTCAAGGCGTGCGGCCAATGGCGCAAGGGCGGCGTGGCCCGATTGCAGGTCGAGCTTGCGCATGGTGGCCATGGCCGCTCTGACGTCCCGGCTGGCTTGGTTGTACGGCTCGAGGTAGTCAGACCCGCCAACCAGCATGTAGCCTCGCTTGCCCGATTCGGCATCGGTCACGCGCTGCATGGCTTGCGTGAGCTGCAGACGGGCCCGGCCCATGGTCACCAAGGTGTCGAGGCTGGCCTGCTCGGTGTGGTACGCCATCTCGGTCATCAGCAGCAGGCACGAAGCGGCCATCACCGCCAGTGGGATGCGCCAATTGCCGTGGCGAAGGCACCTTGTGACGAGAGAAGACAAGTTCTGCATGGTCTAGACTGGGCTCCATCGAGGACATTCCACTTGCATCGCCATGATTCGAATCGGCTTGGTAGATGATCACACCATTGTTCGCGCAGGACTCAAGCAATACCTGTCTGAGCATGTGGATTTGCGCGTGACTGGGGAGGCCGCCACGGGCAAAGAGGCCCTGGCCTTGGCGCGCACCGGCGAGGTCGATGTGCTGGTGATGGACTTGTCCATGCCAGACCAAAGTGGCGTGGATGCCATGGCGGCCATCAAGGCGCGCTTCCCTGAGCTGCCGGTGTTGATCTTGAGTGGCTACCCGGAGCAGCACTACGCCACCCACCTCATCAAGCTGGGGGCCAGTGGCTACCTGAACAAAGACTGCGATCCGCAGGACATCATCAACGCGATTCGGACCGTTGTTCGAGGCCGTAAATACATCAGCCCTGCATTGGCTGAGATGCTGGCCGACGGGCTGGGCGCGCACGGTGACAAGTTGCCCCACGAGTTGCTCTCTGAGCGTGAGTTCCAGGTGTTTTTGCGCTTGGCCAAAGGTGAAACCGTGGGCGCCATGGCCGACAGCATGGCCTTGAGCGTCAAGACGGTCAGCACCTACCGAACCCGGGTGCTCGAAAAGCTGCAGTTGTCGAGCAACAGCGACCTGACCTACTACGCACTCAAGAACGGCTTGATCCAGTGAGCGCTTTGGCTTTGGCTTGGGCCAGTTCGGCGCAATAGGCGATCAGGTCTTCCAGTTCACTGGACTTGTCGAACACGCGCTCGGCGCCCAAGGCGAGGCAGCGTTGCCGTGTTTCGTCGGTGGCGTAGTTCGTCAGCACCACCTTGTGGGCGTTTGGGGTCAAGGCTCTGGCGCGGACCAAAACGTTGAGCCCCACACCCTGCTTCAAGAAGATGTCGACGATCATCAGGTCGAAGGGGCATGCAGCTGCTTGCAGCCATCGAACGGCACCCTCTTCATCCTCGCTGGTGCCCACCACGGCGATGGGCACCACCTGCTCGAGCGTGTCGGTCAGGTTCTTGAGGATGATGGGGCTGTCTTCGACAATGAAGCAGCGCAGTCGGCTGTCAAGCGCCGAAGGGGTGGGGGCGTTGGTCACGGGGGGTTTTACCGCAAAGCCTTGTTCAGGCGATGTTGTGGATGATCAAGAGAGGTGCCGATCACATGCGCACTTCGAGGCCGTTCTTGACACTGCGCACGCCCTTGACCTGGCGGGCAATCAGCTCGGCCTTGGTTTTTTCAGCGGCGCTCTTGGCAAAGCCCGACAGCATCACCTCACCGTTGAGCGTTTCGACGCTGATGGCGCTGGCATCGACCGTTTTGTCTTCCACGAAACGGGCCTTGACCTTGGTGGTGACGGCGGCGTCGTCGATGTACTCGCCCACAGTGGATTGGTCACGTGTGACCGCGCAACCGGCCATGGTGGACAGGGCAGCGACGACGGTCATGGAGGCGATGATCAAGCGGGTTGGCTTCATGGTGCGGTCCTTTTCGGTGTTGCCAGTGGCTGGCGTGGTGAAGGGCGTCCGTGTGGATCCCCATGTCAGCCATGTTGCCGATGGCTGCGGTCAGTGGCTGTCGGACAGTGCGGCATCTGCCTGTAGGACAGGGCCGATGCGGCGCGGCCTCTTGAGCTCGTCAGCGAGCCCAGGCTTGGGGCAGCACGATCGAGCGAACGAAGTCCAGCTTGGCCCTGATCAGGTCATCCAGCACAAATGGGTAGGCGTCGGGCAGGCCAATGCTGCGGTTGATGGCGTTGCTTTGGACGCTCAGGTCCACCCATGTGTCCAGCAAGGCGTCGATGGGCGAGGCTCGGACCAGTTCGCCTGAGAGACGATCGGGTGAGACTTCGCTGAGGGCATCGGCCATCAGCAGGAAATGCGCCCACGTTTCGGCCCAGTCTTCCCAAGGGTGAGATTGGGCATAGCTCGAGATGAAGCCATTGGGCTGCAACGGATCCCAGCGCTGGGGTGAGGCGTGGTGGGACTGCAGTGCCTGCGCATAGTCGGCCCGCTCGTCACCAAACAAGGCACGAAAATTTTCTTGCGTCGAAGGGTCTGTGGCGACCCATTCGTCCCAGTAGAAGTGCCCGCTCTCGTGCCGCAAGTGGCCCAGCACCGTTCGCTGGGGTTCAGCGAAGCGCTGTTGCTCGGCCATGCGTCGGGTGGGGTCGGCCTCTTTCATGTTCAGGGTGATGAGCCCTTGTGCGTGCCCAGTTTTCACGCTCGCCTGGCCGGGGAGGTCCGCCAAAATCGCGAAGCGCAAGGGGACGCGGGTTTCTTGGGGAAACACCGGCAGCCCCAATTCTTTGAGCGACATGATCAGTCTGCGCTTGGCCAGCTCGACACCAAAAAGATGCGCGCTGCTCTGGGGGCCATCCAGCACGGGCCAGATCTCCGTGAGCAGGCAGCAGGGGCATCGGTCATGGGTGTCGCCCTCAGGGAGTAGCCAGTTGCACAGCCCTTGCGCGCTGTTGGCGCACAGCCGGTGCGGCGAACTTTCGGGCGCTGTGGTGGCCGCCAGGTTGACAAACGCCCACTGATCGGGGGCAAAGCCCATCGGTGCCGCGCAATGCGTGCACCAGTTGTTGCGCAGATAAACCGGCTGATGGCAGGTATCGCAATGGAAGGTCTGCATGGTTTGGCCCCAGAGTGACTCGACAGGGTGCCACGTCTGGGGCTTCGCGTCTGTCAGACAAGGCCGGGTGTGTGCGTGGCGTCTTGTCTGACAAGCCAAGGGTGTGTTGGCCGGCAGTGCGCCGTCCACCGCAGGACGATCATGTGATGAAATGCATGGACCCCACAAAGGAGTTTCAACATGAAAAGCATCGTGATGATCGTCGGCGCCGTCATGGTCGTTCTGGGGCTGGCGGGCCTGATCCAGGGCGGGTTCAGCTACACGAAAGACAAGACCGCCGTCGAGTTGGGCCCCATCAAGCTCAATGTCCAGCAAGACGAGCGCGTCAATGTTTCACCGTGGGTCAGCATCGCGCTCACCGCCGCGGGGGCGGTGTTGCTGGTGGGCGCATTGACGCGCCGCTGATCAGGCTTCGCGGCGCAGCGCAGGGAACAGGATCACGTCGCGGATGTTGGGCGCGTCGGTCAAGAGCATGATCAGGCGATCGATGCCGATGCCGCAGCCGCCGGTGGGGGGCAGACCGTATTCGAGCGCGCGGATGTAGTCGGCGTCGAAGTACATGGCCTCTTCGTCGCCGGCGTCCTTGGCGTTGGCTTGGGCGGCAAAACGGGCGGCTTGCTCTTCGGGGTCGTTCAACTCGCTGAAGCCGTTGCCGTATTCGCGGCCGGTGATGAACAGCTCAAAACGCTCGGTGATGCTGGGGTTGTCATCGGACGCACGTGCCAGCGGCGAGACCTCCACGGGGTAGTCGATGATGAAGGTGGGCTGCCAGAGCTTTTCTTCGACCACGGCTTCGAACAGGCCAAATTGCAGCTCGGCCAGGCTCCAGCGCTCGGGGGCTTTTTCGCCCGCGGCCACGATGCGCTCGCGCAGCACGGCCGGGTCATCGGCTTGCTCGACGCTCAGGCCCGCGTGCTGCACCAAGGAGTCGCGCACCGTCAGGCGGGCGAAGGGCGATTCGAGGTCGACTTCCTTTTCAGCGTAGGTCAGCTTGGCCGTGCCCACGGCGGCGCGCGCGGCGTGGCGCAGCACTTCTTCGGTGAAGTCCATCAGGTCGCGGTGGTTCCAGTAGGCCGCGTAGAACTCCATCATCGTGAATTCGGGGTTGTGACGGACAGACACGCCTTCGTTGCGGAAGTTGCGGTTGATCTCGAACACGCGCTCGAAACCGCCCACCACCAGGCGCTTGAGGTACAGCTCAGGCGCGATGCGCAGGAACATTTGCTGGTCGAGCGCGTTGTGGTGTGTGGTGAAAGGCTTGGCGTTGGCGCCACCGGGGATGGGGTGCATCATGGGCGTTTCGACTTCGAGGAAGCCGTTGTCGACCATGAAGCTGCGGATCGAGGCCACGGCCTTGGAGCGGGCGATGAAGCGCGCACGCGAGTGCTCGTCCACGATCAGGTCGACGTAACGCTGGCGGTACTTTTGTTCCTGGTCGGTCATGCCGTGGAACTTGTCAGGCAGGGGGCGCAGGGCCTTGGTCAACAGACGGATGCTGGTGACCTTGACCGACAGCTCGCCGGTTTTGGT
>CANCFV010000108.1 GCA_947377275.1 Burkholderiales bacterium | reverse complement strand
CACACCGGACAACGACTTGAGCGCCTCATCGGCATTGATTGGCAGCCGGGCGTCGGTGAAGAAGTTGATCAGCTCACCGATGATGTTGCCAGAGCCCAGCAAGATGTCCGCCAGCCAAGGATGTGCGCGCTGTTGCTCGGCCATCCAATCGGCCACTTCGGAGCCATTGGTCGGGCCCGCTACCGTGGTGACCGAGGCGACCCACTCGGGCCGCATGCCAGCCACGTAGCGCACGGAATGGCTGCCCTGGCTGTGCCCAATCAGGTTGACCTTCTTGGCGCCGGTCTCTTGCATGATCTGGCGAACCTGGGCCAGCAGTTGCTCGCCACGCAGCTCCGAGTTGTTGAAGGACGAGACCTGGGTCACGTAGACCTGGGCACCATGGGCCCGCAGCGTTTCAGGGATGTCGCGCCAGTAGGACTGCTTGCCCATGTAGCCAAAGCCCATCAGGCCATGCGCCAGCACGATGGGATAGCGGGTCTGGGCATCGTGGTCGACCACGGCGGCAGACACCGGCTCGCTCATCTGGGACACGACCACAGGCCCGGCGACCAGGGCGGTGCCCAGCACAACGAACCCTACAGCACCCAGCACCCACTTCGTCAATCGACTCGCCACAAGATCACCACGTCCGTCAGCATCCACAAGGACAAAAAAAGGCGAGGCCATGAAGCCCTCGCCTATTGCGCACCGGCCCGATCAGGCTGAGCCGGCAAACAAGACTTGCACGCCGATCAGGCGACGGTCTGGGCCAGCTTGCCGCTGGCGTATTGCGCAGCAATGTCGATCAAGGAGATGCCCTTGATCTTGCCAGCCTGGCCTTCGCAGCCGAACTCCATGTAGCGCTGTTTGCAGATCTGCTTGGCGGCTTCGCGGGCGGGCTTGAGCCACTCGCGGGCGTCGAACTTCTCGGGGTTCTCGGCCAGGAACTTGCGCACGGCGGCGGTCATGGCCAGGCGGATGTCGGTGTCGATGTTGATCTTGCGCACGCCGAACTTGATGGCTTCTTGGATCTCCTCGACGGGCACGCCGTAGGTTTCCTTCATCTTGCCGCCGTACTGGTTGATGATGGCCAGCAGGTCTTGGGGCACCGACGACGAGCCGTGCATCACCAAGTGGGTGTTGGGGATGCGGGCGTGGATTTCTTTCACGCGCGAGATCGCCAGGATGTCGCCTGTGGGCTTGCGCGAGAACTTGTACGCGCCGTGGCTGGTGCCAATGGCGATCGCCAGGGCGTCCAGTTGGGTTTCGCGCACGAACACGGCGGCTTCTTCGGGGTCGGTCAGCATCTGGCTGTGGTCCAGCTTGCCTTCGGCGCCAATGCCGTCTTCTTCGCCAGCTTCACCGGTTTCCAGGTTGCCCAGGCAGCCCAGTTCGCCTTCGACGGTCACGCCGACCTTGTGGGCCATGTCGACCACTTTGCGGGTGACTTCGACGTTGTACTCGAACGAAGCGGGCGTCTTGCCGTCTTCACGGAGCGAGCCGTCCATCATCACCGAGCCGAAGCCCAGGTCGATGGCGCCTTGGCAGATGGCGGGCGACTGGCCGTGGTCTTGGTGCATGACCAGGGGGATGTGGGGGTACATCTCCACGGCAGCCTGGATCAGGTGCTTGATGAAGGCTTCGCCGGCGTATTTGCGGGCGCCAGCGCTGGCTTGCAAGATGACGGGCGCGCCAATCTCATCAGCAGCTTGCATCACGGCCTGGACTTGTTCCAGGTTGTTGACGTTGAAAGCCGGGATGCCGTAGCCGTGTTCGGCGGCGTGGTCCAGCAGTTGGCGCATTGAAACGAGTGCCATGGTGAGATCCCCAGTGAGCGCTTTGTGAGCGGTATAGACAAAGAAACGAAAACGCCTTTGTGTCAGCAGGTGACACGAACTGCGCGCGATTCTACCGACGCTGGGGCCTCGCCCATACCCCCCGGTTTCAGGCGGCGAAGCTCACGAGGGTGCCCAAATCAGTGCACTTCGCACACCTTGAGCATGTTCGTGCCGCCCGGGTGGCCCATGGGCTCGCCGCAGGTGATGGCGTAGGTGTCGCCCGGACGCAAGATGCCGCGCTCGACCAACAGGGCTTCGGCCTGGCGCAAGGCCTCGTCGCGGTCGGAGTAGCTGGGGATCAGCAAGGGGCGCACATTGCGGTAAAGCGCCATCTTGCGCTGCGAGATGGGCTGGGCGGTCAGGCCGAAAATGGGCACGTGGATTTTGTGACGGCTCATCCACAGCGCGGTTGAGCCTGATTCGGTCAGCGCGATGATCGCCTTGCAGCCCAGGTGGTAGGCCGTGAACAGCGCGCCCATGGCGATCGACTGGTCGATGCGGCCAAAGGTCTTGTTCGTGAAGTCGGCATCGAGTGACATCTCTTCGGCGGCCTCAGCGGCCTGTGCGATGTTGGCCATCTGCTCCACGGTTTCAACGGGGTACTTGCCTGCGGCCGTCTCGGCGCTCAGCATCACCGCGTCGGTGCCATCGAGCACGGCATTGGCCACGTCAGACACCTCGGCGCGCGTCGGCACGGGGTTGACGATCATCGACTCCATCATCTGGGTGGCGGTGATCACGACCTTGTCCATCTCGCGGGCCAGCTTGATCATGCGCTTTTGCAGCGCGGGCACGGCGGCGTTGCCCACTTCCACGGCCAAATCGCCTCGGGCCACCATGATGCCGTCAGAGGCCTTGAGGATGGCTTCGAGGTTGGGGATGGCTTCGGTGCGCTCGATTTTGGCGATCAGCGCGGGGCGGTGCTTCCATGGCTCGCCGGCCACGTTGCACAGCTGGCGGGCCATTTCCATGTCGGTGGCGTTTTTGGGGAAGGACACGGCGATGTAGTCGCACTGAAAGCTGGCCGCCGTCTTGATGTCTTCCATGTCCTTGGCGGTCAGGGCCGGGGCGGTCAGGCCGCCGCCTTGCTTGTTGATGCCCTTGTTGTTGGACAGCTCGCCGCCCAACTTGACGACGGTGTGCACCTCTTCGCCTTTGACGGACTCGACCGTCAGCACGATCAGGCCGTCGTTTAGCAGCAGCGTGTCGCCGGCGCGCACGTCGCGGGGCAGCTCTTTGTAGTCCAGGCCCACGCCGTGGATGTCGCCGGGTTCGGTGCGGCTGGCGTCCAGCACGAAGGGCTGGCCGGGCTCGAGCATGACCTTGCCTTCGGCGAATTTGCCGACGCGGATCTTGGGGCCCTGCAGGTCGGCCATGATGGCCACCACCTTGCCCACCTTGGCGGCCACATCGCGCACGGTTTGGGCGCGGTCGATGTGGTCTTGGGCCTTGCCATGGGAGAAGTTCAGTCGCACCACGTCGACGCCTGCGCGCAGCATCCGCTCCAGCACCTCGGGCGAGGAAGAGGCGGGGCCCAGGGTGGCGACGATCTTGGTGGCACGTTGCATGGTTTCTTGCTCAGCGTTTGTCTCGGTGTCAAACAGTGTCACACCAATGTGACCGTTTCTAATTGTGGAAATGCACATGGAGAACCCCCGCTGTGCCCCGCATCACACACCCCAAGCAACTTACACTTTGATGCCGTCAGCCGCCTGAACAGGAGTCCCGTTGAAGGCCACCACAGCCCACCGCACCATCGTCTTCTCGCACGCCAACAGCTTCCCGGCCAGCACCTACCGTACGCTGTTCGAGGGCTGGCGTGCGGCGGGTTATGAGGTCCACGCCATCGACAAACTCGGCCACGATCCGCGCTACCCAGTCACCAACAACTGGCCCTTCCTGGTCGAGCAGTTGTGCGACTTCATCGAGCGCGAGGTCGGCCACCCCGCTTACTTGGTGGGCCACTCGCTGGGCGGCTACCTGAGCATGATGGTGGCCAGCCGCCATCCGCATCTTGCGCAAGGTGTGGTGGTGATGGACTCGCCCCTCCTGCCCGGTTGGCTGAGCGCTGGCATCGCCTTGGCCAAGAGGGCCGGCGCCATGCAGCGCGTGATGCCTTCGCGGATTTCGGCCCAGCGCACCCAAGAGTGGCCCAGCCTGCAAGCGGCCCGCGTGCATTTTGGCAGCAAGCCCAAGTTCGCAGCCTTCCACCCGGGCATCTTGGGTGACTACCTCCACAACGGCACGCAAGACCACGCCGATGGCGTTGCGCGCTCGCGCCGCTTGAGCTTCAGCCGCGAGGTCGAAACGGCGATTTACAACACCATGCCGCATGCGCTGCTGCAGCGCTTTCGGCGCCACCCGCACCAATGCCCTGTGGCGTTCATCGGGGGGACCCTCTCCAGCGAGCTGCGCAAGGTGGGTTTGAGCGGCGTCAAACAGGTGGTCGGTGAGCGCTTGTCGTGGATCGAGGGCACGCACCTGTATCCTTTCGAGCACCCGCAAGCCACCGTGGCCGAAGTGTTGCGCTGGTTGCAACAGTTCGAGCAGGGCGCTGACGTGGCTTGATCGCCCCTTTTTCGGAAGTCCCCACCCGTGCCAACCACGCCCGACCTTGCTGACCTGCCCATCCCCTTCGTCACCGTGACGAACTGGGTGCGTGCGGCCCGTTTGTGCGGCATCGACATCGAGACCATCTTCCGCGAGGAGGGCGTTGACGCCCGCAACCTGCACCCCGAGACGGCCACCATCCGCCGCGAGCCCATGCAGCGCATCATGGAGCGCTGCGTGGAGGCCGCCCATGCGGTGGGCAGCCCGCGCCACTTCCCGCTGGTGCTTGGCGAGACCTTCGCCTTTGAGTACGTGGCCGACGTCGAGACCTTCATCACCACCAGCGCCACCTTGCGCGATGCCGCCCGGGCGCTGGAATGGATCCCGCCGCTGGTCAACCCCTACATGGCCTTCTCGCTGGCCGAGCATGGCAACGAAGCGCGCATCACCCTGCTCTACAACCTGCCCGACGCCACGCCCGAGCGCAGCTGGCACTTCACCGAAGCGGTGTTTGCCACCACCGTCAAATTCAGCCGCTTGCTGCTGGGTGGCAAAGAGCTGATTGGTCGCATCACCTTGCGCCACCCTGCCCATGCCGACAGCGAGCAGTTGGCCGCGCACTTTCAAGCGCCGATCGAATGGGGCTCGCCCATGGACGCGCTGTGGTTTGACCGCGCTCTGCTGGACAAGCCCCTGCGCGGCGCCTTCCCGGTGCTGCACGAGCAGGCGGCCCAGCGCGTGGTCCAGCGCGTGGCCGAGCGCGTCGAACAAGCCCTCGTGGCCGGCAATCCGACCGATCCCGGCCACCAGCTGGTGGACCAGATCGAGCGGGCCTTCCAGGCCAAACCCCGTTTGTTGGGACTGGGCCTTGAAGCCCTGGCCGAAGAGCTGCAACTGCATGCCCGCACCTTGCAGCGGCGCCTCAAAGAGGTCGGCGAAAGCCATTCGGCCATCCAGGCCCGCGTGCGCTACCGGCTGTCGCAGCAATGGCTCAAAGACGAGGCCATGCCCATCGAAGACATCAGCGAGCGCTTGGGGTTTTCTGACCGCCGCAGCTTCACACTGGCCTTCGCCCGCTGGTCGGGCCTGACGCCCAGCCAGTACCGGCGCAGCGCCAGCTGAATCCCGGAAAACGCGCACCATTCATCGCGTTTTCCCTAGCGCTGGCGTGTCGCCAAATTTACCCTCGTGTCGCTGCAGGTCATGGCGGTGTCCCGGGTGAATCCCTACAGTCACGTCACACGAGGCCGATGTCACGTTTGCTGACAGCACGCGAGCCGAGGAGACAACACCATGACCCCGAACCGCATCACTCCCCCACCGATCGTTCCGCGCGAGAAGCTCGACTTTGGGCTGGACGGTGACATCCCGAAGTACTGGCTCGACAACGACGTCTTCAAGACGCGTTTCTTCGACGCCCTGTCCACGCTGTTCCCGGTGGGCGAGAAGTTCTTCATCACCTGCGTGCGCGACTTCAAAGACCGCATCACCGACCCCAAGGTGCTGCAAGACATCAAAGACTTCAACCGGCAGGAAGCGCAGCACAGCATGCTGCACACCCAGTACAACAACCGGCTGAAAGCGCAGGGCATTGAAGTGGATGCCATTCTGGAAGGCCAGGAGCGCCGTTTGTTTGGCCTGATTCGCAAGCACTTCTCGCGTGAGTTCACG
The DNA here is from genome assembly GCA_947377275.1 of Burkholderiales bacterium. Classification (GTDB taxonomy): domain Bacteria; phylum Pseudomonadota; class Gammaproteobacteria; order Burkholderiales; family Burkholderiaceae_C; genus Aquabacterium. The sequence continues at coordinate 5,087 of CANCFV010000108.1, read as the reverse complement.
CTGGGCATCACCGCGGCGTCTGAGCACATCACCGCCATCATGGCCGACTGCTTTGTCGAGCGCCCCCACATCTTTGAAGGTGCCGACGAGCGCATCCGTGCCCTCTACGTCTGGCACGCCATGGAAGAGATGGAACACAAGGGCGTGGCCTATGACGTTTTGATGGACGCGGCCAAGTCCACGTACGCCAACCGCATTGGCTCGATGCTGCTGGTGACGATCCTGTTCCCGTACCACGTCTTGCGCATCATGAAGCACATGATCGAAGTCGACGGCTTCTCGCGCTGGGAGCGCACCAAGATCTGGGCCAAGGGCCTGTGGTGGCTCTACAAGCCCGGCGGCATCTTCATGCCCATGATGGGCAAGTACTTCAGCTACCTCAAGCCGAGCTTCCACCCATGGGACGAGCCCGTGGTCGACAGCTACGAGCCTTGGGTGAAGCTGCTCAAAGAAACGGGCGATCCGGTCGAGGCGGGCAACCGCTTGAGCGCGCAAGCCCTGCAAGGCGCACGCGCCTGATCCTCAAGAGGCTCACATGTCTGATCACACCATCACCCCCCGCGAAAAGCTCGACTTCGGGCTCGACGGCGACATCCCGAAGTACTGGTTCGCCAACGACCCCTTCAAAACGCGCTTCTTCGACGCCATGTCGACCATCTTCCCTGAAGGTGAGCGCTTCTTCATCTCTTGCGTGCGCGATTACCGCGACCAGGTCAGCGACCCGCGCCTGCTGCAAGAGATCAAGGACTTCATGCGCCAAGAAGCACAGCACGGGATCGTCCACACGCAATACAACAACCGCCTGAAAGCGCAAGGCATTGATGTGGACATGCTGGAGGGCATCACCAAGCACATCCTGTTCAACTTCGATCGCAAGTACCTGCCTGCCGCGCAAACACTGGCTGAAACGGCGGCGGCCGAGCACATGACGGCCATCATGGCCCATGGTTTCTTTGAGCGCAAAGAAGTGCTGGACAAGGCCGACACGCGCATGCGCGCCATGTATGCCTGGCACGCGATGGAAGAGATCGAGCACAAGGCCGTTGCCTTTGACGTGATGAGCAAAATCGCCAAGGTCGGCTACCTGCGCCGCACCGTCTCGATGCTGTTGGTCACCCTGGGCTTCAACCTCCACAGCCTGCTGACCACGCGTTACATGCTCGAGGTCGATGGGTTCTCGCGCTGGGAGCGCATCAAGCTGATGACCAAGGGCATGTGGTGGTTGTTCAAGCCAGGTGGCCTGTACATGCCCATGCTGGGTCACTACGTGCAGTACTTCAAGCCTGGCTTCCATCCGTGGCAAACGGGTCAGATGCGGAGCTACCAGTTGTGGCTGGACACGCTCAACCGCACGGGCGACCCGATTTTGGCGGGTGAGGTTTTGCACGCCGCTGGCGCTGTTTGACGCCGGTGAACGTCAAAAAGGCCACGCCTCTTTCGAGGCGTGGCCTTTTGCTTTGGCACGCACCCTGAGGGGGCGCTTGCCGCCTCGGGTTGGCGATCAGCCCGCAGCGCGCTTGCTCAGGATCTCAAAGGCGGGCAGGGTCTTGCCTTCGAGCACTTCCAGGAAGGCGCCGCCGCCGGTCGAGATGTAGCCCACGTCTTTTTCGATGCCGTACTTGGCAATGGCGGCCAGCGTGTCGCCACCACCGGCGATGCTGAAGGCGCTGGACGCGGCAATGGCGCGCGCCACGGTTTCGGTGCCATGCGAGAAGGCATCGAACTCAAAGACGCCCATGGGGCCGTTCCACACGATGGTGCCGGCGGCCATCAACTGCTCTGCCAGCTTGGCGGCGGTTTTGGGCCCGATGTCCAGGATCAGGTCATCGTCGGCCACATCGGCAGCGGCCTTGATGGTTGCGGGGGCGTCGGCGGCAAAGGTCTTGGCCACGACCACGTCTTCAGGGATGGGCACGGCGGCGCCACGGGCTTGCATGGCGTCGATCACGGTCTTGGCGGCGCCCACCAGATCGGGCTCGGCCAGCGACTTGCCGATCTTCAAACCGGCGGCCAGCATGAAGGTGTTGGCGATGCCGCCACCCACGATCAGGCCGTCGACGTTCTTGGACAGCGACTCCAAAATGGTCAGCTTGGTCGAGACCTTTGAGCCTGCCACGATGGCCAACAAGGGGCGTTTGGGCGCTTCCAGGGCCTTGCTGATGGCATCGATTTCGGCCGACAGCAGCGGGCCTGCGCAGGCCACTTTGGCGAACTGGGCGATGCCGTAGGTCGTGCCTTCGGCGCGGTGGGCCGTGCCAAACGCGTCGTTGACGAAGATGTCGCACAGGGCGGCCATCTTGCGGGCCAGCTCTTCGTTGTTCTTTTTCTCGCCCTTGTTGAGGCGGCAGTTTTCGAGCAACACGACCTGGCCTGGTGCCACGTCAACGCCGTCCACCCAGTTGCTCACCAGCTTGACCTCGCGGCCCATCAACTCCGACAAGCGCGTGGCCACCGGAGCCAGCGAATCCTCGGGCTTGAACTCGCCTTCGGTGGGGCGACCCAGGTGCGACGTGACCATCACCGCAGCGCCGGCCTTCAAGGCCAGTTCAATGGCGGGCACCGAAGCGCGGATGCGCGTGTCTTCGGTGATGTTGCCGGCGTTGTCTTGCGGGACGTTCAAATCGGCGCGGATGAACACGCGCTGGCCAGCGGCCTTGCCCTGAGCCACGAGGTCTTCAAATCGGATGATGTTCATGGTGAGTGCCGCGGGGGCCTTGAAATGTCAAAAGTGGCGACATTGTAAAAAGGTCCGGGGGCCGGCCCACGCTTTTCTCCGGGCCTTTTGTCACCTGAGTGGGTGGTTCGCCTCACCAGCCAAAGCCAACACGGAGCAAAGTCAGCACGGCCATGCCCAGCAAGATCGTCGTCAGCATGTCACGCCGCCACCAGGCCCACGCCATCGCCATGGGCGTGGCCACGAAGCGCGCGTCTTTCCACGTGTCTGGCCAGTGTCCCTGCACCGTCAGGATCTCGGGCCACACCACAGCGGCCAGCGCCGCCAAAGGCGCGTAACGCAAGCCACGCTCCACCCAAACCGGCAGCGTCCATGGCTGATCTGACAAAAAGAAAACCGAGCGCGTCACCGCTGAAATGGCGACCAAACCCAACACGGCGATGACCATGTCCCACTGGCTCATTGGGGCGCTCCTGTTCGGCCCTGGTTCGCCGCCGCGTCAGAGGTCACCGTTAACGAGACCAAGCCGTCATTGCTGGCATCGACCCGTGCCGGCACAGCCGCTCCAGGCACACTGCGTCGCTTGTCCACGGCGTCCAGCAGCATCCCGCACGCGACCCCGGCCGCCACCGCCACCACCATGTTGAGCCGATAAGGCAGGCTGTATGCCGCGATCGCCGCCGTCCCCGCCAAGCCCGCGCTGAGCAAGGTCTGATGGTCGCGCGCCAGCGACATCAACAGCCCAGCCAAGGCCAGCGTGCCAGCAAAGCCCAAGCCCCATTGCGTCGGTATGGCGTCGGCAAACAAAACGCCCACCAGAGAGGCCAGGTTCCAGGTCGTCCAATTGACCGCCGAGAGTCCCACGAAATAGGCCAAGGGCCCAGGCTGATCGCCATCGGCCACCGGCGACTCCGCGTGTCGCTGGGTGGCCAGCACATAGGTGATGTCTGCTGTCAGGTAACCACTGAGCATGCGCCAAGGCAGACTCAGCCCCATCAAATGCCGTCGCATCTGCGCGCTGAAAATGACGAAACGCAGGTTCACGCAGAAAGCCGTCAACCACACCACCCACAGCGGCGCCCCGGCCAGCATCAGGGGCAAAGCAGCCAACTGTGCTGAGGCGGCAAACACCATCAGGCTCATCATCAGCGCGATGCCCAAGGGGAGCCCCGCTTTGACCATCGCCACGCCGGTCACCAGCCCCCAAGCCATCACGCCGGGCGTGACGGCGGCCATGTCCCGCATGCCTTGACGGCACTCAGGGTGCCGCCACAAACGCGCGTCCAGCAGGGAATTCACAGTCAGCATCGACAAAGCCATGCGCCATTGTCACCGCATGCGACGTCGCATGAGAGCTGATGGGTAGCGCATCGATCTCATACACCTCGTCTATCGGCCGGCGCATTCATCTCAGCATGTCACCTGAACCCCTGCAACGTCTGAGCGACGCATCCGAACTGCGCTACGTTCCTGCGGCAGCTTGACGCCTCAATGAGACGCCTTGCCCTTGTTAGCGCCACCAGCGTCCTTGCCAACGTGAGCCGGCGCATCTGGATCTTCCTCATCATCGGCTGCCTTCACAGGCGCCGATGCTTTCGCCGCGGCAGCAGAAACAGGACGAGGCACGACCGGCACCACGCCTTCCAGCTTGTTCTCGCGCATGTACTCGTCCATCTCCCGCCAGCCGCCAAAAACAGCGGACTTTTCAGCCTTCGGGTTAAGCACATAGCAATCCTCGATCGCGCGCATGGCGTGCCTGCAGGCGCTGCCTACGGCCTTCGCGTCGGCTTGCTGCCGCTCCGTCGTCTTCTGAGGCGTCTCAATGCCCAACTGATCGCAACCGGACAACAGTGACACAAGCAGTAGGCAGGCAAGCGCCCACAGCCGCCAGCGCGTAGTCCGATCCGAAACCAAAGCCTGCAAAGGCAGCATACGATCCATCCCAAAGGGCCACTGACGACCTCGCCAGCCTTCCTCTGTATACGGCGCAACTGCGCTGGGCTTTAGCTCAATCTGAAGACGGCCCACCTCAATGGATGGACCGATCTCCGTCCTCGACAAACAACTCATCGAGGATCAGCGCATCTGGCTCTTCGTCCAAACTCCAAAAAACGAGCAAGACCAGCACCTTGAAATCGTCTAAGTTGATTGGCCCAGACGGCACTGCCAAGACGCGGTCCAGCACCATCTCCCTCAACTGCGGCGACAACACACCGGCGGACTCCAAAAAATGCAAGAAGCCTTGGGCTTCAGCGCAAAGGCGGTCCAACTCCATGTCCGCATAAACGCGGACACTGCCCTCAGAAGGCGCGATAACGGCGTGCTCCGTCGCCGCTTGCAACCCGCGCAGCCAAGTCAGCGCCTCGGTGATCTCTTCCTCTTCAAAACCCACCGCCGAGAGCTTACGAACAAG
>CANCFV010000107.1 GCA_947377275.1 Burkholderiales bacterium | reverse complement strand
CAGGCCCTGGGCAAACGCCTGAGCGAAGTCGACCCGGCCCACGCCAGCCAATACCAAGCGCGCCTGGCCGACTTCAACCTGCGCTGGACGGCCGCCACCAACCGCTGGACGCAAGCCGGCGCGCCGCTCAAGGGCCTGCCCATCGTGGTGCAGCACAAGGGCTTTCCGTACTTGGAGAACTGGCTGGGCCTCAAAGAGGTGGCTTCACTCGAGCCCAAGCCAGGCGTCGAGCCCAGCAGCGCGCACCTCTCGTCGGTGCTGAGCGGGCTGCAGCAACAGCCGGCCAAGGTGGTGATCCGCGCGGCCTACAACGATGGCCGCGGAGCGCAGTGGTTGTCTGAGCGCGCGCACATCCCGGTGGCGGTGCTGCCCTTCACCGTGGGTGGCAGTGACCGTGCCAAAGACCTGTTCGGTCTGTTTGACGACACGGTCGACCAACTGCTGAAGGCGGCCAAGTGATGCACATGCCCACGCTGAATTGGCAGGCGGTGGACTGGTCCATCTTGGGCCCGGCCCTGGTCGCCGGCCTGCTGGTGCTGATCACCCACGTGCCGCTGGGCCAGCAGGTGCTGCGCAAAGGCATCGTCTTCATTGACCTGGCCATTGCGCAAATTGCGGGCTTGGGGGTGATCGCCGCCGACGCCCTGGGCTGGGAGCCTCAGGGTTGGGCGGTGCAAGCCGCCGCCGTGCTGGCCGCCATGGCCGGCGCCGGCTTGCTGACCTGGATGGAGCGCCGCTGGCCCGACATCCAGGAAGCGCTGATCGGTGCCTTGTTCGTGGTCGCGTCCTGCGTGGGCATTTTGCTGTTGGCGGGCAACCCGCACGGCGGTGAGCATCTCAAAGACCTGCTGGTGGGCCAGATCCTGTGGGTCAGTGGCGGTCAGTTGTGGGCCATGGCGGCGCTCTCGGCCGTGGTGGCGGCGGTGTGGCTGGGCCTGGGCACACGCCTGGGCCAGGCCGGCTTTTACCTGCTGTTTGCGCTGGCGGTGACGGCTTCGGTGCAGCTGGTGGGCGTCTACCTCGTCTTCAGCAGCCTCATCATGCCGGCGCTGGCCGTGCGCCATGCCCCGCCGCGCTGGCGTATGCCACTGGCCTGGGGCGCTGGCGCCCTGGCCTACGCGCTGGGCCTGGTGGCCTCGGCGGTGCTGGACTGGCCCTCGGGCGCGGTGGTGGTGGTGGCCATGGCCTTGGTGTGCGGGGCGACCAGTGCCTGCGTGCGCCGCCCGCCCGATGCCGCAGCAATGTCATCACATTGACGCGGGGGGCTTGCCCCTGATTCAAGGGCGGGGAAAGCCCCCTGCCGGCCGGCTCGCCACCGTCTCACAGCCGTCACCCCTGGGTGCTACACTTTTTCGCTTTGGTTGAATGGGGGTCAGAGCCCCCTCAGCCACGCGCAAGCCATGTGGCTTGTGCACCGACCGATTGGATTGATTGCTCCATGTTGCCCAAGATTCTGACTTCGATTTTTGGAAGCCGTAACGAACGCCTGCTCAAGGAATACCGCAAGACGGTTGCCAAGATCAATGCGCTGGAGCCCACGTTTGAGCCCTTGAGCGACGACCAGATCCGCGCCAAGACCGAAGAGTTCAAGCAACGCGTGGCCAAGGGCGAAGCGCTCGACGACATCCTGCCCGAAGCCTTCGCCTTGGTGCGTGAAGGATCCAAGCGCGTCTTCAAGATGCGCCACTTCGACGTGCAGATGCTGGGCGGCATCTCGCTGCACAACGGCAAGATCGCTGAAATGCGCACCGGCGAAGGCAAAACGCTGACCGCCACGCTGCCCGTCTACCTCAATGCCCTGACGGGCAAGGGCGTGCACCTGGTCACCGTCAACGACTACCTCGCGCGCCGCGACGCCGAGTGGATGGCCAAGCTCTACAACTTCCTGGGCCTGAGCGTGGGCATCAACCTGCCCCAGATGCCCCGCGAAGAAAAGCAAGCCGCTTACGCTGCCGACATCACCTACGGCACCAACAACGAATACGGCTTCGACTACCTGCGCGACAACATGGTCTACGAGGTGGACGACCGCGTGCAACGTGGCCTGAACTACGCCATCGTGGACGAGGTCGACTCCATCCTGATCGACGAAGCCCGCACGCCTTTGATCATTTCGGGCCAGGCCGAAGACCACACCGAGATGTACGTGAGCATCAACGCCGTGGTGCCTCGCCTGAAGAAGCAGATCGGCGAGGCCGACCCGCGCACGGGCGAAGGCGTCATCGAGCCAGGTGATTTCACCGCTGACGAAAAATCGCGCCAGATCTACCTGACCGAAAACGGCCATGAAAACGCCGAGCGCCTGCTGGGTGAAGCGGGCTTGCTGGCTGAAGGTGCCAGCCTGTACGACGCGGCCAACATCACCTTGATGCACCACGTGTACGCCGCCCTGCGCGCGCACCACCTGTTCAACAAAGACCAGCACTACGTTGTGCAAAACGGCGAAGTCGTCATCGTGGACGAGTTCACGGGCCGCCTGATGTCGGGTCGCCGCTGGTCGGATGGTCTGCACCAAGCCGTGGAAGCCAAGGAAGGCGCGCACATCCAGGCCGAGAACCAGACCCTGGCCTCGATCACCTTCCAGAACTACTTCCGCATGTACGGCAAGCTGTCGGGCATGACCGGCACGGCCGACACCGAAGCCTACGAGTTCCAGGAAATCTACGGCCTGGAAACCATCGTCATCCCACCGAACCGCATCCTGGCCCGCAAGGACCAGCTCGACCTGGTCTACAAGACCTCTGCCGAGAAGTTCAAGGCGATTGCCGCCGACATCAAAGAGTGCCACGAGCGCGGTCAACCCACCTTGGTGGGCACCACCAGCATCGAGAACTCCGAGCTGATTTCGGCCCTGCTGACCCGCGAGAACCTGCCTCACCAGGTGCTCAACGCCAAACAGCACGCGCGTGAAGCCGAGATCGTGGCCCAGGCTGGCCGCCCCGGCGTCATCACCATCGCCACCAACATGGCGGGCCGCGGCACCGACATCGTGCTGGGCGGCAACGTCGAAAACGACATCAAGCTGATCGAGGCCGACGAGTCGCTGGACCACGCAGCCAAGGCAGCCAAGGTCGAAGCCCTCAAGGCCGAGCAACTGGTGCTGAACGCCAAGGTCAAGGAAGCGGGCGGGCTGCGCATCATCGCCACCGAGCGCCACGAATCACGCCGCATCGACAACCAACTGCGTGGCCGTGCGGGCCGTCAAGGCGACCCTGGCTCCTCGCGCTTTTACCTCTCGCTCGACGACCCGCTGATGCGCATCTTCGCGGGCGACCGCGTGCGCGCCATCATGGACCGCCTCAAGATGCCCGAGGGCGAGGCCATCGAGGCGGGCATCGTGACCCGCTCGATCGAAAGCGCGCAACGCAAGGTCGAAGGCCACAACTTCGACATGCGCAAGCAGTTGCTGGAGTACGACGACGTCTCCAACGACCAGCGCAAGGTGATCTACCAACAGCGCAACGAGATCCTCGAAACCACCGACGTGGCCGAGTCCATCGTGAACCTGCGCAAGGGCGCCATGACCGACGTGGTGCGCACCTTCGTGCCCGCCGAGAGCCTGGAAGAACAGTGGGACCTGGTCACCCTGGAAAAGGTGCTCAAGGACGAATGGCAACTTGAAGTCGACCTGGTCAAGTGGGTGGAAAACGCCACCGCTGCCGACGACGCCGATGTGCTGGAACGCGTGATCACCGCGGCCAACACGGGCTATGACACGAAGATCGCTGAGGTGGGCAGCGAGCAGTTCGCGTCTTACGAACGCATGGTTTTGCTGCAGTCGATCGACTCGCACTGGCGTGAACACCTGTCCTCGCTCGACTACCTGCGCCAGGGCATCCACCTGCGCGGCTACGCCCAGAAGAACCCCAAGCAAGAGTACAAGCGCGAGGCTTTCGAGCTGTTCGGCCAGTTGCTCGACGTGGTCAAGATGGACGTCACCCGCGTGTTGATGACGGTGCGCATCCAGTCGCGTGAAGAGGCTGAACTGGCCGCCCAGGCCATCGAGCAACAAGGCGAGAACCTCGCGAACGTGACCTACACGCACCCGACCGAAGATGGTGGCGTGGCCACCGAGACCGACCCTGCCACCGTGGCAGCCGAGGTGCCCCGCGTGGGCCGCAACGACCCTTGCCCTTGCGGCAGCGGCCAGAAGTACAAGAACTGCCACGGCAAGATCGCTTGAGCTTCCACCCGGCACATCGCACCCCACAAAGAGCCTCACCTGAGGCTCTTTTTTTTGCGCTGTCCGTTGGCGGCGCCACATGACCATCGGCGAGGGCCATCTGCCGTCCATCTCGTCCGGATTGACGCGTGGCGGCATTGCACCTACGGTGCCGGCATGAAGCCATCGCAACCCCACACCACCTTGATGGGCAGCCTGCTGCTGTGTGCCAGCGCTGCCACCCTTGCGGCCCAGCCGCCCACCCTGTGTGTCTGGGATGCCATTGGCGCGGCCGGCCCCATGTACGAAGCTGCCAAAGGCTATGCCCTGGCCATGCAGCAACAAGGCACCGAGCTCAGCCTCAAGGCTTACACCGACGAGCGCGTGGCCGCTGAAGACTTCCGGGTCGGCCAGTGCGATGCCTTGCTGGCCACCTCCATGCGCACACGCCCCTACAACGCCGTTGCCGCCGCGGTGGACTATGTGGGTGCCGCCACCATCGTGCGCACCGGCGCCATCGACATGACGGCCAGCTACGAGGTCGGCCGCAAAGCGGTTCAGTTGCTGGCGTCGCCCGCGGCGGCCAAGCTGGCCGTGCAAGGCAGCTTCGAGCTGGGCGGCATCGTGCCGGCAGGCGCCCTGTACATCATGGTGCACGACCGCACCTTGTTCACGCGCGGCTTTGCCGGCGCGCGCATGCCCGCTTTTGACCACGACAAGGCCCAGGCTTACCTGATTCAAAAGGCCGGGGCGCAACCGGTGTCGGCCGACCTCATCAACTTCGCCAACAAATTCAACAATGGCTTGGTGGACGTGATCTTTGCGCCCGCCGTGGTCTTTCAGCCTTTCGAGCTGGGTCGCGGCATCGGCAGCAAAGGCGCTGTGGCCAGCCTGCCCATGGGCCTGACCAGCATGCAGATGGTGTTCAACCGCCAGCGCTTTGCGGAAGGCTTCGGCGAGAAGTCCCGCAGCTACTGGGCCAACGGCTACAACGAGGCCTTGGAGCTCGTCCGCAAGTGCGAGCTCGCCATCCCGCGCGCGCTCTGGTTGGATCTGCCGCCCGAGGCATCGGCTCAATTCGTACTCGACCAGGCGCAATCCCGGGTTGAACTGGGCAAGCTGGGCATCTACAACAAGCAGGGTCTCAAGATCATGAAACGCATCCGCTGCTCGGTGAACGCCGCTGCTGCCGAGTGCAGCAACACAGCCGAACTGGAATGGTGAAGAACCCAAGCCCTCAATGGGGGAGCGATGTGGTCGAGCGCGCTGAGACCATGGACGTGGCATGGATGCCTTGATGCTCAACCCCTGGGCTGCCTTGGTGCGCCCCAACCTGCCTCGCCTGTTGTGGCTGATGCTGGGCTACCTGTCATGGTCCAGCCTCTTTCTGTATGCATTGGAACAAGCCTCCGGGCTGGCCGCCATGCAGATCGGGCTGCTGCCCACCGCGCTGGGCACCGCCATCATGGCGCTGCCCTGCTTGCCGGTGATCGTGTTGACCTGGTACAGCGTGGTGAAGCGACGCTGGCTGCGCGACCCCGAGCTGCGCGCCCGCATCGAAAGCCACGGCATGTATGCGGCACTGCCTTGGTGGCAATGGCCGCTGATCAACCTCAGCGTGACGCTGCTGATGACCTGCGTGACCCACCCGCTGTGGATCGAGGTCATCGGGCTGCTTGACCTCTGGGGCTGCGCCTCACCCGATTTTTACAGGCTGCCCAACTCGCTCACGGTGGGAGGCTTCGGGCAAGCGGTGGCCCTTGCCTTTGACATGATCTTCGTTCGGCAACAGCACGAGCGCATGCGAGCCGCCACGGCCCAACGGCAACTGGCGCAAGCCCAGCTGCAGCGCCTGCAAGCGCAGATGGAGCCACACATGCTCTTCAACACCCTGGCCAACCTGCATGCACTGATCGAAACCGAGCCCGCCAAAGCCCAAGACATGCTGGCCCACCTCATCGACCACCTGCGCGCCAACCTGAGCGCCAGCCGCCATGGCCAGGTCAGCTTGACGGATGAGATGAAGCACGTCCAAGACTACTTGGCGCTGATGCAGGTCCGCATGGGCGATCGGCTGCGCGTGCGGCTGAGCGTGCCCAACGACATGGGCGACGTGACCTTGCCCCCCATGTTGATCCAGCCCCTGGTTGAGAACGCCATCAAACACGGGCTGGACCCGCTGCCCATCGGCGGGGAGCTGCACATCTCGGCGCAACGTCAGGGTCAGGTCATGACCATCACGGTGCAAGACACGGGCGCAGGCCTGCACACCATGATGCCCACGACTGCTGACCCAGGCGGCTTTGGCCTCGATTGCGTGCGCGAGCGCCTGCACACCTGTTATGGGGAACAGGCCCGCTTCTCGATCACGGCGGCGCCCCAAGGGGGCACCATTGCCACGCTGCAGTTGCCAACCACCTTGCCGGCAACGCCACACACCGAGCCACACACCGCATGAAAGCCCCCACCGCCCTGATCGCCGAAGACGAGCCCGTGCTGGCGCAAGCCCTGCAGCGCCAGCTCAAATCGCTGTGGCCCGCGTTGGTGGTCGCCGATGTGGCACGCGACGGCCAACAGGCTTGCGAGCTGGCCATGCGGCACCTGCCCGACATCTTGTTCATGGACATCCACATGCCTGCGCTGAGCGGGCTCGAAGCCATCGAGCACATCGTTGACGCGTGGCCCATTGACGCACCGCTGCCCTTGCTGGTCTTCATCACCGCTTACGACGAATACGCGGTACAGGCCTTCGAGCGCGCGGCCATCGACTACGTGCTCAAGCCCGTTCGCGCCGAACGCCTGGCCTTGACGTGCCAGCGCCTGCAAGCGCAACTGGGCCAGCGCGCTCAGCCTGACCCATTCGGCACGCCCTGGCCCAGGCTGCCCCACCTGCAAGCGCCGCAGCCCCACTTGCGCGTGCTGCAAGCGGCCAGCGGCAGCTCGGTCTACGTGATCGCGCTGGAAGACGTGCTCTATCTGGAGGCGGCCGACAAGTACGTGCGCGTGGTCACCCAGCACGACGACGCCAACACCCCTGAGCGCCTGATCCGCACACCGCTGCGCGAGCTGATGCCCCGCCTGGACGACAGCGTGTTCTGGCAAGTGCACCGCAGCCACGTGGTCAACGTGCGCGCCATCGAACGCATCAGCCGGCAAGACAACCGCACGCGTGTGCACCTGCGGGGTCGCCCCGAAACCATCGATGTGAGCCGCATGCACGCCCACCTGTTCAAGGCGATGTGAGTGCCGTTGGCGCCCCGCAGCGCCCAAACGTCGCATGTCGCTTGCAAGGCGCCGGCGTGATTCTTACCGTGTGCGGGCAGTCCCGACCCACCCGCACACACAGGGATCCCGCATGCGAAGCACCCACCTCAGTCCACCCGGCAAAGCCACCCGATTCACCAGCGCTGCGGTGCTGCTGCTGGCCGCGCTCTTTGGCCTCGTGAGCCTCAACCACATCTGGAGCATGCTGCACAACGACCTGTCGTGGTCCAACCGGATCTTGATGTGGGCCATCTCACCCGACTTCCTGCTCGCTGATGCGGCCTTGATCGAACAAACCACGCGCAACTACACCCGCGGCTTTGTGGGCATCGGCACCCACACCCTGCTCGCCGGCATCGCCTTGATGTTGTGCAGTGTGCAATTCGTGCCCAGCCTGCGCAGACGCTCGCCCAAGCTGCACCGCGTGCTTGGCTTGCTGGCTGCCATCACCACCACGGTCTCGATGCTGGGCGCCATCGTCTACCTGTGGCGCACACCGGCCGCCGATGTGATCAGTGGCGAGTTTTTCGTGGCCGGCCTGTGGGTGCTGGCCTTGTCGACGCTGTCGGTGCTGGGCATGGCGATGCGCAGCATCTACCAGCGCCAGATGCGCGCCCACATGGCCTGGATGGGGCTGCTCATGGCCTGCCTGATGACCGCGCCGCTGCTGCGCGTGGGCTATGTGCTCATCGGGCACCTGACGGGTTGGCGCCTGGCCCCCGTCAATGCCGGCATGAGCGCTGTGGTGATGAGCATGAGCGTGCTGCTGGTGAGCTGGTGGTTGCAGCGCGTGGGGCGCCACGACATTGGCTTGATGCAAGCGCACCCAGGCTTTGCCTCGCCCGCGCTCAAGCTCATGGTGGGCGGCGCGCTGCTGACCGTGCTGCACGAAGGCCTGCTCGCACCCTTGGGTTTTGATGCGCTGAGTGCCTGGCGACCCCATGCCCAGGCCTTGCCCTGGGTGGCAGCGTTGTGGGCCTTGGCCCTGGCCGCTTTGCTGCCCCGCATCCCGGGAGAGCTGGCCGCCGTGATGAAGGGCGAGCCCATCCAAGTGAGCACGCTGTGGCTGGCCGCCTTGTCGGGCCTGGGGGCGGCCTGCGTGGCGTGGCAGCTGCCGAGCCACACACCCAACGAGGCGGTGCGCACCTTCGTGTTCGGCCAGATGGCCTTGCTGGCCTTGGGCACCGCCCTGGCCGGTTGGGTGTGGCGTGAGCGCGGGCTGGCCATGCAGCGCTGGCGCGTCCTGAGCCTCTACCTGTGGCTCACACCCGCCGGCTGGGTGCCCATGGGCTTGATGGCAGCGATCACGGGCTGGCCGTTTGACGGCATCTGGGCGACGGCATTGGGCTTGAGCACCGGCAGCTTTGCCTGGAATGGCTATGCCGCCGCCTTTGGCTTGCGTTTGGCCGGCATGCCCGCGCTGGCCAACACGCCTGCGCCAGCACAGGGCCAACGCAGCTGAGGCTGGCAGCGCCAGCGTGCGGCACAATCGTGCTCCTTCGTTGGAGCCACTGAAATGCCCGTCAACCTGACCGCACCGAACCCTCAAGACCTGCACCCCGTGCCCGGCGTGAAGCTGGGCATCACCATGGCCGGTGTGCGCAAGGCCAACCGCCGTGACCTGAGCGTGATCTTGCTCGACGAAGGCAGCGCCGTGGCCGGTGTGTTCACCAAGAACCGCTTTTGCGCGGCACCGGTGCAACTGTGCCGCCAGCACCTCAAGGCCAATGCCGACATCCGCGCCCTGGTGATCAACACCGGCAACGCCAACGCTGGCACTGGCGAAGACGGCCTGATCCGCGCCAGCCAGACCTGCATCGCCTTGGCCCGCCACCTCAACGTCGCACCCGAACAGATCTTGCCGTTTTCAACCGGCGTGATCATGGAGACCCTGCCGGTGGACCGCATCGAAGCGGGCTTGCCAGCGGCCATTGCCGACGCCAAGGCCGACAACTGGGCCGTGGCCGCCGAAGGCATCATGACCACCGACACGCTGCCCAAGGCCGCGTCGCGTCAGGTCACGATCGGTGGCGTCACCGTCACCATCACGGGCATCAGCAAGGGCGCCGGCATGATCAAGCCGAACATGGCGACCATGCTGGGCTATGTGGCCACCGACGCCAAGATCAAGCCCGAGTTGCTGCAAGCCCTGGTGACCGAAGCCGCTGACGCGTCCTTCAACCGCATCACCATCGATGGCGACACGTCCACCAACGACTCGTTCGTGCTGATCGCCACCAACCAGGCCCCGCACGCCGAGATCACCAGCTTAGAGAGCGCCGACGCCCACACGCTGCGCGCCGCCCTGATCGCCGTGTCGCAGCAACTGGCCCAGGCCATCGTGCGCGACGGAGAAGGCGCCACCAAGTTCATCACCATCACCGTGGAAGGTGGCCGCGACGAGGCCGAGTGCAAGCTGGCCGCTTACGCCATTGCCCACTCGCCCCTGGTGAAAACCGCCTTCTTCGCGTCTGACCCCAACCTGGGCCGCATCCTGGCCGCGGTGGGCTACGCCGGCATCGACGACCTCGACCAAAGCCTGATCGAGCTGCACCTGGACGACGTCCACGTGGTGACCAAAGGTGGCCGCCGCCCCGAGTACCGTGAAGAAGACGGCCAGCGCGTGATGAAGCAAAGCGAAATCACCATCCGTGTGGGCCTGGCCCGAGGCACCGCCACGGCCACCGTTTGGACGTGCGACCTCTCGCACGAGTACGTCACCATCAACGCCGACTACCGCAGTTGAGCCAAGAGGACTACAATCAAGACTTCTTCCTGGGGCCGACCTGGTTTCGACGTGGGTACGGATTCGGGTTAGGGCATGTCGAGCACCAGTCCGCTCGTAAATCCACTGGAAAAAAACCAACTGCAAACGATCAAAAGTTCGCACTCGCCGCTTAATACCGGTGAGCCTCTCAACAGTCGGCCGATGGGCTGGGCTTGAGTCGCAAGACAAAAGCTGAGAGGTCAATTTCATTGGCTGGACTTGACCTGGGTCACTCAGGTGAGGTCGAGACTAAGTGACTGGCTGGCTGGATAGCGTGCTACTGCGCGATCAAGTCGGTGAGATCCAAATCAGACAGCTAAACATGTAGATCTGCTCGTTGATGGCTTACGGACGGGGGTTCAATTCCCCCCGGCTCCACCATTCAAACGTCTCAAGAAGTCTCTTGAGACCTAAAAATCCCTAAGTAATCAACGACTTAGGGATTTTTTTCGTCTCAACACATCCCATGAGGTGTCTGGACATCCCGGCCTTGTTGTGGGTAACTATACGGGTAGCCTGTCTACGCGAAAACCTGTTACCCGCAACGAAGGGGGCCAGCCATGAGCGCGAAGAATGCAAGCAACAAGTTGACCGACCCGGCGATCCGAAACGCCAAGCCACGCGATGCCGTCTACAACCTGCCCGATGGCGGCGGGCTGGGGCTGGAGGTGCAGCCCAGCGGCGCCAAGTGGTGGCGCCTGCGCTACCGGTTCGGCGGCAAGGAAAAGATGCTGTCGCTGGGTACGCACCCAGAAGTCAGCCTCAAGGACGCCAGAGAACGGCGTGACAACGCCCGCAAGGACATTGCGGCAGGCATCGACCCCGGCGCCAAGCGCAAGGCCGAAAAGGAAACGCGCACCGCTCTGGCAGCCAACACGTTTGAAGCCGTGGCGCGCGAGTGGCACAAGACCGTGCACATCGCGAAGGTGTCGGAAGGCCATGC
>CANCFV010000106.1 GCA_947377275.1 Burkholderiales bacterium | reverse complement strand
CGCCACAGCGTGGCCAGCCGCTCAGAGATCAGGTCCTGGTGCGGCGAGAAGGTGTCGTAAGGCAGCGTTTCCCAGTCCGGGAAGATGGCGCAGCGCAGGTCGGGCACGAAAAACGCCATCTCGTCCATCAGGCGCTGGGCGTCGGCGGCGTCGGCCGTCATCACCGTGGTGAGCTGCCCTTGGGCTTTGCGGCCTGCCGCGAAGTGCGCCAGCAACAAAGCATCGCCTGAGCCTGCAGGGCGTGGCACAACGTGGCGTTTGCCGGGGGCGATCGAAGGCAGGGGCAGGGCAGGTGTCATGGCGCGCAACAATGGCAAATCGCCCGGGCACAGCTGTGGCCGGGCGTGAACATCAAAACGAGGCTTGATTCTAAGAGCGCACATGCGCCGTGTCGCGCTGCGAGAGCGATTGCCTTGGGCATGACGCCGGGTCATTGCCCCGCAACCCGTCACGCGCCGTGTCTTGTTCAGAGCAGGCCGCCACACGCGCGACAATCTCGCCCATGTCATTGACCTATGCCGCCCCCGACTTCGTGCCCCGTTGTTTTGCCCTGGTGCCCTGCGCTGGTGTGGGCGAGCGCGCCCAGGTGGGTGGCCCCAAGCAATACCACCCGGTGGCCGGCCAAGCCGTGGTGGCACACACGCTGAAGGCCTTGGCCGCGGTGTCGCGCATCGAGGCCACGCTGGTGGTGCTGTCGCCGCAAGACGATGTGTTCGAAAGACACGCGCCAGCCTTCACGGGCGACAAGGCCTGGGTGGCGCGTGTGGGTGGTGCTTCTCGCGCCGAAAGCGTCACCAACGGTTTGCACGAGCTGCTTGCCCGCGGCGCGCAGCCATACGACTGGGTGCTGGTCCACGACGCTGCACGCTGCCTGATTCGGCCCGAGTGGGTGAACCGCTTGATCGACGCTTGTGAGCAAGACGAGGTCGGTGGCCTGCTGGCCTTGCCGCTGGCCGACACGCTCAAAGCCGCAGCGTCTGATGCGCAAGGCCATGTCCGTGCGCACGCCACGGTTGACCGCGCCGGCAAGTGGGCGGCCCAAACCCCGCAGATGTTCAGGCTGGGCCTGTTGCGGCCGGCTTTGGTCTCGGCCTTGTCAGACCCAGATCAGGCCGCGAGCATCACCGACGAGGCCAGCGCCGTCGAGGCCTTGGGCCATGCCCCACGCCTGGTGCCTGGCGCCTGGGACAACTTCAAGCTGACCTGGCCCGACGACTTCGCCTTGGCCGAGCGCTTGCTGCGGTCACCATGAGGTTTCGTTTTCAGGCGTGGCCTTGATGCGGTGGATCGACAGGTCAGCACCGTCGAACTCTTCTTCTTGCGACAGGCGCAGCCCCATCACCTTGTTGAGCACGCCGTACACCAGCGCGCCCGTCACCAAGGCAAAACCCACCACGATGACCGTGCCCAGCACCTGCGTGCTCAGGTTCACGCCACCGGCACCGCCAAATGTGGTCTGACCAAAGATGCCAGCTGCGATGCCGCCCCAGGCGCCACACAGGCCGTGCAGTGGCCAGACACCCAGCACGTCATCGATCTTGAGCTTGTTCTGCACCAGTGTGAACATGAACACGAAGATGGCGCCCGCCAGCGCGCCGACCACCAATGCACCCGCCGGATGGAAGATGTCAGAGCCCGCGCACACGGCCACCAGGCCGGCCAAAGGGCCGTTGTAGGCAAAACCTGGGTCGTTTTTGCCCATCCACACGGCCGCCAAAGTGCCTCCGACCAGCGCCATCAGCGAATTCACGGCCACCAGCCCCGAGATTTTGTCGATCGTTTGCGCGCTCATGACGTTGAAGCCAAACCAGCCCACCGCCAAGATCCATGAACCGAGGGCCAGGAAGGGGATGCTCGAAGGTGGGTGCGCCGAGACCTCACCGTTCTTGCGATAGCGGTTGCGGCGTGCGCCCAAAATCAGCACAGCAGGCAGCGCGATCCAGCCGCCAAAGGCGTGCACAACCACAGAGCCAGCGAAGTCGTGCATCTGGCCGCCAGTCACGCTTTGCAGCCAATCTTCAAAGCCGAATTTGTTGTTCCAGATCGCGCCTTCGCACAGGGGGTAGAACACCCCCACGATCACGGCCGTGGCGATCAGCTGAGGGCCGAACTTGGCGCGTTCGGCAATGCCGCCCGAGATGATGGCCGGGATGGCCGCCGCAAAGGTCAGCAAGAAGAAGAACTTGACCAGCGCGTAGCCATTGTTTTGGGCCAGTGTGCCGGCGCCGACCATGAAGTCGACCCCATAGGCCAGGGTGTAGCCCACGAAGAAGTACACGATGGTCGAGACACAAAAATCCACCAGGATCTTGACCAGTGCGTTGACTTGGTTCTTGTGACGAACCGTGCCCAGTTCCAAAAAGGCGAAGCCCGCGTGCATCGCCAGCACCATCACGGCGCCCAAAAGAATGAACAGCGCGTCAGCGCCTTGCTTGAGTTGTTCCATACAGCGTTGTCCAAAAAGAATTCGGTGCCGCACCGCATTGGTGAGGTGCTGACCCGATTGGTTTTTATGCACCAAATGAAAGCAATAGGCGTGCCTAATATTGGGCTGTTCGCCCGATTCTGTGCGCGCCGGATGCCGTGGCGCCCTCGGTGGTTGCGCGACATTGGTGCGTTTTTGCGGTTTGGAGTATTCATTTGGTGCATTCGTTGCGCCTGAGTCCGCGCACGCTGGCTTCAAGCACTCGGGCCAGGGCTCTTTTGAGCCCTGTGGCAGGCGACAATCTCAAATCACACTGACCCCATCACCTCAGGACACGCCACCATGACCGCGCCCGCTTTGCGCATCGGTGAAGGCTGGGACACCCACGCCCTCGTCACTGGCCGCCCGCTCATCCTCGGCGGCATCACCATCCCTCACACCCATGGCTTGTTGGGGCATTCCGATGCAGATGCGCTGCTGCACGCCATCACCGACGCGCTGTTGGGCGCCGCAGGCTTGGGTGACATTGGCAAGCTCTTTCCTGACACCGACCCAGCCTTCAAGGGGGCCGATTCGGTGGTGCTGCTGAAAGAGGCCGCACGCCGCGTGAGCGAAGCTGGCTGGGGCATCGTCAACATCGACACCACCATCGTGGCCCAGGCACCCAAGATGGCGCCCCACATCCCGGCCATGCGTGAGCGCATTGCCGAAGCGCTGGGGGTGACCGCAGCCGACGTGAACGTCAAGGCCAAAACGGCTGAAAAAATGGGCCCTGTGGGTGAGGGGCGGGCCATTGAGGCCCGTGCCGTTTGCCTGCTCTACAAGCGCTGAAGCCTTTGAAGCTTGCAGGCCGAGCGCCTCACCTCACGGTGCGCGCTTGAGCTTGATGTGCGCAATCAGGCCGCCGCCGGGGGCGTTGGCCAACTCAAAGCCTCCGCTCATGCGCTGCAGGGCCTTCTCCACAATGGCAAGGCCCAAGCCAGCCCCTGTGGCCGCCGTGCGTGCCGCGTCGCCGCGGAAGAACGGCGTCGTCAGCTGCGACAGCTTTTCAGGGGCCACGCCTTGCCCGTGGTCGCGCACGCTCAAAATCACCCACGACCCTGAGCGCATGTAGCTCACGTCGACGTTGGTCACCCCGGTGTAGGTGTTGCGGCCATACCGCCGGGCGTTTTCAAACAGGTTCGTCAGCACCCGGCTCAACTCGGTTTCGTCGGCCATCACGCGCGTGTCGATCGGCAGCTTGGCCGTGATGCGGATGCGTTTGGTGTCCCGGAACTGGCTGATCGCTTTGTCCACCACCGTGGACACGTGCACAGGCACCAGCTCGACCTCGCCTGGGCGGGCGTAGTCCATGAACTTGTCGATGATGGCATCGAGCTGATCGATGTCGGCCGCGATGTTGCGCTTGGCCTCTTCGTCGTTCACGCTCATCTCGGCTTCGAGCCGCAGGCGGGCCAGCGGGGTGCGCAGGTCGTGCGAAATGCCGGCCAGCATCACGGCACGGTCCTCTTCCACCTTGGCCAACTCGCGCGCCATGCGGTTGAAGCCTTGGTTCACCTCGCGGATTTCGCGGGTGATCATCGATTCGTCCAGCACCGAGTCGTACTCGCCTTCACGGATGCGGCTGGCGGCAAACGAAAGCTCTTTGAGCGGCTGGTTGATCAGCCGCGCAATGACCGCCGAACCCAGCATGGTGGCCACCAGCGCGATGCTCACCCAAATGAACCAAGTGCGCCCTGCCAGTGGCTCCACACGGCTGTTGTCGGCCTGCAGCCAGTAGTTGTCCCGCTCAATCTGAAAGCCCACCCACAGCCCGGGCACGCCATTGACGCTGCTGGCCACCACGGTGGCAGGCCCCAAACGGGAGCGCAGCTCTTTGCCAATGGCCTGCGTGAAGCGGTTCACCTCGAAAGGCACGAATTGATCGCTAGGCTCGTGGGGTTTGAGCGCGATCGACTCTTGGTCAAACAGCGTTTTGATCAGCGTGACGCGGTTGATGCTGTCTGAAAAGCGCAGCGCCGCCCGCGACAGGTTCACCAAGCTGGCGATCTGCTGGGCAGATTGCACCGAGCGTGGTTCGAACTCCAGCGCCTTGAAGGTCTGCACCCAGGCCACGATGCCTGCCGTCAGCAGCAGGCCCAGCAAGATGAAGGTTCGCCAAAACAGGCTGAGCGCAAAACGCTTTCTCGCCATCGATCAGGCCCCGCCGTCCGGCACGAACACGTAGCCAACGCCCCACACGGTCTGGATGTAGCGTGGCTGCGCGGGGTCAGGCTCGATCATCTTGCGCAAGCGCGAGATCTGCACGTCCAGGCTGCGGTCGAAGGGCTCGAATTCGCGGCCGCGCGCCAGTTGGGCCAGCTTGTCGCGGCTCAGGGGTTGACGCGGGTGACGCACCAGCGCCTTGAGCATCGAGAACTCGCCGGTGGTCAGTGCGATGGGCTCGCCTTCTTTGCTCAAGCGGCGCAGGGCCAGGTCGAATTCGAACGGGCCAAAGTTGACCGTTTGCGCTTCTTTGGCCGGTGCGCCAGGTGCCTCTTGTGCCGGGCGGCGGCGCAGCACGGCATGGATGCGGGCCAGCAACTCGCGGGGGTTGAACGGCTTGGGCATGTAGTCATCGGCGCCCACTTCCAGGCCCACGATGCGGTCGACGTCCTCGACCTTGGCGGTCAGCATGATGATCGGTGTGTTGTCGTTGGCGGCGCGCAGGCGGCGGCAGATCGACAAGCCGTCCTCGCCTGGCAGCATCAAATCCAGCACGATCAGGTCAACTGTTTCGCGCGTGAGGAGCCGGTTGAGCGCCTTGGAGTCTTCTGCCAGCAGGACTTCGAACCCCTCCTGGCTCAGGTACCGGCGCAGCAAATCGCGAATGCGTGCGTCGTCATCAACCACGAGAACGCGGTCCGGACGCTGATTGGGCGTGTTAGAGGTCATGTCTTCCTCGGCATTTGTAACAAGCGCGGATTGTGCGCAGGTTATGCACCGCAAAAGCGCGTCTCTGACCAGCTGTTACAAATATTGCGGGTACGGGTCCATTCGGTCAAGGGTTCCGTTTCTTTGTCATCTCATGCCGGGGGCTGGCGCGTTGTAATCGTTCCGGCACTTCGTGCCAAGCCACAGGAACCGTCCATGCCTCAATACCGTTTGTCCGCTCTTTGCGCACCCCGTTCGCCCGTTTCTGCTTGGAGCCGTGGCGCAGCGCTGGCTTTGGCGGCGACGCTCAGCGTCGGTGCGGTCAACGCGGCAGAGCCGGCCAGCAAGCAAGGCTCGGTCAGCTTCAGCACCACGTATTCAATCGAGGTCACCCAAGACCTGATGACCGTGACCTTGCAGGCCAACAAGGAGGGCATGCAAGCCGCCGAAGTGCAGGCTGCCCTCAAGCAATTGCTCGACGGCGCTTTGACTGATGCCCGCAAGTCCGCCACGCCAGGCGGTTTGGAAGTGCGCACCGGCTCGTTTTCGGTGCTGCCGCGCTACAACAACAACGGTCGGGTCAATGGCTGGCAAGGCTCTGCCCAATTGATGCTATCGGGTACCGACATCGCCCGCATCTCACAGGTGTCTGGCCGTTTGAACCAGCTCAACGTGGTCAACGTGGGCTATGGCTTGTCCAAGGGCCTGCGTGAACAGCACGAGTCCGAACTCACCAGCCAAGCCATCGCCCGCTTTCGCGCGCGCGCCACGCAAATCGTGTCTGATTTTGGGATCAAGGGCTACACCCTGGGGGATTTGTCGGTGTCTTCTACCGAACCTGGCTTCGAGCCTCGCCCATACCTGATGGCCATGCGCGCCAAGTCGGCCGAGGTGGCTGACGCTCCCTTACCCGCCGAGCCAGGCAAAGGCGTCTTGTCGGTGACGGTCAGCGGTCAGGTCTTGTTGGCGCCGTGATCGCCTGAGGGCGAGGGCAGCTCGCTGGGTGGGGCGGTTTCGCGCACCTGCCACTGCCCGCCCATCAGCACTTGGTGCGGCACGAACTGCGCCTTGTAGGCCATCTTGCGGCTCTGGGCGATCCAGTAGCCCAGGTACAGGTAGGGCAGCTTCAACTCCAGCGCCTGCCGGATCTGCCACATGACGTTGTAGGTGCCGTAGCTCGTGTGGGGCTCGGGCTCGTAGAAGGTGTAGACCGCCGAAAGGCCATCGTTGAGGATGTCCAGGATCGACACCATCTTGAGCGTGCCCTGCGCTTGACCTGGCTGCGCAGGCTCTCTGAACTCGACCAAGCGCGAGTTCACCCTGCTTTGCAGCAAGAACTGCGTGTACTGGTCGATTGAGTCGTGGTCCATGCCACCACCCTTGTGGCGACCGGATTGGTAGCGCAGGTAGAGCTGATAGTGCTCTTGTGTGAAGCACAGGCGCAGCACGCGCGCTTCCAGGTGGCTGTGGGCCTGCCAGGCGCGCTTTTGGCTGCGGGTGGGGCGATGCCCCTCAGCGGGGATGCGCAAGGGTACGCACGAGCGGCAACCGTCACAGTAAGGCCGGTAGCTGAACATGCCGCTGCGCCGAAACCCATTCGACACGAGCCCCGAGTAAGCATCTGAATTGATCAGATGGCTGGGCGTGGCCACCTGCGAACGGGCCGATTTGCCGTCCAGGTAGCTGCAAGGGTAGGGCGCGGTTGCATAAAACTGCAAAGACGCCAGTGGGAGATCTTTGAGGTGGGTCACGCCGTGCCATCCAGACAGGACCAGAAGCGTTCATCATAGGACCAAATCTGAGGCCCTGGCTCTGGTACCACCTGGTTCAAGTGGGCCTCAAAGGCCTGGCGCGGCCACGTTCGCCCGCCCATCGAGGCGAGGTGGGCGGTGTCTTGCTGGCAGTCGATCACGGGGATCTGGTGGGCGCGGCAAAAGCAGACCAATGCCGCAAGCGCGATCTTGGATGCGTCGGTTTGACGCGTGAACATCGATTCGCCGTAAAACATGCGGCCAATGCTGACGCCGTAGAGCCCACCCACGAGCTCGCCATCGCACCAGGTCTCAAACGAGTGAACGCCGCCCTGGTCGAACCATCGGCCGTAGGCACGCTGCATGTCCTCGCCGATCCAGGTGCCGTTTTGCCCGTCTCGTGGGGCTTGGGCGCAAGCTGCCATCACCTGAGCAAAGTCATGGTCGATGCGGATCTCGCAACCCGGTGTGCGTCTGAATTTCTGAATGGCCTTGCGCAGCGAGCGTGACAACTTGAATTCGGCCACAGGCAAGACCATGCGCGGGTCGGTTGTCCACCACAGCACCGGCTGGCCTGCGCTGAACCAAGGAAAGATGCCGTTGCTGTAGGCCTGTTGCAAACGCGATGGCGACAGATCGCCTCCGGCGGCCAGCAGGCCTGGGGCTTCTGTATCAGGGCCCAGGGCGGTGGCGGTGTCGGGAAATGGCGTCTGTGGTTCCAGCCAAGGGATCATGTGCGCAGCAGGTATAAAAAAAGCCCGATGGCGAACCATCGGGCTTAAAGGTACCTTAGAAAAGGATCACGAGGTACCGAGGAGACAACCTTTCAGGAGTGCCGCTTGTCCAGAGCGGCATCTCTCAGATGCGTGCTGCTCACCAAAGTTCAAGCTGATCGGGCGCCACAAAATGCAAAGTTTTGTGAGGCAGCGATGCCAATTCGCTCGGTGAGGTCAGCTGCAAAGCGCCCGTTCAGGCGGCCTTGCGTGGCTTGGCCGTGGCGGCTTGTGTGGCCTTGACAGCGGTGTTAGTGATGGCTTGGAAGTTGGCTTCAGCGACGTCAGCAGCTTGCTTGGCAGCCTTTTGAACCGAGTCGAAAGCGTTGCTGGCAGCGGCCACAGCCGACTTCACCAACACCACAGCGTTTTCAGTGCCGGCAGGGGCGTTCTTCACAGCGTTGTCCACCACCGAAGCGAACTTCTTTTGGGCTTCCGACACTTGCGACTCGGCCAGCTTGCTGACTTCAGAGCTGGTGGACGAAGCGATGTCGTACAGGTGGCGACCGTAGGCGGCGGCCTTTTCAGCCGAAGGTTGCAGCAGCGAAGCTTGCAGGGCCAGCAGCTCTTGGGCGTCCTTCACCGACAGCAGGGCCTTGGTGTGCTCAGAGGCTTCTTCCAGCGAGGTCTTGGCAACTTGCAGGTTGAGTTCCATCACCTTTTCAACGCCTTGGAAAGCCTTTTGGCCCAGGTCAAAGAAGGTGGCGATGGTGGCTTTTTGGGTAGCCAGCAGTTGTTC
Source organism: Burkholderiales bacterium (assembly GCA_947377275.1). Lineage (GTDB taxonomy): Bacteria > Pseudomonadota > Gammaproteobacteria > Burkholderiales > Burkholderiaceae_C > Aquabacterium. The sequence continues at coordinate 2,878 of CANCFV010000106.1, read as the reverse complement.
AGCGGTCGACATGTGAATTTCTCCGTAAGCGTTGATCATGGATGAAGGTGTTGCGGGGAGTTCGGCCAATTCGTCTTTGCCAATCTGCCTTTGCTGCGCTGCAACATGACTTTAGTATATGCATCTGAAGCGGGAATGCAAGTGAGTTTTTGTGCGCTGCAACATGATTGTTTTGGATTGTCTGATTTTTGACAATATTCACTGTTTGGGTAGCAGGTGTGAGCCCTGTGCAAGGCGTGCCATGCGCATCCCCTACACTTGCGCTTCGTCAGAATCCTTAACCTTGTGATCGAGTCCATCATGAGCCTGCTCAATGTCCCCGCCGGTGCCAAGGCACCTGATGCCTTCAACGTCATCATCGAGATCCCAGCCAACGCCGATCCGATCAAGTACGAAATCGATCATGAAACCGGCGCCGTGTTTGTGGACCGCTTCATGGGCACCGCCATGCACTACCCGTGCAACTACGGCTACGTGCCTCAGACCATCGCTGCCGATGGCGACCCTTGCGACGTGCTCGTGGTCACGCCTTTCCCGCTGCTACCTGGCGTGGTCATCCCTTGCCGTCCTCTGGGCATCCTGAAGATGGAAGACGAGGCCGGTGGCGACTCCAAGATCGTGGCCGTGCCCACTGAAAAGATCTGCGCCATGTACAAGGGCATCCAGAAGATGGAAGACCTGCCCGAGTTGCTGCTCGCGCAGATCAAGCACTTCTTTGAGCACTACAAGGACCTCGAGCCTGGCAAGTGGGTCAAGGTCGTGGGTTGGGAAGGCATCGATGCGGCCAAGGCCGAAGTCGTGACCGGCCTGGCTGCTTTCGCCAAGCAAGGCCACTGATCGACAGGCGGGGCGCGCACCTCCTTGCGCGCTGGCCAAAGTCAAAAGCCGCCCGGCTCAGGCCGCGGCGGCTTTTTCTTTGGCTGCGTGGGCGCCTGCCGCCTCAGTCCACCGTTTTCATCACCTTTTCCAGCGTGCTGACGATCTGATCGATCTGGCTGTCGTTGATGATCAGTGGGGGCGAGATCGCGATGTTGTCGCCGCCTGCGGCGCGCAGCAGCACGCCAGCTTCCCAGCAGCCCATGAAGACCTCAAAGGCGCGTCGGCCGGGCAGGGCGCCTGGGCGGGGGGCGAACTCGATGGCGCCCACCATGCCCGTGTTGCGGATGTCCACCACGTTGGGCAGTCCCTTGAGGCTGTGAACCGCAGCTTCCATCTTGGCGTGCATCTCTGCGCCACGGGTCAGCAGGCCTTCTTCGTCGTAGGTGTCGAGCGTGGCCAGTGCGGCTGCGCAGGCCACAGGGTGCGATGAGTAGGTGTAGCCGTGCGGCAATTCGATGGCCGTGTCGGGGCCCTGCATGAAGGTGTCGTGGACGCTTTGCTTGACGAACACTGCCCCCATCGGGATGCAGCCGTTGGTGATGCCTTTGGCGGCCGTCATGATGTCGGGCGTCACGCCGTAGTGCTGCGCGGCGAAGGGCGAGCCCAGCCGGCCAAATCCTGTGATGACCTCGTCAAAGATCAGCAAAATGCCGTGCTTGTCGCAGATGCTGCGCAGGCGTTGCAGGTAGCCCTTCGGTGGCAACAGCACGCCGGTGGACCCGGCCATGGGCTCGATGATGACCGCAGCGATGGAAGATGCATCGTGCAGCGTCACCAGTCGTTCCAGGTCGTCGGCCAGCTCTGCGCCATGCTCAGGTTGACCTTTGGTGAATGCGTTCTTGCCCAGGTCATGGGTGTGCCGCAGGTGGTCCACGCCCGAGAGGCTGCTGCCAAACATCTTGCGATTCGGCCCCATGCCCCCCAGCGCGGTGCCTGCCATGTTCACCCCATGATAGCCACGCTCGCGGCCGATCAGGCGGGTGCGCTGGCCCTCGCCACGCAGGCGGTGGTAGGCCAGGGCGATCTTCAACGCGGTGTCCACCGACTCCGAGCCTGAGTTGGTGAAAAAGACGCGGTTGAGCCCTTCAGGTGCGTATTTCACCAAGCGATCGGCCAATTCAAACGCCAACGGGTGCCCCATCTGAAAGGGCGGGGCAAAGTCCAGCTCGCCCACCTGCTTGGCGATGGCTTCCACGATCTTGGGTCGCGCATGCCCTGCATTGACGCACCACAGGCCTGATGTGCCGTCCAGCACCTGTCGCCCATCAGGCGTCCAGTAATGCATGTCTTTGGCTTTGGACAGCAGCCGAGGCGCCTGTTTGAAGTCCCGGTTGGCCGTGAAGGGCATCCAGAAAGCGTCGAGGTTCAGGCTCATCGGGGTCTCCTGAGGGGTGAGCGGTCTGTGGATGGCACTCGCGCGCCATCGCTGTTGCCAGCATAAGACGGCGCGAAGCGGTCAGGCCTGGCTCTGCGCACAAATCCTCACGGATGCCTTTGTAGGACCGCGTCGCGTGGCGGTTCTCGGGCAGGATGTTTGCCTCGAACAGGCGGGTGTTGCCTTTTCGCGTCAGCGGTGTGACGTGCCATGCCCCCGCGTATGAAGGTTCTAGTCTTATATAAGACATAAGTCTTTGCCAAACAGGGCAAATGCCGATAGACTCCCGCCTGTTCAAGAATTTCCCACCAACCCCTCCCCCGGAGATCGTCATGACGAAACTCACCCGTGAACAGCAAATCGCTGCCCTGGAAAAAGACTGGGCCGAAAACCCCCGTTGGAAGCTCGTGAAGCGCGGTTACTCCGCTGCTGACGTCGTGCGCCTGCGCGGCAGCCTGCAGCCTGAGTACACCCTGGCCAAGAACGGCGCTGAAAAGCTGTGGGAAAAGGTCAACGGCGGTGCCAAGAAGGGCTACGTCAACGCTTTCGGCGCCATCACCGCCGGTCAAGCCATGCAACAAGCCAAGGCTGGCTTGGAAGCCGTGTACCTGTCGGGCTGGCAAG
>CANCFV010000105.1 GCA_947377275.1 Burkholderiales bacterium | reverse complement strand
CAGGTCGCCGCGCTCAACACCGCTCAGGTCTCTGCGCTCAACAGCGCCCAGATCGTCGCGCTGAACTCCGCTGACGTGGCCGCCCTGACCACGGCTCAGACCGCGGTCTTGAGCAGCTCACAGCTCGCAGCGATCGAGACCACCGACATCAGCGCCATGGAGACGGGCGACCTGCGCGCCATCACCACCACCGCGCTGGCCGGCCTCACCACCGCCCAGGTCGCTGTGCTGACCACCGCTCAGGTGGCTGCACTGACCTCGGCCCAGGCCGGCGCGCTCAACACAGCACAGGTCACCGCGCTCACCTCCGCTGACGTAGGCGTGCTGACCTCAACTCAGGTTGCAGCCCTCAATACGGCCCAAGTTCATGCAATCGAGACCACTGACATCAGCGCGCTGAGCACGCAAGCCATCCGCTCGATCTCGACCGACGCCATCGCCGCGCTGGGCACGGATCAGATCGCCGCGCTGACAAGCATCCAGGTCGGCGCACTGACCAGCGCGCAAATCGCCAAGTTGACCACGGCCCAAGTGGTGGCGCTTGAGTCCGCCGACTTTGCGGCCTTGAACACGGTTCAAGCCAGCGCGCTCACCAGTAGCCAGGTCGCCGCGATCGAGACCACAGACATCAGCGCCTTCAGCACCGCGTCCATCCGCAGCATCAGCAGCACGGCATTGCATGCCCTGTCGACCGCCCAAATCAGCGAACTGACGACCAGCGAAGTCGAAGCACTGAGCACCACTCAGTTCGTGGCTCTGGAGACCACCCACCTGGCCGCGTTCAGCACCAACCAGATCGTGGCCTTGACCACGGCTCACCTGGCCACCTTGACCAGCTTCGATGTGAGCTCGCTGAGCACCAGCCAGCTGTCGTCGCTCAGCACCGGTGACCTTGTGGCGCTCAACACCACGGCAGTCTTTGGCTTTGAGTCCTCTGACATCGTCGCCTTCAGCACCGCTCAGATCCACGCCTTCACGACGTCGCAACTCTCGCATCTGAGCACCGACGCCGTCCATGCGTTCAGCTCCAGCGACATCGACGTCTTCACCACAGCACAAATCGCCTCGTTCACGTCGACCCAAATCAGCGCGTTCACGACGACCGCCATCCACGAACTCAGCACATCTCAGTTCTCGTCGTTCACCACGATGCAGATCCAGGGCCTGACCACAGACCAGATCCAGGCACTGACCACCACCGCCATCGAAGCGATGACCTGCGCGGAATCGGAGGCATTGACCCAGACGCAGTTCAACGCACTGACGACGGATCAGGTCAATGCCCTGAACCACGTCACCCCCATCATGCTGGACCTCAATGGCGACGGCATCCACACCACCAACGTGGCCCATGGGGTGAGCTTCGACATCAACGCCACGGGTCATGCCAACTCCACGGCTTGGGTGTCTCGTCAAGACGGCATTTTGGTGATGGACCGCAACCACGATGGCATCATCAACGACGGACGCGAGCTGTTTGGCTCAGCCACCGTGCTCTCTAACGGCACCAAGGCTGGCAACGGCTACAACGCCCTGCTCGACCTGGACAGCAACCACGACCACAAGCTCACGGCGCTCGACGCGCAGTTCGGCGAACTGAAAGTCTGGGTCGATGCCAACGGCGACGGCAAGGCGCAGGCCGACGAGCTCAAAACACTCGCCTCACTGGGCATCATTGAGCTAGACCTGCAGGCCATCAGCGGCTCGGAGGTTGACAACGGCAACACCCTGGGCCTGGTGTCGAGCTACAAGACCGCAGACGGCTCAACCCATGCCATGGCGGACGTCTGGCTGGCGCAAGGCAAATCGGCGCCCCCAGCAGACGACACAGGCAGCGCAGCAGCGGTGGCCAGCACCGACGCACACAGTGCTGCGACGACCGACGCGGCAACCCACACCGCCGCGGCTGCGACAGCCAGCACCGATGCGCATGCGCATGCCGCCACGGGAAGCACAACCGCAGCAACGGCCGCGGCTACCAGCAACGAGTTGGCTGGCGCCAGTACCGCCGCCGCACAACCAGATGTGAGTGTGCCCACGGCAAGCCACCCACCGCTGGCCGTATCGGCAAGCGACTTGCTGGTCGACCCGGGTCAAAACCTCCTGGGTGGTGCATCGACGCAAGCGCCGCCACTGGTGACCACCGCCTCGTTGGGCTTCGATGAAACGCTACTCAACCCGGTTGATCGCACGTCGATCATGGACGAACAGCATCGCAACACGCCGCTGATCTGATCCGCCGAGGGAGCTCATTCCCTCACCCAGAGGTCGCCAAAGGCTCCGGCTTTTGGCGACCTTTTCATGTCCGTCGCTCGGCGAGCCAACCCATAAAAAAAGCGCCCTCTCGGGCGCTTGGTGTGTGGTCAGGCTGAGCCCAACAGGATCAAGGCGACGTCAATGCGTCTTTGGCGCCTTGCAATTCGGTCTCACGCCACATGGCCGTGTAGATGGCCTCCAGGTTGGCGCACAGGCGGTCCGTGTCAAACAAGGCATGCGTCTGGCGGTTCTCCGCCAACTTTTGCCTCAGCGACAAACGCCACGCCTCGTCACGCGACAGCTTCAAGGCCAGGGCCTCATAGCCCGCGGGCGAGTCAGCGATCAGCTCGGGCAAGCCCATCGCGTGCAGCAGGCTGGCGGCCACACGAGCCGGGAAAGCACCGCCCACGAACGTGACCACGGGCAACCCTGCCATCAAGGCATCTGCCGCCGTGGTGTGGGCGTTGTACGGGTGGGTGTCCAAAAAGACATCGGCCTGGCGGTAACGCGCCAAGTGGTCTTCCACATGCGGGACCCGGCTGGCGAAAACCAGACGCGAGCCATCAACACCGCGCTTCTCGGCCTCGGCTCGCAGGTTGCGCTGCGACGCCTCGCTGCGCGACATCAGCCACAGCACGCTCTTGGGCACCTCACTCAGCAGGCGCATCCACACATCGAACAAGGGCGGCGAGATCTTGTAGTCGTGGCTGAAGGAGCAAAACACCAAAGCGTCTTCGGGCAAACCGCACTCGGCCCGCGTAGGGGTGCGCTCGGCAATTTTCAGCCCGGCATCCGTGGGCAGATACGCATCGGGCAGGTAAACGACCTTCTCGTTGTAAAAGCGCTGGTGCTCCGGGGGGATGACATGCTGGTCCGCAATGATGTAGTCCATGAAGGACGTGCCCATCGTGCCCGGATAGCCCAGGTAGTTGACCTGCACAGGTGCCGGACGGTGGGCGAAGATGTCGGTGCGCGAGTCGGCGGTGTAGCCCGCCAGGTCCACGGCCACGTCCACCTCCAGCTCGCGCATCAATGTCGCGATCTCCCTGGCGTTCATCGTGCGCGCATCGACAAAGCGATCAAACGAGGCCAGCATGCGGCCACGCAAACGGCTGTGGTCATCAGGCCCCAGCGAAATGGCGATGGTCTCGAAGCGCTGCTTGTCGTGCCGCTCGAAAATGCCGGCCATCAAATGCCCCACTGGGTGCTCACGCAAGTCGGGTGAAACGTAGGCCAGCCTGATCTTTTTGTGGCGATAACGCTCACCACGCCACAGGGGCGTTGCAGAGGCCGGGAAGCGCGTGGCAAACAGCTGTGCGGATCTTTGGTGCGCCTCAACGTCGTCGTTGAAGGCCATCAGGGGCAAAGACTTGCAGGTGCGTTGCCCCGCACGAATGCCCTCCAGGATCTGCTGGGCGTTCGCTTCGAAGTCGGTCCAATCGCATGCGTGCAAACGCTCATAAGCCAGCAGCCCCACCCCGTAGTCATAACGCGGGTTGATCGCCAACAATCGCTTGAAGATAGCCACGGCCTCTTCGCTGCGCTTGAATTCGGTCAGGATGATGCCGCAATTGCCCAAGGCGGTTTCGTGCTCTGGCTTGACCAGCAACACGCGTTGAAACCGGTCCAAGGCCTCCACGTGCCGATGGGCCTCGCGCAACAGCACCCCGCTGTTGATCAAGGCCTCGGGGTACTGAGGGTTCAGCGCCAAAGACTGCTCGTAAGCCGCCAAAGCCTCAGGGCCTCGGCCAAAGCCTTGCAAGACGTTGCCGTATGCCATCCACAAAGGCGCGAAGCCAGGGTTGGCCGCCACCGCTTGGGTCAGCATGGACAAGGCCTCCTCGCGGCGGCCACTGTGCATGAGGATCACGGCCAGCGAATACGTGGCCACGCCGTCATGGGGCACCAACAACATATAGCCCCGGAACACCGCCTCTGCCTCGGCATTGCGCCCGGCGTTTTGCAGCTCCAAGCCTTGGATGAGCACGTTGGTTTCAGGCACGGGCGCCGGTGGGGCGCTCACAGGCACGGGCACGGGCGGGACACCCTGTGCCTGGGCCGCCATCGCCGCGACAGCCTGAGAGGCTGCATTCAACTGACCCACCGCACTCTGACCCGTCACAGACATGGCATCCCTCACTCAATCGACACAGTGATACATCACGCTTGAGCGTAGGGCAATCGGGCACGCGCCAGTCCAAGCATCAAGGCAAAAATTGCCTGGCAACTCCTCACTCGCCCACCAGCCAATTGCCCAAGCCCCCGCCCATGGATCGCAGCTGGGCCGAGGCCTGATAGCCGTCGTACAGGGCGTTGACGTAAGCAATGCGCAGGTTGAAGTGGTCGCTCTCGGCAGACATCACGTCAAACAGCGATCGCTTGCCGATCTGTGCCCACTGCTGGATGGTCGACTGACGCACACGTTCGCTGTCACGCAGCACATCGACATAACGCCGTGCCCGGTCAAATGCGCTGGTGGCGTTGTCCCAGGTTTGCGTGGTCATGGTGATGCGGGTGCTCAGCAGCTCATCCAACTGCGCCCGAGCGGCTTGCGCGCGGCGAACGGCGGCTTGCGAGGCTGCCGCATCGCTGAAACCATTGAACAGTGAATAGCTCACCGACACGCCAGCCTGCCAAGACGACACGGGCGTACCCCCCTGGCGCAACTCGGTTTTCCCCACGTTCCAATTCACCTGTGGGCGCTGTCCAGACGTGATCGAATTTGCATAGCCGTCTGCAGCATCAATCTGGGCTCGCAACTGCAACACTTCATTGCTGCGCTCGCTCAAGCGGTTGACCTCACCCAAATCCGGCACCGTGGCCAGTGGCACGCTGATGCCATCGCTGGGAAACTGCGCATCGCCAATCAGCTTGCGCAAACGCAACTCGCTCTGCCGGCTTTGCGCCAGGGCCTGATCACGCTGCAACTCCGTCTGCGCCTGCGTCTTGCGCACCTGCACCAACTCGCTGGCACGCCCCTTGTCCTCAGCCACGATGCTCTCAAGCGCATCCACCAGGCACCCCATCTTGCGCATGTACTGCTGAAACACCTGCGCTTGCAAGCGATATCGGTTGCGCTCCAGCGCTGCCCCCACGGCCTCCAAAATCACCTGCTCTTGCGTGATGAACGCCCCCAGCTTGGCCGAATCGGAGATGCCGCTCTGGTACTGCAACATGTGTCGCAAACGCCCACCGTCGTAAAGCGACGCAGAGACATTCAAACCCAGCGTGATCTGACTCTGCCCCAAGGTCTGCCCCGCAACCGTCTGGCTGTTGCGACTGAAGCCACCACCCAACACGACCTGCGGATACAAGCCCGCTTTCGTCACGGTCAAATCGCTGTCGGCAGCCTCGGCCAACAAACGCGCCGCGCCCAAGGCCGAACTGCGCCGTGCTGCCTCTTTGGCCACCATGCGCAACTGGGCCATCGGCTCCAACGCCGACTCCGGCTCTGCTTTGCTCGCAGGGGTTGGCAGCGCCTTGCTCACGCCCTTGGCCAAAGGCTTGTCGGCCGTCAGGTCTTCGGTGCAACGCGCTGCCCAGGCGGAGCCCAGGCTGGCCACGCTCAAAGCCACACACAAGGCGCGCGCCAAACGCTTGAGGCGAAAAGAAACAACCGACATGTCAACGCTCCCGGAAAGCTTCTTGAGACTTGATCAACGGCATGACCAAGTACTGCAACACCGACCTCTCACCCGTGCGGATCTCCACGGTCGCCGTCATGCCAGGGATCACTGACAAGGGCTTGCCGTTCTTTTGCAGGGTGGAGACGTCCGAGCGGATCAGGGCTCGGTAATACGTGGCGTCAGCGCCCGTTGCCTTGGTCTCTTCACCCAAAGCATCAGGACTGAGGTAATCGATCACGCCCTCAAGGCCGCCATAAATGAAATAGTCATAGGCAGACAGCTTCACGGTCGCGTGGAGCCCCTTGTGGACAAAGCCAATGTCTGCGGGCTTGATGCGCGCCTCGATCAAGATGCGCGGCCCCAGCGGGAGGATCTCCATGATCGGAGCGCCCGCCTGCACGACACCACCCAAAGTGCCAATGCGGATGTTCTTGACCACGCCTCGCACGGGCGACTTCAAGATGGTTCGGCTCAGCACGTCCTGCTTGACCACCATCTGCTCCTCGATCTGCGCCAACTCGGTTCGCACCCGCACCAGCTCGCCGCTGGCGTCTTGCCTGAAGCGGTTGACGCGCTCCTGAATCTGCAAGTTCAAGTCGTTGACCTGGCGTTGCAGGCGCATCACCTCCACGTCCGACATCAAGCCACTGGCCGACAAGCGCTCAGACATGCGCAACTCACGCTGCAACAAACCCATGCTCCGGCGCGTCACGGCCACGGCGGCATTGAGCGCCTCCTGCCGTGCCTCGTAAGACTCGCGCTCGCCCTGCACCATCGGCTCGTGCTTCATGACCTCAGGCGGAAAGACCAGGTGCGTGCCATTGGCCTCGGCTTGCAAACGCGCCACCGTGGCCATCAAGGACAGCCGCTTGGCCTGCCCTTCGTTTTGCTGGGCCTCAAAGCGGGTCGGGTCCAAGCGAACCAGGTCCTGCCCCTTGTCGACCAGCATGCCTTCGCGCACCAGCATGGCCCCCAGAATGCCGCCTTCCAAGCTGGCAATGATCTGCTCGCGGCCATCGGCCACCACCCGCCCCTCGGCCTTGGTGATCTGATCGACACGGGCCAGAGCCGTCCAGGTGAATGCCACGAGGACCACGATCAGCATCAGATACAGCGCCCAGCTCGCAGACGCGGTCCCTTGCAACACCTGCGCCTCCTTGATGCCCGACATGTAATCCTCGTCGCCGGGGAAGTACTTCTCGCCAGCAGACACGCGTTGCTTTGCCCCCATGCCGCGCCCCATCAAGCCGACATGGCTTCATAACGCGGCGCGGGCTGAGCCGCCGGAGCGACCGCCGCAGGCACAGGCTGCGGCTGCTGCGACGGGTTCTGACCTGCCAGCAAGGCCAGCACCTTGGCCTTGGGGCCATCGGCCAACATGCGACCGTTGTCAACCACGATGATGCGGTCGACCACAGACAGCAAGGCGGGCCGGTGGGTCACCACCACCAAGGTCTGGGACTCGACCGAGCTCTTGAGGTGCTGAATGAAGCCCATCTCCGACTGCGCATCCATCGAACTCGTCGGCTCATCCATCAGCAAAATCTGAGACTGGGTGACCAGGCAACGTGCCAGCGCGACCAGCTGCCGCTGCCCTCCCGACAGCAGTGACCCCATCTCGCCCACTGGCATGTCGTAGCCCATCGGGTGTGCTGCAGCCAGCTTGTCCAATCCGGTCTGCCGAGCCACTTCCAAAAAGCGACCCATGCGCGCATGCGCACGCCCGAGCATCACGTTGTCCTTGAGCGAGCCCTCAAACAAGCGCGGCTCTTGCGAGACAAAGCCCACGTGGCTTCGGAAGTCGGTCGGGTCAATCTGCCGCAGGTCGATGCCATCGGCCTCGACAAAGCCACCGGTGGGCTCATACAGCCCGCCCAACAAACGCAAAATCGTGGACTTGCCACTGCCGATCTTGCCCAAAATCGCCACCCGCTCGCCCGGCCTGATCTCGAAATTGATGTCTTTGAGGACCTGGGGGGCGTGCGTTCGCGTTCCGTGCGGATACGCAAAACTCACGTCCCGCAAAGCCAGTTGCCCCTGGATCTCAGGCCGCGCCAAGTACACCTTGCCAGGCTCTCGGTGCGTCGGCGTTGCCATCAGCTCATTCAAAGCCCGCATCGCGGCACGGGCGCCCTGAAAACGCCCAGCCAGCATGACCACCGAATTGAGCGGCGTCAAAGCCCGCGAGGCAAACATCACCGCACCGATCAAGGCCCCGCTGGTCAGCTTGTTTTCCTGGATGAGGGTCACGCCCCAAATCAACATGATCACCGTCACCAAAGGCTGCGTGATCAGCGTCATGTGGTTGGCCACGCCACCGATGGTGCGGGCCTTCAGCGATGAATTCGCTGCGGCAATGTTGGCCGAGCGATAGCGCTCTGCGAAGTACGCCTCGGCCCCGGCCGCGCGCACGTCCTCCATGCCTTCGACCACCGACACCAGCGTGCCGTGCAAATCGGCGTGCTGCGCCATGTTCGCGCTCATCTGCTTGCGCAAAACGCGCTGAATGGAGAACGACATCACCAGGATCACGGGCACCGCGAACAGCACCACCAGCGCCAATTGCCCGGCCACCACGAAAGTCATGAAAATGAACACCGCGATGAAGGGCATGTCGGTCATCACGGCAGTGCTCGCCGATGTCGAAAACTCCCGCACGATCTCGATTTGCGAGAGCTTGTGCGCGAAAGCACCTGCCGACTCCGGCCGGTTCTCCAAGCGGATGTTGATCGCCTTGTCGAACAACTGCTCCCCCATCGCCAGGTCGGCTTTTTTGCCCGCAATGTCGATCAAGTGGCCGCGCAACTGCTTGGCCACGAAGTCAAAGGCGATGGCCAACAAAGCAGCCGAGCCCAAGGACCACAGCGTGGCCATGGCCTGGTGAGGAATCACCTTGTCATAAACCACCGACGTGAACAGCCCGGTCACCAGCATCAGCAGGTTGCTCAACAGCGCGGCCACCATGGCGCCACGGTAGTACGGCATGTAGTTGCGGATGGTCGACCAGAACCAATGCCCATCGGCCTCACCCTCGTCTCCGGCGGCGCCAGAGTGTGTGGCTTGGGGCCTGAGGGCGGCCAGCAAGGCATAGCCAGAGTACTCAGGCATCAGCTCGGCCTCGGTGGCGGTGCACACCTCGTTGCCAGTCCCTGGCATCACCACCTCGTAGCGGGCGCCGCCCGAGCGAGCAGAGCGCTCGCCCACACGGCGCATCAGGATCACCGCATCGCCGTTCTTGAGCAACAGCACCACAGGCATCAACAAGCCCAGGATCTTGCTTGGCGGGCGCTTCACCACCGTGGCACTGAACCCGGCCTGGCGGAGCAGTTCAGTGGCGCGTCCTGGCGTGATGGGCTGGTCGCTGCGACCGCCCTGCGTCAATGAATGCTCGGTGCGCTCCAGGCCATGGTGGCGACACAGCCACATCACCGCCTCCAGCAATGGATCCGACGCGTGCATGTCCCCCTCACCCGCAGCCTCTGGAGGCTCAGGTTCGCCGATCGGATCGACCAAATCGGGCTCGTCGAGGGTGGACACGAACAACTCCAACGCCCGCCAAGTCGCGGGACATGAAACCAGCGACAGACCACTGCCGCGTGAATCGATGTTAGGAGTGAAGGTGCGGTGGCTTAAGCGACATTAGCAGGGTGAACTCACCGCTGTTCGCAGACCAGAAATCAGGGAGATGGATGGAGGCGCGGCCCGGAGTCGAACCGGGCTCAACGGATTTGCAATCCGACGCATAACCGCTTTGCTACCGCGCCTCTGTGGGAACCAGCCTCACGGCTGAAACCCGAAACTGGAGCGGGAAACGAGGCTCGAACTCGCGACCTCAACCTTGGCAAGGTTGCGCTCTACCAACTGAGCTATTCCCGCACATCGCATTGCCCGCATTGCTGCAGGGCCTGAACAGTTTGGTGCACTGCTCAGCGAAGACTCATATTGTATCACAGTTCAGCGCCCCAAAACGCCGAATGGTGCGACTGACGGGGATCGAACCCGTACGCCCTCACGGACACGAGATTTTAAGTCTCGGGCGTCTACCAATTTCGCCACAGTCGCCAACCCCTGCCGCAGCGATTGCCGCGTGGGATGCCAATTGTCGCCTGCATTGGCGCTTCAGACGGCTGATACGCCCACATTCGACCGTAACCACGGCCAAAAAGGCACCTGATCACAACACCGTGAACCAATCACAGCGCGACCCGTTGGCACACCTTGGCGTCAAAGGCATGAAGCGGCAAACCGCCGATGCCGCACAGCCAGCAAGGCACGCCGAACGTCAGGCGACAGCAGCTGAAGCGCCCTCCGCCACTGGCGTCTGCACAGGCTCAAGTGGGGGCGGCGCACGGTCGAGCAGGGGCAGCCAGAAATCACGGTTGTACTTGCACCAAGCGTGCCCCCCCATGGGGCGACGTCCGCCATTCATGCGCAAATACACCTCGGGCGACAACTCAAGCGAGAAGAGCGCCGCGGTCATCTCGTTGGGCAACACAAAGTCCCATGACAAGCTGCCCATCAAGGCAAAGAACAGGTCTTCGCTTGAGCCCGTGGCTTGAAACACCTGCACGGCCTGCGGGAACTCCTTGAGCAAGGCCAAGCAAGCGCCAACACGGCGAAGGCTCAATCCACCATTGCCAACGCGTGCATGCGCCTTGACCTGCAGGTCGTCTACAAAACGATCCAAGTTGATCTTCAACTCCAATCCGTTGGGCCAAGGCGCCCCCACGTAATCGAAGCGAGATGCACACCAACGATCCAGATCGTCATTCAAGATGATCGCATCCGTCTGCAAAATGAGAAAAAACTCGTAAGCGGCATAGCGCTCGTAGAACGCCTCGCTCAGCAACAAGCGGCTGTAGCCCTGCACAGACGCGAAATACGCCGCATCAAAGTGATCAAGCTGTGCGCCTGGGTAGCGTCTCTCGTAAAACGATGCGTCCATGCCCTCGGGAGCGACAAAATGCACCCGGCGCCCGTGGAGCTTCTCGAGCGAATAGTCCAGCGAGAACAGGTCCTGCCCCGCCAACACAGGCAGGTAGATCGGCACCAAAACAACCACGTCGTTGTGCATCGTGTGTCCACTTGCATTGCCGCCGGCACAACGCCAACGGCGGATCATTGAGCCGCCATCGAAAGGCTGCGCCCAAGCGATGCCTGTCGCACAAAGGCGCTGGGCACTGCACTCGACGATAACGACGCTCCGTCAGCGCAAAAGGCCAAATAAGGCACGCAGGGGAGCGCTCTTCTGAAAGAAAAGAGGACGCACAAAGCGAAAAGCCTCTGACTTTCGTCAGAGGCTTTTCATTTTGGAGCGGGATAAGAGGCTCGAACTCTCGACCTATACCTTGGCAAGGTATCGCTCTACCAACTGAGCTAATCCCGCAAATCGCTTCTACAGTTGCTCTGGAATTGCTTCCTGCTGTCCTGCATTGATCGTTGGTACCGATCAGCGAAGAATGAAATTGTACACCAATTTTCAGTGCTTCAACACTTCGTTGCTCACAGGCGACGCAGCTGGGGCTGCAGCCTCGGGTTTGACTTCGACCTTGGGCTCATCGTCCGGCAAAGGCTGAGGCTGACGCTCCAGGGCAACTTCCAACACCTTGTCGATCCACTTGACGGGAACGATCTCCAACTGGCCCTTCACGTTTTCAGGGATCTCGGCCAGGTCTTTGACGTTCTCTTCCGGAATCAGCACGGTTTTGATGCCGCCACGGTGTGCCGCCAACAGCTTTTCCTTCAA
>CANCFV010000104.1 GCA_947377275.1 Burkholderiales bacterium | reverse complement strand
GTCGCCAAGGACGGTGTCAGCGATGACACCAAGCCCACCATCGCAGGCACCGCCCCTGCGGGCACCACCGTGACCGTCTATGACGGCGCCACCGTGCTGGGCACCACCACGGCGGACGCCTCGGGCAAGTGGACCTTGACGCCAAGCGCTGATTTGGCAGAAGGCCCGCACAGCTTCACCGCCACCGCCACCAACGCAGCAGGTGTGGTCAGTGCGCCCACGCCAGCTTATGGTTTGACCATTGACACGCATGCGCCCAACACCCCGGCCATCACCAGCGTGACCGACGATGTGGGTTCCAAGCAAGGCGCCATTGCCAATGGCGCGACCACCGACGACAAGACCCCCACGCTCAATGGCACGGCCGAAGCCGGCGCCACCGTCAAGGTCTACGACAACGGCTCGCTCATTGGCACCACCACGGTCGACGCACAAGGCAAGTGGAGCTTGACCCCCGCCACGCCTCTGAACGAAGGCGCACACAGCTTCGCCGTGACGGCCACCGACGCCGCTGGCAACACCAGTGCGCCCAGCGCCAAGGCAGACATCGTGGTGGACGGCACACCACCGACCACGCCCACGATCACCAGCCTGCTTGACGATGTGGGCGCCGTGAAAGGCCAGATCGCCAACGGCAGCACCACCGATGACGCCAAGCCCGCGCTCTCGGGCACAGGCGAGGCCGGCTCCACCATCGATGTTTACGATGGCAAGACCCTGATTGGCAGCACGACCGTGTCCGCCAACGGCACCTGGACGCTGACACCCAGCACCCCGCTGACCGACGGCGCACACAACCTCACTGCCATCTCCTCAGACGCCGCAGGCAACACCAGCGCCGCGAGCGAGGCACGCAACTTCACGGTCTCCGGCAACGGGCTGGTCGCGGTCGATGACGAAGTCAGCGTGAGCATCGGCAACCTGCAAGGCGGCAATTACTACGTCGACTCTTGCGGCTACTTGGGCAAGCTGGACCCAGCCACGGGCGCCAACGTCGTGATCGGCTACACGGGTCAAGTGTTTGGCGACATCGCCATGGCCCCCAACGGCACGCTGTACGGCGTCTCGCTGGCCGGTGTGCTCTTCTCGATCAACCCAGAGACCGGCGCCAGCACCCAAATCGGCTCGACCGGGCTGTGTGTTTACACCCTGGCATCCGACGCCAGTGGCCACCTGTACGCGGCAGCGACCGACGGCAAGCTCTACACCATCTCCACCACAACCGGGGCGGCGACCAAAGCAGGCAACCTCAGTGGCGAGTCGACCATTGGCGACATCATGGTGGTGGGCAACTCCGTTTATGAGTCAACCAGCGCGGGTCACCTCGTCAAGATCGACCTCACCACAGGCAAGACGGCCGTGGTGGCCAACATCCCTTGCGACTGCTACAGCCTGACGCAAGGTGCCGAGGGACACATCTACGCCATCACCAGCGCAGGCCGCGTCTATGACGTGAACCTGGCCACGGGCGGCAGCACCGACACCGGCCGCACCATCTGCGTCGGCGCCTCGATCTACGGCACCACGTCCGAAGTGGTCAACACCACCGTTCAGGCCAACATCGCCAACTTCTACACCGACTCGTCGGGCAACTTGGGCAAGCTGGATCCAGCCACGGGTGTGATGCTCACGATTGGCGGCACCGGACAGGTGTTTGGCGACATCACCCAAACCGGCGACGGCAAACTCTACGGTGTCACGCTCGACGGCCGGCTCTACAACATCGATCCCGTCACCGCAGCCAGCAAGTTCATTGGCGCCGCAGGAGTTGGGTTTATCGCCATGGCCAACGACGCCAACGGCCAGTTGTATGCCGGCAGCGGCGACGGCGGGCTCTACAAGGTCTCGGCCACCACGGGTTCGGCCACCAAGGTAGGCTCGTTCGGCGAGCCATCCGCTGGCGACATCCTCATCATCGGCACCAACGCCTATGAATCGACCAGCAACGGCCACCTGGTCAAGCTGGACATGACCACAGGCAAGACATCGGTGGTGACCAACATCCCATGCGACTGCTACAGCTTGACACCGGGCGTCGATGGGCACGTGTACGCCATCACCAGCGTGGGCGCGGTCTACGACATCAACCTCGCCACCGGCGTCTCGATTGCCACAGGCACCACGCTGGACGTCCATGCAGCCATCTACGGCACAACGTCCAACGTCAGCAGCACCTCGGTGGCCACGACCATCGCCAACTACTACGTTGACTCGTGCGGAAACCTGGGCAAGCTCGACCCTGCCACCGGCGCGCACTACAAAATTGGCGACACGGGACATGTGTTCGGCGACGTGGCCACAACCAGCAGCGGCAAGCTCTACGGCGTCACGCTCGATGGTGAGCTCTACAGCATCAACCCCAACACAGCCGCCAGCACCTTGATTAGCAAGTCGGGCATTTGCCTGTACTCCATGGCCTCTGACGCCAATGGCCAGCTGTACGCAGGCGGCGGTGATGGCAGCTTGTACAAGCTCTCCACCACCACAGGCGCGGCCACCAAGGTGGGCTCATTCGGCGCCTGCTCGATCGGTGACATCCTCATCATCGGCAACACGGCATACGAGTCCAACAGCGAGGGCCACCTCGTCAAGATGGACTTGACCACCGGCAAGACCACGGTCATGGCCGACATCCCGTGCGACAGCTACAGCTTGACCGTGGGCGCCGAGGGCCACATCTACGCCGTGACCAGCGCAGGCCATGTCTATGACGTCAACCTCTCGACGGGCGCCACCGAAGACACAGGCAAGGTCATCAATGTGGGTGCGTCCATCTACGGCATGACATCGGAAGTGCCGATTGCATCCAGCTTGCACACCAGCGGCCACATCACGGGTGATGTGACCTCGGGCGAGGCGGGCCAGGACCATGACGCGAGCGGCTCGCCGTTCTCGGTATCGGGCATCGCTGCAGGCGATCTGACCTCGGCCAATGGTGGACTCGACACCACCGTGCACGGGCAGTACGGCAACTTGGTGATGCACGCCGATGGCACCTATGCCTATGACATCGATGCCAATGCCGCCGCGACCATTGCGCTGAACAACGGCAGCGCTGCGATTGGCAAAGACGTGTTCACCTACACCATCACCAATGACGTAGGCCAGTCCAGCAGCGCCACCTTGACCGTTGACGTGAGCAACGCCAACAACACCGTGGTGCTGGGCGGGCAAGGCAACAACGCCTTGTCGGGACACGACGGCTCAGACTACGGCCATACCGATGTCTTCAAGTGGAGCCTGGCCGATGCCGGTGAAGCTGGCAAAGCCGCCGTCGACACCATCACCAACTTCAACACTGCCTCGGCTTCGTCGGGTGGCGACGTGCTGGACCTGCGTGACCTGCTGCAAGGCGAGAGCAGCGCCAACCTCACCAACTACCTGCACTTTGAGAAGTCTGGTGGCGACACCATCGTTCACGTCAGCGCCAACGGTGGGTTCTCCAGCGGCTACCAGCCCGGCGCGGAAGACCAGAAGATCATCGTGACAGGGTTCGACTTGACCGCGGGTAAAACGTCTGATGCAGCCGTCATTGCCAACCTGATGGCCCAAAGCAAGTTGCTCGTCGACCACTGATCCCGCAAGGGTGACCACGCCAACGGGGGGCGGCTCGAAAGAGCCCCCCCCGTTCTCATTGGGTCATCGAAAAGATGGGGTAGCCGCCCTGCCGCTAGGGGGCGGGCTCAGCGCAGGGTCAAGTTGGCAGACGAACCGCTGGGCCAGTCACGCCGTCAATGCCGCACTGACGCAGCTCGGCGATGTCTGCAGCTTCCGTGACGCCTTCGGCGTACACGCTCAAACCCAGGCCATGGAGCATGCTGACCGTGCCCATGACAAAGGCCGCACGCGGACCATCCTGGGCCACACCCTGCACCACAGAGGCATCGAGCTTGACGTAATCCAGCCCGGCCTCGAACAAGAACTCGATGCGGGTCAAGCGCTCGCCCGCATGCTCCAGGCCAATGCGAACGCCCAGCGGCCGCAGCTGCTTGCACATCTCTCGCACCAGCTCAAAACGCTCCACAGCGGCACTCTCAGCCACCTCGAGCCACAGCAAGTGCGCGGCCACCGGCGCACCGGCCAAGCGTGCACGCAAGCGCGGCACAAAACCACTGTCAGCCAACGATGCCGGCGAAATGTTCACCCCACGCGGCTGGTGGTCCCGAGCGATGTCGTCCAGCGCCAGCGTCACCGCCAACTCGTCGATCTGCGAGATCAGGCCCGAGCGCAAGGCCATCGGCAACCACTGAGCCGCGGCTTCGAACTCACCATCGCGACGCAACTGCAATCGCAAGGGGCACTCGTGGTGAACCAGGTGCATGTTGCGATCGACCACCGGGTAGCGCATCAACTGCACACGCTGCTCTTGCAGCACCGCGTTCAGACGGCTGCGCCACTCGTCCTCACCCAGCACGGGCGCACTGGCGTCAGGGCGATCAGCCACCTCCACGGCAAAAGGCCCACGGGCTTCGGCGCGCGCCAGGGCAGAGTCGGCCGATGCAAGCACCTGCTGCAAAGGCATGCCCCGCTCCCAGTGCACGGCGCCCAGCACCACGCTCGCCGTGACGCCCTGCTCTGCGAACGCACGGCGCAACGCGTCGGCGTAATGCTCGGCCTGCGGCAACTGGGCCTCATCGGCACTCAAGCAAACAGCGAAATCACCCCCATTGAGGCGGCCCTTGGCTGCCCCTGAAATGCCGGACGACACCTCGGTCAACACGCCACCCAAGCGCTGCAACAGGCCATCGGTGCGCCGGTGGCCCAACAAGCGGTTGATGCCGGCCAAATCGACCACCCGGATCAGGTACAGCATGCCCGAGCCCGCACCCTCGTCGTTTTGCAATGCGGCGCCCAACTGGGCCATGAAATGCTTGCGGTGCGACAAGCGCGTCAGGGGGTCGCAATGGGCCTGCTGACGCAACTGCTCCACTTGCCACGACTGCTCATCGAACAACGCCTTCAAACGCAGCACGACGGCATTCATGGCCTGACTCAATCGAGCCAACTCGGGCACCTTCGGCTCGTCCACCGTGATGAAGCGGCGCTCCATCAAGGCCTGGGCCTGGGCCACCGTGGCATCGAGTGGCTCGCGAATGCGGCGCACGCCCAGCCAGGCAATGGCACTGGCAAAAGCCCCCAAGGCCAGCAACCAACCCGCCGTTTTGACGCTGCCTTCCCACAATTGTTCGTGGGCAAAACCCGAATGACTCACCACCTCGACCGAACCCAAGGCCCGCCAACCGTCAGACACCTGAGCCACCCCTTGCGGAGAAGCCACAGGCACCAAGCCCGTGAACCACTGAGGGGCCACCTCACGAGCCGCCACGGCATCGGCTTCGCGTGTGAACACCGGGCGCCCGCCCGCGTCTTTGAAAGTGATGCGCTGGTAAAAGCCGGTGTCGAACATGGCCGACACCGTCAGCTCCAACTCGGCCATGTCGCCTCGTTGTTGCGACAAGCTCAATGCCAAAGACTGCGCGTTGTCCGCATTCTTCAGTCGCAACTGGGTCTCCAGATAACCCCGAGCCGACAACATCCACACGGCAAAGCTGCCCATGAACGCCATCAGCAGCGTCACAAGCAACAACAACCAGATCTGCCGGATCAGGGACATAGGCCACCCACCATTTGCTCAAGCATGCTCAGAATCACCACCACCCCTCGGCCTTGGCTTTGGCCAAGACATCGCGCCAACGCGACAGGCGCGCGGCAGGGTCACCCGCACTCGCACCTGCCACACCTTGCCACAAACCTTCCGCGTTGAAGCTGAAAACAGGGACCAAATCCGGGCGCCTCGAAGCGGGCCGGATGTCGGTCAGCAAGTTGTCCAAAATCAAGGGTTCGGCATTGGGCTCCGGGTAATACGCCAGCACCATGTGTGCCTGAACCGTGCCCGACACCTGAGCCCTGACGTAAACCAAACGCATCTTCACACCCGGAACACCTGCGGCAATCAGGGAGAAATACTTGGCAATCGCATAGTCTTCGCAGTCGCCCTGCCCTTTGGCCAAGGATTCAAGTGGCGACGCCCAATAATCGATCACCCCCCAGACCTCGCGGTCATCGCGATATTGGATCTGGCGGTTGAAAAATCCGTTGAGGCCTTTCAGGCGGGCTTCCTCGTCCTGCGAGGCCACTTCAGCGATTTCTTGCACCAAGGCCTGGGCGCGAGCCACAGCAGCGGGCCCCATCTTCTGTGCCGCGCTGAGCACCCGCGGCGACTCCCAGGCCGGTGACGCGCACCAGGCGAAACAGCACAGCGCAACCAGGGCCTTCCAGCTCGCAGCGCGGGCGCGACGGGCGCGCAGCGATACGCAGGGCGTGCATCCAGCAAGATGCAACAACCAAGCACGCGACAGGTGAAGAAAGAGAAATCGGACCACGCAGTAGATTCGGCAGAACACCGAACAACTTGACCTGACAGATCACACCCCGGCGCCTTCCTGGCGCCCCTAGGCACCTCCGAATGGGCGGCTTGGACAAAAACACGTCAATTCGGGTCACTTTTGGTGACAAAATTGTTCAGATAAGCGAGTTACTACCGATAACCGGTGTCACGTTGGCTTTTGAACGCCACCGATTGACGCTCGCCCTGACGGGTAAACAGAGACCAGGTGAACAAGATGAGCATGAAACACAGCTTGACGGCGCTGGCCATGGCCTGCATGGCCCTGACTGCAAACGCCCAAACAGCCCCCACAGGCATGGCGGGAGCCGTTCAAAAAGCCATCACCAACAACCCTGATGTCACGACGCGCCTCAACGCGCTGCGTGCCTCGACCAACGAAGTCGACGTGGCACGTGGTGGGTACTACCCCACGGTGGACCTGGGTGCCAGCGTCGGCCGCGACAGCAATCGCATCACCACGCGCGACCCCGCCTCGCAAAGCCTGAGCCGCAACGGTGTGGCCTTGACGGCCAACCAGGTGCTGTGGGACGGCCAATCCACGCGCAAAGAAGTCGAGCGTCTGGGCCATGCACGCGTCACCCGCTATTTCGAATTCCTCTCGACCAGTGAAGACACCGCCCTGGAAGCCGCTCGCGCCTACCTGGACGTTCAGCGCTACCGCAAACTGGTTGAGCTGGCCGAAGACAACTACGTTCAGCACAAATACGCTTTCGACCAACTGCAGTCGAAAGTGAAAGCTGGCGTAGGCCGTGGCGTCGACTCCGAACAAGCCAACGCGCGTCTCGCCCTGGCCGACTCCAACCTCACCACGGAAGTGGCGAACCTGCACGACGTCAGCGCCCGCTTCCTGCGCATCGTCGGCGAAGCCCCAGCAGCCAAGCTCGCCCCCACCAATGGTCTGGAAAAAGGCTTGCTGGGCGCCAACACCGACACGGTCAACCAAGCCCTGGCCAAACACCCATCGATCAGCGCAGCCGTTGAAAACCTGCGCGCGGTGGAAGCTCAAGCCAAGACCAAAGAAAGCACCTACCAGCCAAAGGTGGAAGCCCGTGTGCGCTCTGGTCTGGGCAAGAACTTCGACGGCATCCGTGACCAAAAACGCGACACGTCCGCCGAACTGCTGCTGAACTGGAACCTCTACAACGGTGGCTCTGACCAAGCCCGCGTGCGCCAGTACGTCGACCTGATCAACCAGGCCGCTGACCAACGTGACAAGGCCTGCCGCGACGTCCGTCAGACCGCAGCCATCGCACACAACGACATCGGCAAACTCAAAGGCCAGCTCGCCGCCCTTGACCGCAACGTGTTGGCCATCGAAAAAGCCCGCGATGCCTACCGCCAGCAGTTTGAAATCGGCCAACGCAGCCTGCTGGACTTGTTGAACTCTGAAAACGAGCTTTATACAGCCAAGCGCGCCTACGCCAATGCCGAGTCCGACCAGCAACTGGCTTATGCCCGCACCCAGGCTGCACGCAACACGCTGACCAGCACCTTGGGCCTGGCCCCAAGCGACGACAACAATCAAGACCTGGTCAAGGACTGGCAAGCCGCTGATGAAGCCGCACAACGTTGCCCTGTCACCAGCGTGGAACCTGTGGCCACCAGCCACGCAGACCTCGACGCCCGCGCCAAGAAGCTGGCTGGCCCGGCCGTTGCCACCGCGCCTGTGGCAGCGCCTGCCGCGGTCTCTGCCAAGCCTGTGATGGCCGATGCCGCTGCAGCTCAAACCGTGGCGCAACGCCTGCGCGACTGGGCTGCCGCCTGGATGGCCAAGGACGCCGACCGTTACTTCAGCTTCTACGGCCAGGACTTCGCCCCTGCGCGCTACACCTCGGCCAAGTGGATCAACGAGCGCCGTCGCCTCTTGGGCAAAACCGGCCCGATCGACGTGAAAGTCGAGAACATCAAAGCCACGCCGCAAGGCGAGACGGTGGTCACCAGCTTCGACCAGACCTACACCTCCAGCAACTTCAAGGACAACACACAAAAGGTCCTGACCTGGAAGCAGCTCAAGGGCCAGTGGGTGATCGTCAAAGAAAGCAACCGCTGACCTTGGGGCCACGCCCCGGTATCGAAAAGCGCCCTAAGGGGCGCTTTTTTCTTGGCCGCCACAAACCCGCAGCACCGCACCTTTGCCTTGGGTCATGTGGCCGTCATGCGGGCCAGCGCACAATGCGCCATCTCATCTACCCCGGGACCAGCCATGTACCACGGCGAGCGCTTCAACAGCTGGACCCATGCGCTGGGTTTGGCCCTGTCGGTGCTCGGGGCGGCCGCCTTGATGCAAGAGGCGCTCAAGCACGGTCATTGGCGACACGTGGTGGGCTTTGGTGCGTTCGGCTTGACGATGGTTGTGCTGTACGGCGCTTCAACGCTGTATCACAGCACCCAAGGCGCCCGCAAAGCGCTGTGGGCCAAAGCCGATCACTGCGCCATCTACCTGCTCATTGCGGGCACCTACACGCCATTTGCGCTGCTGACGCTGCGCGGGCCCTTGGGGTGGGGCTTGCTGGCCTTCGTGTGGGCTCTCGCGGCCATTGGCGTTTGCAAAGAGCTTTGGTGGGGGCGCGAAAGCGTGCCTTCCGTGCCGCTGTATGTGCTGATGGGCTGGTGCGGCATCGTGGCCAGCAAACCTTTGGTCGAAGGCCTTCACCAACAAGGCTGGATCTGGCTATTGGCCGGCGGCCTGCTCTACTCAGTGGGCATCGCCTTTTACGCGCTGAGCGACCGCGTCAAACACGCGCATGGCGTGTGGCACCTGTTCGTGCTGGGTGGCACCGCCAGCCATTACGTGACCGTGATGAACTTTGTCGCATGACCGCGATGCACGCACGGCTTCGCGGCCACTGAGGCCGGTTCAATCGCCACGCAAGATCATCTCGCTCGCCTTTTCCGCGATCATCACCGTCGGCGCGTTGGTGTTGCCGCCCACGAGCGTGGGCATGATCGACGCATCAATCACGCGCAGGCCTTGCACGCCGCGCACGCGCAATTGGCTGTCCACCACGCTCATGGCATCGCCCTCAGGGCCCATGCGGCAGGTACCAACGGGGTGGTAAATCGTCTCGGCACGGCTGCGGATGAACGCTTGCAAGGCCTCGTCGGTCTGCACCTGCGCGCCAGGCGCCAACTCGGCACCACGGTCAAGGTCAAATGCCGTCGCGGCAAAGATGCGCCTCACCTGCCGGATGCCCAAAACCATCTTGCGCATGTCTTCAGGGTGAGACAAGTAGTTGGCGCGGATGGCAGGTGCCGCCATCGGGTCTGCACTGGCCAAAGAAATGCTTCCACGGCTCTTGGGTCGCAGGTAACACACGTGCATCGAAAAGCCTTGCCCCATCAGGTAGCGCAAATCGCGACCGTGATCGCGCATGCGGGCTGGCATGAAGTGCAGTTGCAGGTCAGGTATCGGCTCTTCAAGCGAGCTTTTGATGAAGGCGTTGCCCTCCGCCCCGTTGCTGGTGAACATGCCTGCACCCCGCATGGCCAGGCGCACAAGCTCCCATGGCCCCTTCAACACCGACGGCAGTGTCAGGCCCGTCGAACGCCATCGCTTGCCCTCGTGCACCACCATGACGTCCAGGTGGTCTTGCAGGTTCTGGCCGACGCCGGGCAGGTCCACCAGCGTCTTCACCCCATGCGATTGCAAGTGCGCGCCAGGCCCGATGCCCGACAACATCAGCAATTGGGGACTCTGCAGGGCGCCGGCCGACAGCAAGACTTCGCGTCGGGCGGCAATTCGCTCGATGACGCCACCGCGCTGCACGAGCACACCGCAGGCCCTGGTGCCATCAAACAACACCCGATGCGCGTGGGCGTTGGTGAGAATGGTCAGGTTCGCACGGTGGCGAACCGGTTTGAGATAGCCCTTGGCTGTGCTCCAACGCAAGCCCTTTTTCTGCGTGGTCTGGAACAAGCCCACGCCCTCTTGGTTAGCGCCATTGAAGTCGGTGCTGTGAGGAAAGCCCGCCTGAACGCCCGCTTCAATGAAGGTCTGCGTCAAAGCCGTAGGGGAAGCGAAGTCAGACACATGGAGCGGCCCGCCAACGCCATGGAACTCGGAAGCACCTCTCGCCTGATCTTGCGAGCGCTTGAAGTAAGGCAGCACATCGCTGAAAGACCAGCCATGGTTGCCTTGCGCGGCCCAGGCGTCATAGTCGCTTGGGTGCCCACGGGTGTAGCACATCGCATTGATCGAACTGCTGCCACCCAAGGTACGACCGCGCGGCCAGTACAGGCGGCGCTCACCCAGCGCGGGCTCTGGCTGTGTGTGGAACTGCCAGTTCAGCACCTTGCTTCGCATCAACCACAACATCCCAACCGGGATGTGGATGGCCCAGTGCGTGTCGGGCGGTCCGGCCTCCAACAGGCACACCTTCACAGCGGGGTCGGCGCTCAAGCGATTAGCAAGAACGCAACCGGCCGAGCCTCCGCCCACGATCACGTAGTCGAAAATACCGCCGTCGGCCGGCTCGGTTGATGTGCTGTTTGTGCGGCTCATTTAAGATACGAATAAGATGTCAGATACCAACAGTATGCGAAACAAGGCGAGCAGTGTCAAACGGCTGCGTGACGTTCATGCTGAGGCAACACGCACGGCACTGGTGGGCGCAGCGCTGAAACGTTTCGTGGCGCACGGCTATGCTGGCACATCGCTGGACGACATCGCCACCGACGTGGGCACCAGCAAAGGTGCCATCTATCACCACTTCAAGGACAAGCGGGCCTTGTTCGGTGCGGTGTACGAGTTGTTGTCACAGGAGCTGATCGAGTCCATTGCAAGCGCGATCGTATTGCCCTCGGCTTCCGTCGAGGCCGCGCTGAGGGCATTCGTCGTTCACGCAGGCGAAGCGCGCTATGTGAGGGTGCTTTTTTTGGATGGGCCGTCGGCTCTGGGCAGCCAAGAGTGCCGCGCGATCGACATGCGTCACTCCCTGGGCCTCATCACCCAGCTGATCCATTTGCATGCACCCGCCGCATTGATTAAAGAGACCGGCCTGGACATCCTCGCCCGGCTCTTGCTGTCAACGCTGGTAGAGGCCGCCCAGATCGTGGCGGTTTCGCAAGACACGGCGGCCACCTCGGAGCGCGTGCTCGCCGTCATGGGCCGGGTGGTGCATGGCTTGTTGCAGGACGACTCTGTGACGCCCTGAGGCGATGAAACGCCACATCGGAAACCAAACGCCCAAAGCAAAATCCCCTAGGAGAACCAGTCTACCTAGGGGATCTGTGTTTGGTGGGGTGGCTAATGGGGCTCGAACCCACGACAACCAGAATCACAATCTGGGACTCTACCAACTGAGCTATAGCCACCACAGAAGAATCAAATTATAGCGCGACTTCTTACCTCAAGGCGCACTTCGTGCAGATTTTTGTGAGGC
>CANCFV010000103.1 GCA_947377275.1 Burkholderiales bacterium | reverse complement strand
CCTCGCCCAGGTGGGTGGCGTCCAGCCAGACGTGGTCCACGCCGTGCTTTTTCATCTCGAAGTCGATGGCGCGGGCCACGATGTCGCGCGGTGCCAACTCGCCCCGCTCGTCGTGATCGGGCATGAAGCGGTGGCCATTGGGCAGCTTCAAGAGGCCGCCCTCGCCTCGCAAGGCTTCGGTGATCAGGAAGCTGCGCTCTTGCGGGTGGTACAGGCAGGTCGGGTGGAACTGGATGAACTCCATGTTGCCCACACGGCAGCCCGCGCGCCAGGCCATGGCAATGCCGTCGCCCGTCGAGGTGTCGGGGTTGGTGGTGTAGCGGTAGACCTTACCCGCGCCTCCGGTGGCCAGCACCACCGCCGAAGCTGGCAGGGTTTCGACGCGCTGGGTTTCGATGTCCAAAGCGTAGACGCCGTGGCATCGGGCCGGCGCGGCTTGCTCGGTCTTTTTGAGGTGGCGGCTGGTGATGAGGTCAACGGCCATCCATTTCTCACGCAAGGTGATGTTGGGGTGGCGCTTGACCTCTTCGAGCAAGACGTCGTGGATGGCTTTGCCGGTGGCGTCAGCGGCGTGGGCGATGCGGCGCACCGCGTGGCCGCCTTCTCGGGTCAGGTGCAAACCCAAAGGGCCTTCGGGGTCAGGCGAGAACGGCACGCCGCGCTCAACCAGCCAAGCCACGGCCTCGGCGCTGTGCCGGGCGATGAACTCGGCCGCGCGCTCGTCAACCAAGCCAGCCCCGGCTTCCTGGGTGTCTTTGACGTGGGATTCGATGCTGTCGTCGCGGCCCAGCACGCCCACGATGCCGCCTTGGGCCCAGGCCGTTGCACCTTCATTGAGTTGGCGCTTGGCCAGCACGATGACGGGTTGGCTCTCGGCCAGGTGCAGTGCCACCGTCAAACCCGCCAAGCCAGCCCCGATGATCACCACGGGCAGAGAGGAATCGGTCACACCAGTCATAAATTGCTTTGAGGCCACAAGGCACAAGGTGGCGCGATTCTATCGCTCGCCCCCATCCCACAGGGCAGGCAGGGCGACAGGGGGTGGGTCAAGCTGTCGTCAAAGCGTGCAGCGGTCGGCGCCGCAATAGCGCTGGCAGAAACTGCAGCCCCACACGGGCAACCACGCCGGGAAGCGGTAGTACAGGCGGTTGATCTCGCCCATGACTTGCTCGCGGTAAACGGGATAGTGGAAGTTCACGCCTTCGACGGCGTAGAACGTGGCGCCGTCTTGCTGGAAGGTGAGCAGGCGCACGCCGTCGAAATAGGCGCGGTAGTCGTCGAGCGACACAGGACGAGTCGCCATCACGCGAATGGTCTTGCCATCGAGCGCTGCATAGTCCACCGTGAGGTCGTCTTGGCGTGCATGCACGCTGCCCAGGCCCAGCACGGGCACCTGCTCGCGGGCCGCATAGCCAAACACGGCCGCCGACGAATACCCGTTCGAGGCCAGCACCACCCCGGGCGCGCGCACCTGCGCCACCATTTGCTCGGCCCTCGCCGCCTCGACCAGGCGGTGGTAGTAGCGCATCGACTGCCACTGAGGCAGGTCGGTCATGGCCACGCCCACGCAGGCCAGCAGGTGCAGCCCCAGCCAAACGTGCATGGCGCGGGTTGCCGGGCGAAAGGCCGCCACGGGCAAGGCCCAAGCCAGCCACACGAAGGCAAAGGGATAAAAGCCCAACACCCAGTGCAGGCCGATCACCTTCTTGGCCGACATCAGGCCAAAGCACAGCAAAGGCAGCAAGGCCGCCCACACCACCAAGGGCTGCGCGCGTGCCACTTGCGCCAGCGACCGCCAGCAACGCACCGCCCACCACAAGAAGACCGGGCCCAGCAAATAAGCCAAGGTGCCCAGATAGGTCAACGCCGTGTCCCACGAAGCCTGTGCCCCTTCATTGCGGTTGAAGAGGTTGAACATGATGTTGGTCCAGCAATGGTTCAGGTTCCACAGCACATTGACGGCCACCGCAGGCAAGGCGCACAACACCATCCACACAAAGCCCCGCCAACGGAGCGGAGCCACGGTGGCGAAATAAGCCGTGAAGGCCAGCCCCAGCAGCACCGCGAAGTACTTGGACAAGAAGGCCAGCCCCATGAAGACGCCGCTGAGCGCATACAGGCGCCAGGCCGACTGCCCGGCATCGCTCACCTGAAGGCTGCGGTGCTCGGCCCTGGCCATGGCCGCGGCAGACCACGCAGCCCACAGGATCAAGGGCGAGTCGGTGGTGATCAGGGCGCCCAGCCAGTTGATGGGTGCCAGCCAGTAAAGCAAAACCGCCCAGGCGGCCCGGCTGCGGTCAATGGGCGACCAGCCCCACCACAAGGCCCAGCCCACGCCCAACGGCAACAACGTGGCTGGCAGGCGCACCGCCCAGGTCGCGTCGCCCAGCGCAGCCCTTGAGGCGGCGATCCACCAGCCCACCATCGGCGGGTGGTCGTAATAGCCATAGTCCAGGAAGCGCGCCCACCAGTAGAACAAGGCCTCATCGCCCGTCATGGGCAGCGCTGCCGACAGCCAGCCCCGCCACACCAAAGCGGCCGCGGCCACCCACCAGAGGCTGCGGGTGGGCATGGGCAGCGCGGCTGTGGTGGCAGATGACGAACCGGGCGATGTGAGGCTCATGGAACGGTGACCCGGGCGCGATAGGCCAGCCCGGCAAGGTGCAAAGAAGGAGCCCGGATTCTAGGTGCCCCACTGCTAACATCGTGCGCAGCACCCAAGCTCACCCCTGGAAGGACCCCGCATGCGCTGGCAAGGCAACCGAGAAAGCGACAACGTCGAAGACATGCGTGACGACAGCGGTGGCGGCAGTGGCGGCCCCTCTGGTGGCATCCCGGGGCTGGGCGGGCGCGGCATCGGCATGGGCTCGATCGTGGTGGCCCTGGCGGCCAGCTACTTTCTGGGCGTCAACCCCATCACGGTGCTCAACCTGCTCAGCGGCAACGGCGCACCCACCCAGGTCAGCCAAGCACCCAACCCCAGCGCACACAAGCCGGCCAACGACGAGCAAACCCGCTTCGTGCGCACCATCTTGGCCGACACCGAAGACGTGTGGACGCAAATTTTTGCGCAAGGTGGCGGGCAGTACAAGCAGCCCAAGCTGGTGCTGTTCCGTGGCGCCGTGGCGACCGCCTGCGGCAAGGGCGAGTCAGCCACAGGCCCGTTCTACTGCCCTGGCGACCAAAAGGTCTACATCGACCTGGACTTCTACGACGTGATGCGCGAGAGGCTCGGCGCCCCTGGCGACTTTGCCCAGGCCTACGTCATCGCCCATGAAATCGGCCACCACGTGCAGAACCTGCTGGGCACATCGGGCAAGGTCGACGCCATGCGGCAACGCGTCAGCCAGGTGCAATACAACGCCTTGAGCGTCAAACTGGAACTGCAAGCCGACTGCTATGCCGGCGTGTGGGCCAACCACGCCCAGCAGGCCCGCCAGATCATTGAAGCCGGTGATGTCGACGAAGCCCTCAACGCCGCCTCGCAAATTGGCGACGACACCTTGCAGCGCAATGCCACAGGCCATGTCTCACCTGAAAGCTTCACCCACGGCAGCAGCAAGCAGCGGGTGACCTGGTTCAAGCGCGGCTTTGAGAGCGGCGACATGCAGCAGTGCAACACCTTCGCCCAAGGCGCGATCTGACCCTCGTAAGTCGACACCACAACACGCACAACGCGGAGACACCCCCATGCAAGCCTGGACCTGCACCGAGACGACCGGCCCTGAAGACCTGAGCTGGCAAGACAGCCCCACGCCTGAGCCCGGTAAGGGCGAGGTCCGTGTCGCCATCAAAGCCGCCAGCCTGAACTTCCCTGACCTGCTGATCGTTCAGGGAAAATACCAAATCAAGCCGCCCCTGCCCTTTGTGCCTGGCGCTGAATTTGCCGGCGTGATCGAAGCCATTGGCGAGGGCGTGAAACACCTGGCGGTAGGTACGCACGTGGCGGGCTTCGCTGGCACGGGCGGGTTTGGCACGCACACCGTGTGCTCGGCTTTCACCCTCATGCCCTTGCCGCCGGTGTTCAACTTCGAAGACGCGGCCGCCTTCTTGTGCACCTATGGCACCACCTACCACGGCCTGATGGACCGCGCTGCCCTCAAGGCCGGCGAGACCGTGCTGGTGCTGGGTGCTGCCGGTGGCGTGGGCACCGCGGCCATCCAGATCGCCAAGGCGGCGGGTGCCAAGGTGATTGCCGCGGCCTCGACCGACGAGAAATGCGCCTTGTGCCAAGAACTGGGCGCAGATGCCACCATCAACTACACCACCCAGAACCTGCGCGACGAACTCAAAACCATCACCGAGGGCAAGGGCCCCGACGTGGTCTATGACCCCGTGGGTGGTGAGCTGACCGAGCAAGCCTTCCGCTCGATCGCCTGGCGTGGTCGCCACTTGGTCATTGGCTTTGCCAACGGTGTCATCCCAGCGCTGCCACTGAATTTGGCGCTGCTCAAGGGCGCCTCGGTGATGGGCGTGTTCTGGGGCGAATTCGCCAAGCGCGAACCCCAGAACAACGCCGCCTGTCTGATGCAACTGGCCGCCTGGTACATGGAAGGCAAGATCAAACCGGTGGTCGAGCACAAGCTGCCCATGTCCCAACTGAAAGAGGCGTTTGCCTTGATGGGCTCGCGTCAGGTGCGCGGCAAGGTGGTGCTGGTCAACGGCTGAGTTGCGCCACGGCCCAGGCCACGTGCTCGTTGACCATGGCCTGCTCAGTGGCATCGCTGAAAGGCGGCTGGGCCTGCCATGCACCCAAGGCCGACAAGATCGCTGCGCGATGGGCCTCGTCGACGTCTGACAAAGGCCTGCGCTGGTCGCGCCAAGTGGCCAGCGCATTGCCCATGGCGACGGCGATGTTGCGCTGCCAACGGGCAAAGCCGATGCGCCGGATGGCACTGCCCTCGGTCAAACGCAAGAAGGTGGCCTCGTCCCACGCGAAGAGTTGCACCAGGCTGGGTTGGGCCAAGGCCGGGCGCACGTCAAAATCAGGCACCACCGCGCGGCTGGCGAACTTGTTCCAGGGGCACGTGAGCTGGCAGTCGTCGCAACCGTAAATGCGGTTGCCAATCAGTGGCCGCATCGCCACAGGGATGGGGCCTGCCAACTCGATGGTGAGGTAAGAGATGCAACGGCGCGCGTCCACCACACCGTCGGCCACGATGGCTTGCGTCGGGCACACATCGATGCAGGCCCGACACGAGCCGCAGTGGGCGGACTCAGGCTCGGTCAGTGGCAGGTTCAGGTCCACAAAAATCTCACCCAAGAAAAAGGTGGACCCGGCCTGGCGAGACAGCAACAGCGTGTGCTTGCCCCGCCACCCCACCCCGCTGCGGCTGGCGAGCTCCACCTCCAGCACTGGCGCCGAGTCGGTGAACACGCGGTGCCCAAAGGGCCCCACGGCCTGCGCAATGCGATCGGCCAGCTTTTGCAAGCGGTTGCGCAGCACCTTGTGATAGTCCCGCCCCCGGGCGTAGACCGACACAGCCGCGGCTTGGGGCTGACCCAGGCGCTGCCATTCGATGGCTTGCCAGCCCTCGGGCACGCTGTCTGGCAGGTAGTCCATGCGCGCCGTGATGACTCGCACGGTGCCCGGAACCAGCTCGGCGGGACGTGCGCGCTTGAGGCCATGGCTGGCCATGTAGTGCATCTCGCCATGGAAACCTTGGTCCAACCACGACAACAAAGCAGGCTCTGCACTTGACAAGTCGACGTCTGCTACGCCAATCTGAGAAAATCCCAACTCTGTCGCCCATTCGCGCACGTTTGCCAGCAGCTCGGCTGGGTGGTGTGCCTGGCTGGATCCGGCCAACGGTGGGGACTGAAGTTCATGACGCATGTGACGATCGTAGCAAGCCCGCAAGCCCCATCCCAAGCTGACTTTGTCTGGCTGGATGAGGACGACTGCGCGCGCATGGCCGCCCAATTGGCGCAAAGCCTGGCGCCTTTGTTGTCCAACGACGGTTCGGTGTTCATGGAGCTGCACGGCACCCTGGGCGCTGGGAAAACCACATTCACGCGCCACCTGCTGCGCGCCATGGGCGTGCAAGGCCGCGTCAAAAGCCCCAGCTACGCCGTGGTCGAGTCCCACGAAGCGGGCGACGTGACCGTGCACCATTTCGACTTCTACCGCTTCAACGACCCGCAAGAATGGGAAGACGCCGGTTTCCGCGACCTGTTTGCCGCCCCTGGCTTGAAGTTGACCGAATGGCCCGACAAGGCTGCCGGGCTCTTGCCCACCCCCGACCTGCGCTTGCACCTGACCCCCATGGACGAAGACCAGCGCACCGTGCTATGGCAGGCCTTGACCGCTCGCGGCCATGCCGCCTTGCTGGGATTGACCCCGTTCGGAGCGCAAGCCCATGCGTGAACCTCGCCCACACTCGAACGATGCCAAGCCGGCCCGCCGCAAGCTGCTGAAACAGGCGCTGGGCGGCACCCTGGTCTTGCTGCTGGGGCCGCATGAGCTGGCTTGGGGCGCCCAGTTGCTGGCGGTGCGCGTGTGGCCGGCCGACGACTACACGCGCGTCACGCTCGAATCTGACACGCCGCTCAACGCCACCTTCTTCGCGATCGAGAACCCCTCGCGCCTGGTCATCGACATCGAAGGGCTGGAGCTGAGCCCCCAACTGCGCGACCTGGTGCGCAAAGTGCGCGCCGACGACCCCTTCATCGCCGGCATCCGCGTGGGCCAGAACCGCCCGAAGGTCGCTCGCTTGGTGATCGACCTCAAGCAAGGCATCAAGCCGCAGGTGTTTGGCCTGCCACCGGTGGCGGCCTATCAGCACCGGCTGGTGTTCGACCTCTACCCCACCTTGGCCCCCGATCCCAAGCTGGCCTTGCAGCCGGGACGTGAAGCCGGCGCGCCTGCGTCAGGGGCCGCAGCAGCACCCGGCCAAGGCGCGGCAAGCCCCAAGCAGCCATCAACAGGCAAGACCACGCCAGCCACGGGCAGCGCGTCTGCAGGCACTGGCTCGGGCTCGGGCTCGGGCTCGGGCAAAACGCCTGCGGCCCAGCCTTCCACGGCCTCGGGCGGCAGCCCGGGCGCGTTCATGTCAGAGTCACCACCGGCGCACACCGCCGGATCAGGCTCAGGTGCTGGCACCTCGGCCAACTCCGATCAGGCCGCGGAAGCCATGAACGACGCCCTGGGCGACTTCATTGGCGCCCTCAAACGGCCGGCCGACAAGGCCGTCGCCAAAGCACCCGCGGCCAAACCGCCAGAGAAAACCGCTGACAAGGATGACCGCGACGTCGTCGAAGGCAACGCGCTCTCGGGTGCACAACGCTTGGTCATCGTGGCGCTGGACGCTGGACATGGCGGCGAAGACCCCGGCGCCGTTGGCCCCAGCGGCCTGTACGAGAAAGACGTGGTTTTGTCGGTGGCGCACAAGCTGCGCGCCTTGATCAACGCCCAACCCGGCATGCGCGCCATGATGACGCGCGACTCCGACTACTTCGTGCCGTTGCACGAGCGCGTGGTGAAAGCCCGGCGCGTGCAGGCTGACCTGTTCGTGTCCATCCATGCCGATGCGTTCATGAACCCACAGGCCCGCGGGGCATCGGTGTTTGCCTTGTCAGACACGGGTGCCACCAGCGCCGCCGCCAAGTGGATGGCCAAGAAGGAAAACGCGTCTGACCTGGTCGGTGGGGTCAACATCAAGGCCAAAGACGCCTCGGTGATGCGCGCGCTGCTCGACATGTCGACCACGGCGCAGATCAAGGACAGCCTCAAGCTGGGCAACGCCGTGTTGGGTCACCTGGGCAAGGTCGGCAGGCTGCACAAAGCCAGGGTCGAACAGGCGGGTTTCGCGGTGTTGAAGGCCCCTGACATCCCATCGATCCTGGTCGAGACGGGGTTCATTTCGAACCCCGAAGAGGAATCGAAGCTGCAAGACGAGGGCTACCAAGCCCAACTGGCCAATGCCTTGTTGGCCGGCATCCAGCGTTACTTCGCCAAGAACCCACCGCTGGCGCGCAACCGCGCGCTGTGATTGAGCTGACGATCCAAGCCCGCGAGCAAGACGCCCGCGGGTGGCAGAGCGATCAGGCCTGCGCCGCGGCTTGTGCTTTGGCCTTGCGGCTGGCGCGCCATGAACCCAGCACCGCCAAGCCACCGGGAATGAAAATCATCGCCCAGATGATTTTGTCGAGGTGGGCCTTCACGAACGGGATGTTGCCGAAGAAGTAGCCTGCCATGGTCACGCCACCCACCCACAGCACGCCGCCACCCACGTCATACAGGGTGAATTTGCCACGGCTCATTTGCGACACACCCGCCACGAAGGGCGCGAAGGTGCGCGCGAAAGGCATGAAACGGGCCGCCACGATGGTGATGCCACCATGTTTTTCGTAAAAGGCATTCGCTTGCTCGAAGGCCTTTTTGTTGAACAGGCGCGAGTTCTCCCACTGGAAGACCTTCGGGCCAATGAACTTGCCGATCGTGTAGTTGCTCTGGTTGCCCAACACCGCGGCCACGACCAGCAAACCGATCGACAGCGGCAAGCTCATCATGCCTGCAGCGCAAAGTGCCCCCACCACGAACAACAGCGAGTCGCCCGGCAGGAAAGGCATCACCACGACGCCCGTTTCGACAAAAATGATCAGGAACAACAGGGCGTACACCCAAGGGCCAAAGTCACGCACGAAGAGCAGCAGGTGCTTGTCGATGTGCAAAATGAAGTCGATGAGGAAAGGTGCGATGTCCATGGCGGGCAATTATCCAGGCAAACAACACCGCCCCGCTGCGGCTTGACCACGTCTTTCGGGTGGGCGCAGCGCAAGACGGTGCCCGCGGGCAGGGCCACCCCTTTTACAATGCGCAGATGACGCAAGAGCTTGCCCGTGAACCGCTGACGACCCAACCCGCTGAGGACGCAACCCTGGCGCAGGCTCAACGGCCCGCCGAGCGGCGCACGATTTGCGAGTTGCCCGATGAGCTGATCAGCCAGATCGCTGCGGGTGAAGTGGTCGAGCGCCCGGCTTCGGTGGTACGCGAACTGGTCGACAACGCCTTGGACGCCGGTGCCGGCCAGATCACCATCAAGCTCATGGCCGGAGGCATTCGCCAGATCCTGGTCGAAGACGATGGCTGTGGCATCCCGCTGGGCGAGCTGCCCTTGGCGCTGCGCCGCCATGCCACCAGCAAGATCCGCTCGCTCGACGACCTCGAAAGCGTCGGCACCATGGGTTTTCGGGGCGAGGCCTTGGCGGCCATCGCGTCGGTGTCTGATGCCTCGATTGCCAGCCGCACCTCACAAGACGGACACGCGCACCGGCTGGACGCCCGCTCGGGCGAGGTCACACCCGCCGCTCGCGGCGTGGGCACCAGCGTCGAGGTGCGTGAGCTGTTTTTCAGCACGCCGGCGCGCCGCAAGTTCCTCAAGAGCGAACCGACCGAGCTGGCGCACTGTCTCGAATCGATCCGGCGCCACGCGCTGTCGCGTCCCGACGTGGGCTTCACGGTGTGGCACGAGGGCAAGCTGGTTGAACAGATGCGCCCAGGCACTGCCGAGGCGCGCCTGCAAGACGTGCTGGGCGACGAGTTCATCCGCACCAGCCGCGTGGTCGACATCCAGATCGGCCCGATGCGTGTGCATGGCCGCGCCGGCCTGCCCGACGCCGCTCGCTCGCGTGCCGACTGGCAGTACTGCTATGTGAACGGTCGCTATGTACGCGACAAGCTGATCTCGCACGGCGTGCGCTCGGCCTACGAAGACGTGCTGCACGGCTCGCGTCAACCGACGTATGTGCTGTTCATCGAGATCGCGCCCGACCGCGTCGACGTGAACGTGCACCCCACCAAGATCGAAGTGCGCTTCCGCGACTCGCGCGAGGTGCACCAAGCGGTGCGCAAAGCCGTTGAGGGCGCGCTCGCCTTGTCGCGCGCCAAAGCGGGTGACGGCGCCAGCTTGGGCGTCGGTTTGGATGCGGCTGCCCATGCAAATGCAGTGACGCCATCAGGCGCTGGCCCCACATCCCTTGAGGCACAGACCACCGTGTTGACGGCTGGCGAGTCCAGCGCGCCCGCCTGGCCCGCCAGCAACACCCAGCAGTCGCCCTTGGCCTGGGGCCGTGTGGCCGACAGCGCACCGGCGCAACGCTGGGCCGGATGGCCTTCGGGCAGCCCGATGCGGTCGGCTGGCGCAGGTGCTGGCAATGACACGGTAGACGCCTTTGCTGGATTGAACCTGCCCCGCGTGGTGCCTTCTGGGCTGGAAGATCAGGGCAACGCCAGCCAAGGTCAATCTGGCCTTGTCGATCAGCGCATCAACAGCCAAGCAAGCCAAGCGCATCAGGCCATGGCCCACAACGAGCACGAGTGGCCGCTGGGGCGCGCCATTGCGCAAATCGGCGGCATCTATGTGCTGGCCGAGAACGCCAAGGGCCTGATCATTGTGGACATGCACGCCGCCCATGAGCGCGTGGTCTACGAGCAGCTCAAAGCCCAGATGGCCCACGAGCGCCTGGAGAGCCAGCCCCTGCTGATCCCGCTGAGCTTTGCCGCCACACCTCAAGAAATCGCCACGGCCGAAACCCAGCGCGATGCGCTGCTCGCCTTGGGCCTGGACGTCGACACACTGGGCCCCGGTAAGCTGGCCGTGCGCGCCACGCCCATGGCCTTGTCGCAAGCCGATGGCATTGAACTGGCGCGCTCGGTGCTGGCCGAGTTGGCACAGCTCGATGCCAGCGACGTGATCCGACGCGCCCAACACGAACTGCTGGCCACGATGGCCTGCCATGGCGCCGTGCGCGCCAACCGCCAGTTGACGCTGGTGGAGATGAACGCCCTGCTGCGCGACATGGAAGCCACCGACCGAGCAGACCAATGCAACCATGGCCGCCCCACTTGGCGCCAGCTGACCCTGCGTGAACTCGACGCGCTTTTCCTGCGCGGCCGCTGACGCCCAGGCTGGACCCTACATGACAGAACGCAAAAAACTGGGCCTGAGCAAACCGCTCCAGGCCGACGCCCAGACCCCGGCCGATCCCAACCGCAAAGCACCCGTGCGCGGACAAGCACCTCGTCAACGCCCAAGCGCAGCCGACGCCGCCAAGGCCCGCGAAGAAGCCGCGGCCCGCGCCGCGCGCTTTGCGGCCGAAGTGCCATCGCAAAGGCCGCCCTTCGAGGGGCGCGATGCACGCGAGCCACGCCGTGATGACCGCGATGCACGCCCCGCGCGTGATCCACGCGACACACGTGACTCACGCGATGCGCGTGGCGCCCCAGCCCGTCGCGACGAGCGGCAACCCCGCGAGCAGCGCGAGTTCCGTGACCACCGCGACGCGCCACGCGATGCCCCGCGCGGCCGCAGCGACGAGCGCCGCCCGCCCGCCCACGGTGGCCCTGCCCCAGCCCGCGCCCCACGCGATTCGAGCGACCGCCGCCCCGACCTGCGCCAGCCCCGCCCTGGCGACGCGCAGTGGCAGCCCGCACCGCAGGCGCAGCCTCAGGCCGACCACGATGGGCGCGTGCGCCTGTCCAAGCTCATGAGTGAAAAAGGCCTGTCCTCACGCCGCGAAGCCGACGAGTGGATCGAGCAAGGCTGGGTCCGTGTCGACGGCGAGGTCGTCGGCGAGCTCGGTTCGCGCGTGCGGCCCGACCAGGTCATCACCATCGACCCCATGGCGCGCACACAGCAGGCCCAGCGCGTCACCATCCTGATCCACAAGCCCATGGGCTTTGTGAGCGGCCAGGCCGAAGACGGCTACGAGCCCGCCGTGACCCTGATCACCCCTGAAAACCGCTGGGCCGACGACCGCCAAGCGCTGCAGTTGACGCGTGGCCACCTGCGCCACCTGGCACCTGCAGGCCGCCTGGACATTGAC
>CANCFV010000102.1 GCA_947377275.1 Burkholderiales bacterium | reverse complement strand
TCAACGCCCGGCTTGCGAGCTGGGCGTTTTGCTTTGCGTCGCACCACAGCCCTGTGATGGGGGACAATGGCGGCCTTGCGTTTTGATGACTTGATTGGCGCGCTATGGCTGGCAGCACTTTTGGATTTTTGTTCACCGTCACCAACTTTGGCGAGTCGCACGGCCCAGCCATTGGCTGCGTGATCGACGGCTGCCCCCCCGGCATGGTCTTGTCCGAGGCCGACATCCAGCCCGACCTGGACCGCCGTCGCCCTGGCACTTCGCGTCACGTCACCCAGCGCAACGAGCCTGATGCCGTCGAGATCCTCAGTGGGGTCTACGAGGGCAAAACCACGGGCACGCCCATTGCCCTGTTGATCCGCAACACCGACCAGCGCAGCAAGGACTACGGCAACATCCTGCAAACGTTTCGCCCGGGGCATGCCGACTACACCTACTGGCACAAGTACGGCATCCGTGACCCACGCGGTGGCGGTCGCTCGTCTGCGCGCCTGACCGCGCCCATGGTGGCGGCCGGTGCCGTGGCCAAGAAGTGGCTGCGCGAGCAGTTCGGCACCGAAATCCGCGGGTGCATGACCCAACTGGGCACCATGCCGATTGCCTTTGAAGATTGGGCTCATGTGCCCAACAACCCCTTCTTTGCCGCCAACGTCAGCCAGATCGAGGCTCTGGAGGCCTACATGGATGAGCTGCGCAAGGCGGGCGACTCGTGCGGCGCGCGCTTGACGGTCGAGGCATCGAACGTGCCTGTGGGCCTCGGCGATCCCTTGTTTGACAAGTTGGACGCCGACATTGCTTACGCGATGATGGGCATCAACGCCGTCAAGGGCGTCGAGATTGGCGCGGGCTTTGACAGCGTGAGCCAGCTGGGCACGCAACATGGCGATGAATTGCAGCCCACAGGCTTTGGCACCAACAACGCCGGTGGCGTGCTGGGCGGCATCTCGACGGGGCAAGACATTCGGGTCTCGATGGCGATCAAGCCAACCAGCTCGATCCGCTCGCCCAAGCCGTCGATCGACCTGAATGGCGACCCGGCCACGGTCGAGACCTTTGGCCGTCATGACCCTTGCGTGGGCATCCGCGCCACGCCGATCGCCGAGGCCATGCTGGCTTTGGTGCTGATCGACCACGCCCTGCGCCACCGCGCGCAATGCGGTGATGTGCAGGTGAACACGCCCCAGATCCCGGCGCACCGGGCCTGAGGCCTGCGCGGCTTCTTCAGTTCAGCTCAGCAGCGGCTTCGGGCCGCTCGATGAGCTCGATCTTGTAGCCATCGGGGTCGGTGATGAACGCGATCACGGTGGTGCCGCCCTTGATGGGGCCGGCTTCACGCGTGATGGCGCCGCCCAGGCTGGCGGCCTTGGCCCGCACGGCCTCGCAGGTGGCGGCCACGTCGTTCAGGCCAATGGCGATGTGACCGTAGGCTGTGCCCAACTCATACGACTCGACGCCGTAGTTGTAGGTCAGCTCGATCTCGGCGTGCTCGGGGTTGCGCCCGTAGCCCAAGAAGGCCAGCGTGTATTGCTGCTCGGGGCGGTCGGTGGTGCGCAGCAGGGTCATGCCCAGCACCTGGGTGTAGAAGTCAATCGAGCGCTGGAGCTTGCCAACGCGAAGCATGGTGTGGAGCAGGCGCATGTGTGTGTCCTTGAGGTCAGTGTGAGGCGGGCAGGGTGTGCGGCAGTGGCTGTAACTCGGCGTCCACCCAGCCGCGCACGCTGTTGAGCAGGGCCAGGCCTTCGGCGCGTTGCAGGTCGGCCAGCAGCAAGGTTTTTTCAAGCAGGCGGCCCTCGGCCAGCAAGCATTCGCGCATCACGCCGGGCAGCATGCCAGCCGACAAGGGCGGCGTGAACCACTGGCCATTGAGCTGGAGGGCCACGTTGCCGATGGTGAACTCGCACAGCTCGCCCGCCGCGTTGTAGAGCAGGGTGTCAAAGCAGCCCGCGGGCGGCGCAAAGGGCGCGTAGGCCTGGCGGCGCGTGGTTTTGTGGCGGATGAAGTCGTCGGCCTCGGGCATGGGGGATGCGGCCAGCGCCACGCGCACCGGGGTGCTGCTGCCAGCGGCCAGTGGCGCGGCTTCGAGCTTGACCTGGCCGGCGGGCCCCAGCAACAGGCGCACCTTGAACAGGCCTTGCGCGTGTGCATGGCTTTGCGCCAGATCGGCCAGTTGCTGGGTGATGCGATGCGACAAGGCCTCGTCCCACCAGAAGTTGAAGTGCCGTGCACTGTGCGCCAAGCGGGCCAAGTGTCGGGGCAGGCGGGCGATGACGCCGTTGTCCAAGCGCAGCGATTCGAGCAGCTCAAACGGCGTGTCGGCGCGGGTCAAAAAGACTTGTTTGGCTTGCCACTCGCGGGCTTCGCCCTCGGGGGTGGCGTCGAGCGTGATGCCGCTGCCGATGCCGCAGTGCGCCGACCAGGGCGCAGGCGGCGGCAGCGTGCGCAGGCTGACGGTGCGGATCGGCACGTTGAAGGTGACGCGGCCACCGGGCGCCATCAGGCCCACGGCGCCGCAGTACACGCCGCGGGCGCTGCGCTCCAGGCGTGCGATGTGGTGCATGGCCTGGCGCTTGGGCGCGCCGGTCACCGAGCCACACGGGAACAGTGCGGCAAACGCTTCGCTGAGCTTGAGGTCTGGGCGCGTGCGCGCGGTGATGGTCGATGTCATCTGCCAGACCGTGGGCAGGGCTTGCAGGTCGAACAGCGATGGCACCGACACGCTGCCTGTTTGCGCGATTTGCGACAGGTCGTTGCGCAGCAGGTCCACGATCATGAGGTTTTCGGCGCGCTCCTTGGAGCTGCTGCGCAGGTGCTTGGCGGCGCGCTCGTCAGAGGCCGTGGCCACGCCACGCGGGGCCGTGCCTTTCATCGGGCGGGTGAGGATGCGCTCGCCGTTCCAGTCGAAAAAAAGCTCGGGCGAGACGCTCAGCACCGCGCCGGGCACGCGGCAGGCCGTTCGCGCATCGAGCATGAGGCTGTAGCCCTTGGGCTGGCTGCGGCGAAGGGCCATGAAGTACGGCCACATGCCGGCGGGCGCGCCTTCGAACGTGCTGTGCAACTGTCCGGTGAGGTTGATTTGGTAGACCTCGCCCTGGCGGATCAGTTCGCGGATCTGTTCGACCTGGCTGTGCAGCCGTGCCTCGTCCACATCGGCTTGCCAAGGGCCTGCGGCCCAGGGCACATCGGTGCCTTCGATGGCTTCGCCCGACCAGGGTGTGGCGTGCTCGAACACGGCCCAAACGGCGTAGGGCTGGCCCACGGGCAAGGCCTTGACCGGTAAGCTGGGGTTCAGCCCTGGCGCGGCTTCGTACGCGACCCAGCCCACGCACCATTTGCCCTCTTGTGACAAGGCATGGGCGGCGTCCAGCAGGCCTGCGACTTGGCTGGGGTCGTGTGCCACAAGCCATGCGCTGGGCTGATCAAAGCGCCAGCGCTGGCGCTCCCCGTTGGCGTCGTCCGGGTGAGGGAAGTCGACCAGCGCGGTGGGCAGCGATGGGTCTTGGTCTAGCACGGTGCGTGGCAGCTTCAGGCGCGGCGGGTGGGCGTGAGCACGCTGAGCACCAGCACCGTGCCTGTGAGGGCGAACAGGGCCAGGCTCCAGAACTCAAACGGCACGCCAAGCACATTGACGGCGGCATCGGCACACGAGGCGCGCACTTCGAACACACCCGGCAAGAGGGTGTCGAGGTGCAGGCCCGAGATGATGGTGTCGGCCAAGGTGAGCGCGCACGAGCTGGACTTGGCCGCCACAAAGTGCTGCCACAGCGCCGCACCCATGCCACCGATGGCCAAAGGCAGGCTCAAGGCTGACAGGGCTCGTCGTGGCGTGCTGTGCGGCAATGCCGCGCTCAGCAGGCACAGCACGGCCAGCGCCACGAACAGCAGCCGCTGCAGCACACACCAGGGGCAGGGCTGCATGTTGAATTGGTATTGAGCCAACAGGGCCAGCCCCACCGAGGTGCCGCACAGCAGCCCGGTCACGGTCAGCAAAAGGCGCGGTCTGGGCTGGGCCATGGACTCAGACCTCTGCGAGCAATTCGATTTCAACGCAGGCACCCAATGGGATCTGCGCCACGCCAAAGGCGCTGCGAGCGTGCACACCCACGTCGCCAAACACTTCGCCCAGCAGTTCGGAGCAGCCATTGGTGACCAGGTGGTGTTCGGTGAATTCTTGCGTGCTGTTGACCAGGCTCATGACTTTGACGATGCGCTTGACCTTGTCCAGGCCCCCAGCGGCCACGGCCAGGGTGCCCATGAGGTCGATGGCCACGGCGCGGGCGGCTTGCTTACCCTCGGCGGTGGCCATGGTCAGGCCCAGCTTGCCCACCCACACCTGTCCGTTTTGCTTGGCGATGTGGCCCGAAAGGTAGATCAGGTTGCCGCTTTGCACATAAGGCACATAGGCCGCAGCGGGCACGGACACGGGAGGCAGGGTGATGCCCAGGGTTTGGAGGCGTTGGTCGATGGACATGGCAGTTTCAGACGCCAAGTGCGGTGCGCTGACAGGCGTCGCGCCAGCCGCTTGGCCAGAGGTGACAAGGGATGGGCAGAATCGTACACCGCGCCCGATGCACCTGCCGTTGTCCGGGACAGCGGGCGCCAAAAGGGGGATTGATGGCCGATTGGGCGCTGCCTACACTGCGACGCATCGGCCGCGGGGTCGGGCGCAGCGGCGTCCCGGCAAGCACGTGGCCACACATTCACATCAGGGAAGAGATCGCACATGCTGTTGTGCTTGGCTGCGGCGTGCGCCTGGCTGCTTGGCTTGGCGTGCCAGATGAACGAGTCCAACTTGGGGCCCTTGTGGGCGTACCAGCTTGCCGTGGCTTGGGTCCTTGCTTGGGCGTTCCTGACGCTGTGGCTGGCGCGTGGGGGCGCTCGGCATGGGCGCTCCTCACCGCGCGCGAGGCGTTTGCGCTCACCAGCGGTGGTGATGTTCGCGGCGGCTTTGTTGGCTTGGGGCTCCACCGGCTGGCGCGCGACCGAGGCTTTGTCAGAGCGTGTGCCCGACAGGCTGGCCAATGCCGATGTGCGCGTGGCGTTGCAGATTGAAGGGTTGGTGAACACTGTGCCGGGTGGCTTCGCATTTGTGGGGCGGGTGCTGAGCGACGAGATGCCAGACCGCGTTGCGGCACGTGCACTGCCGACGCGCCTGAGTTTGCGCATGCCTTCGCAGGGCGTTCAGACCCCGCTGGAGGCGGGGCAGCGCTGGCGCATGACGGTGAGGGTTCACGAACTCGATGGGTTGTCCAATCCGGCGGGCTTCGATGCCACTTTGGGCTTGTTCCAGCGCGGCATTCGCGCTGCCGGTGTGGTCCGGCTTCCGGGGCGCGGGCGTGGACGAGTGCGTGCAGGCGATGGTCCGAACACGGGCTCTCCCGCGCTCGCCGTGCCTGAACTGATCAGCGCTTCACCCGAGTATCCCTGGCAGGGATGTGTCGACCGGTGGCGACAGCGCACGCGCGCCGCCATCGCCTCGGCGGTGCCCGAAGCGCGCTCGGCGGGCGTGCTGAGCGGTCTGGCTGTGGGCGACCAATCGGCCATCGAGCGCCCCGATTGGGACGTGTTCAGGCGCACGGGCGTGGCTCACCTGGTCAGCATCAGCGGGGCGCACATTGCGATGTTTGGCTGGATGGCGGCCATGTTGGTGCGTCGGGTGTGGGCGCGTTGGCCCGCTGGCGTTCATGCCGTGCCAGCGCCCACGGTGGCCCTGTGGGCGGCGGTGTTGGCCAGCGCGGGCTATGCCGTGCTGGCGGGGTGGGGCGTGCCGGCGCAGCGCACGGTCTGGATGATGCTGGTGATGGCCATGTTGAAGGGCAGCGGTCGCCGATGGCCGGCGGGCATGGTGTGGGCGATGGCCGCAGTGGTGATCACCGCGGCAGACCCTTGGGCGCTGCGACAAGCGGGTTTCTGGCTTTCGTTCGTGGCCGTCGGGGTGCTGATGTCGACGGGCATCAGCGCCGAGCACATGGCGCTGGCGCCAGGGGCGCCCGCCTTGCAGCGGGCCGGCAGCCTGGCCCGAGGTGTGGTGAGCGAGACATGGCGCACCCAGTGGGTGATCACGGTGGCGCTGTTGCCGCTGTCGGTGGTGTGTTTCCAGCAGGTCTCTGTTGTTAGCTTGTTGTCCAACCTGTTGGCCATACCGGTGTTCACTTTTTTGCTCACGCCGCTGGCTTTGCTTGGGGGGTTGTGGAGCGGCTTTTGGACAGCGGGTGCCGTCGTGGTTGAACTGACCATGGTGGGTTTGACCGACATGGCGCAGTGGCCCTGGGCCGTGTGGCAAGCACCTGCCTTGCCGGTATGGGCGGGCGCGTGTGCCGTGCTGGCTGCCTGGGCGTTGGTGTTGCCCATGCCTTGGCGGTGGCGCG
The DNA here is from genome assembly GCA_947377275.1 of Burkholderiales bacterium. GTDB lineage: Bacteria > Pseudomonadota > Gammaproteobacteria > Burkholderiales > Burkholderiaceae_C > Aquabacterium. The sequence goes on along the minus strand of CANCFV010000102.1, from coordinate 5,588 downwards.
CGGTGGCCGTGCCGTTCATCTTGCCGCTGTTGGCGCTGCCGCCCGGTTGGCACGTGTTGCCTTCTCCTTTGCCTGGCCAGTTCGAGGTCTTGTCTGCCGACATTGGGCAAGGCACCGCGGTGCTGGTGCGCACCGCGCACCACAGCCTCTTGTTCGACACCGGCCCGCGGGTGGGTGAGCACAGCAATGCAGGCGATCGGGTGTTGCTGCCGCTGATGCAAGCCATGGGGGTGCATGCGCTGGACACCCTGCTCATCAGCCACCAAGACACGGACCACGTTGGTGGCGCCGAGGCGATCGTTCGAGCAATGCCGGTGGGCGCCTTGCTGTCGTCGCTGCCCGACGATCACCCGCTGCGTCAGCAGGTCGGCCAGGGTGGACACACCTTGCGCCATCGCCTCTGCCAAGCCGGGCAAAGCTGGCAGTGGGACGGCGTTGGGTTCACCGTGCTTCACCCCAGCGCCGCCGATTGGGCGCAGCATGATCGGCTGCCACCCAACGGTTTGTCGTGCGTGCTGCGGGTGAGCCGGGTGGCCGCCCCTGCGGTCAGTGCTTTGTTGACCGGCGACATCGAGTCACCGCAAGAACTGGCCTTGCTCGCCCGGGATGCTCAAGGGGCCGTGCATGGTGGCGTGTTGGCCAGCACCTTGTTGCTGGCGCCGCACCACGGCAGCAAGACCTCGTCCACCGAAGCGTTTTTGAAAGCGGTTGCGCCTGCGCAGGTGATGGTGCAGGCTGGCGCCCGCAACCGCTATGGGCACCCGGCCCCCGAGGTCATGGCGCGTTACGAAAGTTTGAGCCTGCCGGTGGCCACATCACCTGCCTGCGGCGCCCACATTTGGTCCAGCCGCACACGCCAAGGTGTCTGTTGGCGACAAAGCGATCGCCATTACTGGCAAGGCGCATTCATGCAACCTTAAAGTCCCGTATGCTTGGCATATGCGTGTTTTACTGGCCGAAGACGACGACATCTTGGCAGATGCCCTGGTGTCGCAACTCACCCATGTGGGTTTTGAAACCCTGGTGGCCCACGATGGTCAGCAGGCGCTCAATGTTTTGAATGCCCAGTCGGTGGACTTGGCCGTACTCGACATCGGGCTGCCGGTCATGGACGGTCTGAGCGTCTTGCGCGAGGTGCGCAAGACCCAGCCCGATCTGCCCATTCTGATCCTCACGGCGCTCGATGGCCTGGAGCACCGTGTGGGCGGCCTCAATGCAGGCGCTGACGACTACCTCACCAAGCCTTTTGATTTTCCGGAACTGGAAGCTCGCGTGCGCGCCCTGTTGCGGCGGCTCAAGCCTTCTGGCAGCACCCAGGCCGTGCAAACCTGGGGTGGATTGGTGTTTGACCGCGAGGCGCACAAGGCCCAGGTCAATGGCGGGGTGATTGAGCTGTCGCCACGAGAATGGGAGTTGCTCGACCTTTTGCTGGTGCAACGCGACAAGGTCGTCACCAAAGACGACATCGCCAAGGCCTGGACCTTGGACCGGCAGCAAGCTGGGCCCAGCTCCATCGAGGTCTACATCCACCGCTTGCGCCGCAAACTCGAACCCTCGGGCTTGTCGATCCGAACGGTGCGTGGTTTGGGCTACCTGCTCGAAGCCGCGGCTTGAGCCCGCTGCGGCGCCAGCCCATCGCACAAGCCATGTCCTCAGCCCCTGAGCTTCCGCCACCTGGTTGGATCGCGAGGGCTTTGGAGGGGCAGCCGCTGAGTCGCCAGCTGCTGTGGTGGATCCTGGTGCCCCAGTTGGTGCTGTGGCTCGTGGGCGCCTTCGTGACCTACAACGTGGCCTTCAACTACGCCAACCAGGTGGTCGACCGCAGCTTGTTCCAAACGTCGCGGGCTTTGGCCCGTCAGGTCAAGCCTGTGGGCAACGGTTTGCTGATCGACTTCCCCAAGGCGGCGCGAGACATCATCGAAACCGACCCGGATGACACCGTGTTCTACATGGTGAGCACGCCGCCGGGGCATTTCATTTTGGGCAACCAGACCTTGCCAGCGCCACCAGCCAATGCCCAACTGGTGTTCGATGCGCCTTACTTTTACGATGCACAGGTCAAGGACACCCGTGTGCGCGTGGCCGCCCTTTACTTGCCTTATGGCGACGAGGGTCGAGAGCGCATGCTGGTGCAAGTGGCCAAAAGCCGCGCCAGCCGAGAGTTGCTGGCGCGTCATATTTTGGTGGACACCGCCTTGCCCTTGTCGGGCCTGATCGTGTTGATGACCTTGATCGTGTGGGGGGGCATTCGAGCGGGTTTGGCCCCTCTGTCGCGCTTGCGCCGCCTGGTGGAAGATCGCCAGCCCAATGACTTGGCGCCGATCCGGCTTGAGGCGGCGCCCCGCGAGGTGCGTGCGCTGGCCAGTGCCGTCAACACCCTGCTGGCTGCAGTCAACCGCAACGTCGAAACCCAAAAGCGCTTCATCAACGACGCCGCCCACCAGTTGCGCACGCCCCTGGCGGGCTTGAAGTCGCAGGCCGAGCTGGCGCTGGAGGCCAGCCAGGACCCCCAGGTGCGCGCGCGGTTGGAGCGCGTGCGCGAGAGCGCCAGCCGCAGCGCCCATTTGGTGACCCAGTTGCTGACCCTGGCCCGGGCCGAGCCTGAGTCGGCCATGAAACAGGGGCAGGTGAGGGTGGAGCTGTCGGCCGTGGCGCGCGAGTTGGCCGTCGAGTTCGTGCCGCGCGCCTTGCAGTTGGGCATCGATCTGGGCTTTGAAGACACACCCAGCGACGCTGGCCCACCTCCCTCTGACGCGCAGCGCAGCCAGCCGGTGTGCGTCATCGGCAACCCCCTCTTGCTGCGCGAAGCCTTGGCCAATTTGATCGACAACGCCCTGCGCTATGCCGGCAAAGGCAGCGAGGTGACCGTGCGTGCCCGCCGGGCTGGCGACGCCGCCGTGATCGAAGTGGACGACAACGGCCCCGGCATCCCCACGGCCGATCACGAGCGCGTTTTCGAGCGCTTCGTGCGCGGCACCCACGACGGCAACGGGTGCGGCCTGGGCCTGGCCATCGTGCGCGAGATCGTGCAGCAACACCGCGGCGAGGTCGAGCTGTTCAACGTCTTGCCCAACGGGCTGCGCGTGCGGGTGAGCCTGCCGCTGGGCTGACCTGACCTAGGGAATCCCCCGGCATTCAAGATTCGTTAAAATATTAATAATTCGTTAACGGATGGGTGTTCAGCCTGCCGTCATCCCCTACAACACCCCTCGCTGAGAGAAGGAGACAGTCCATGTCGAAGAAGACTCTGATCGCGTTGCGCACCAGCGCCGTTGCTGCTGCTGCCCTGATGACCGCCCTGGCTGTGCAAGCCGGCGAGGTGGAGGTGCTGCACTACTGGACTTCGGGCGGCGAGGCCAAGGCCGCCAAGGCCTTGCAGGCCACCTTGCAAGGCAAGGGGCACACCTGGAAAGATTTTGCAGTGGCCGGTGGTGGTGGCGACTCTGCCACCACGGTGCTGAAGTCGCGTGTGGTTTCGGGCAATGCGCCTTCGGCCGCCCAGATCAAGGGGCCATCGATCCAAGAGTGGGCCCAAGAGGGTGTGCTGGCCGACATGTCGGACGTGGCTGCTGCCAACAACTGGGACAAGCTGCTGCCGCCCGTCGTGGCCAACGTCATGAAGTACAAGGGCAAGTACGTGGCCGTACCGGTCAACGTGCACCGCGTGAACTGGTTGTGGGCCAACCCCGAGGCCTTCAAGAAAGCCGGCGCCAAGGTGCCCACCACCTGGGACGAGTTCTTCGTGGCCGCCGATAAGCTGAAGGCCGCCGGCATCATCCCTGTGGCCCACGGCGGCCAGAACTGGCAAGACTTCACCACCTTTGAAAGCATCGCCCTGGGCGTGGGTGGTCCTGACTTCTACAAAAAGGCCCTGGTTCAGTTAGACCAGACCGCGCTCAAGAGCGAGACCATGACCAAGGTGCTGAGCACCTTCAAGCGCGTCAAGACTTACACCGACAAGAACGCGCCTGGCCGCGACTGGAACCTGGCCACGGCCATGGTGATTCGCGGTGAAGCCGGCATGCAGCTGATGGGCGACTGGGCCAAGGGAGAGTTCATCGCCGCAGGCAAGAAGCCGGGCGTTGATTTCACCTGCGTGGCCGCACCTGGCACCGCCAAGGACTTCACCTTCAACATCGACTCGTTCGCGCTCTTCAAGATCAAGAACGAGGCCAACGTGAAGGCCCAGAAGGACCTGGCTGCCGCCATCATGTCGCCTGACTTCCAAGAGGTGTTCAACCTGAACAAGGGCTCGATCCCGGTGCGCCTGGGCGCAGACATGAGCAAGTTCGACGACTGCGCCAAGCTGTCGGCCAAGGACTTCGTCGAGACCGCCAAGGCCAACACCCTGGTGCCATCCATCGCGCACGGCATGGCGGTGTCGTCGGCCGCTGAAGGTGCGATCAAGGATGCCGTGTCCAACTTCTGGAACAGCGACAAGATGACCGTGGCCGATGCGGTCAACAAGATCGCTGCCGCAGCCAAGACCAAGTGAGTCTGTGAGGCGCTGGCCTGCGTGCCCCGCCTTGTTCTGTTTTGCGAATGCCTCCGGCCGAGCCTCACGAGGGCTTGGCCGGTTGGGCATGCCCGCACCCTTGATTTGCACTGAACCCAAGGCGCCAAGCCATGACCCAAGCCCCATCCTCTCAGCCGCGACGCGCGCGCACCAACTGGTTGCCCAAGCTGGTGCTGGCACCTTCGTTCGTGGTGGCCATGTTCTTCATCTACGGTTTGATGATCTGGAACGGCTACCTGTCGGTGTCGGCCTCGCGCCTGCTGCCCAACTACGAGTTCGTGGGCTTGGACCAGTACCACGCCTTGTTTGAGAGCGAGCGCTGGAGTGTGGCCCTGAGCAACCTGTGGGTGTTCAGCGGCCTGTTCATTGGGTTTGGCATGGCCATTGGCCTGTTTCTGGCCATTTTGCTGGACCAGAAAATCCGCGCTGAAGGCCTGCTGCGAACCATTTACCTCTACCCCATGGCCATCTCGTTTGTGGTCACGGGCACCGCCTGGAAGTGGATCCTCAACCCGGGCTTGGGCATTGAGCACCTGGTGCAGCAATGGGGCTTCACCGACTTCACCTTTGACTGGCTGATCAACCCCGACTACGCCATCTATTGCGTCGTCATCGCCGGTGTCTGGCAAAGCGCGGGCTTTGTGATGGCCTTGTTCCTGGCCGGTTTGCGCGGCATCGACGACAGCATCATCAAGGCCGCCCAGATCGACGGTGCCTCGCTGCCCCGCATCTACTGGCGCATCATCGTGCCCAGCCTGCGCCCGGTGTTTTTCTCGACGCTGATGGTGCTGGCCCACCTGGCCATCAAGAGCTTTGACCTGGTCATGGCCCTGACCGCCGGCGGCCCTGGTTATGCCAGCGACGTGCCCGCCACCTTCATGTACGCGATGTCGTTCACGCGCGGCCAGATTGGCTTGGGCGCGGCCTCGGCCACCGTGATGCTGGCCACCGTGGCGGCCATCGTCGTCCCCTATTTGTATTCCGAACTGCGCGCCCGTCGCTGATCGGAGGCCCCCACATGAACCGCTTTCACCGCTTCGTTTTGTACACGCTGCTGCTGGCCTTTGCGCTG
>CANCFV010000101.1 GCA_947377275.1 Burkholderiales bacterium | reverse complement strand
ACCTTCTTGAGCTGCATCGACTCGGTCAGCATGAACGAGACGCGCTCGCGCCAGGTCATGGCCACGCGCGTGGGCACCTTGCCGGTCAGGATGTGCTGCTTGACCTCGTCGGTGTCGAGCGGGTGGCGGGCATAGCGCACCACCGACTTCATCTCGTCAGACGACTTGAGCTCGCACTCGCGGTCGATGCTGAACTGGTAAGGCGCCTCGCCCGTGCCCAGCCAATGGGTCATGGCCACGGCCGGCGACATCTCGGTGTGCACCAGGCTCAGCGCCAAGCCGTCAAACGACTTGATCAACAGCGTGACAACCTCGTCGGCCTTGGCCTGGCTGCCCGTGTCGAGCATCAACAAATGCTGGCGCGGCGCGATCCACACACGCGTCACCGATTGCTTGGTGAAGGCCATGGGCATGAGCTCAAGCAAGGCCTCCTCTTTGAGCTCTTTGGTTTGCTTCTTGCCCGGCTTGCGCCCGGTGGTTTTTTCAATGTGCTCGGCCATTTCGTCGACCCGGCGCTTGACCACCGAGCCCGGCACCACACGCTGCTCAGTCATGAGCTTGAGCAAGAAATGCCCACCCACCGACTCGACCAAAGGTGCGTGGGCTTCGCCACGGGGCTCGACCCAGCCCGACGATTTTTGCTGCGTGGCACCGCACTCAACGAAACGGGCCTTGTCCAGTTCGGCCTCGATGAGCGCCGTGGTGGGAGCCCAGTCGGGGCCCATGCGATACACCGTGAGATTTTTGAACACGCTCAAATCCTGACAAAGGGTTTTGCAAACAAGAAACCCCTGCGAGATCACTCTCACAGGGGTTCATGTTTTTTGGCGGAGACGGACGATTTAGAACCCCATTCAAAATCGCGTTCTTCGCTGGATCAAAAAAGGGTGTCAATGGCTCAAATGTCAGACACCCTTTTTTGATCCAGTGAGACACCAAAAACATGATTATCGGTTACGCCCGAGTGAGCACAGAGGAGCAGGAAACCGCCCTACAACTGGACGCCCTGAAGCGGGCAGGCGCTGAGCGGGTCTTTGAGGAAAAGCGCAGCAGCTCCATGACCCGCCCCATGCTGGCCGCGTGCATCGACACCACACGGCCAGGCGACACCCTCACCGTGTACAAGGTCGACCGACTCGCCCGCAGCTTGCGCGAGCTGCTTGCCCTGCTGGATCGCCTTGAGGTGCGCGGCGTCTACTTCCGCTCATGCACTGAGCCCATCGACACCAGCACGCCGGCCGGCCGCATGATGATGCACATCATTGGAGCCTTCGCGGAGTTTGAGCGCGGCATCATCAGGGAGCGCACCGCGGCAGGCTTGGCCGCGGCCAGGTCGCGCGGCGTGAAGCTGGGCAGGGCCAGGGCCATGACACCCAGCGAAGAGGCGGAGTGCGTGCGCAAGTTCCACACCGGCCTGCACACCAAAAGCGGTCTGGCCAGGATGTACGGGTGCCACATCAGCAGCGTGAAGCGGGCATTGATTCGGTCTGCATCAGGCGAATGAAAAAAGCCCGCACTGGGCGGGCTTGTCACTTCTTGCGTTTGAATCGCCCGTTCTTTGCTCGGGCTGGCTTCGTCTTGGTCTTTTTAACCGCCATGGGGCATCCTTTCAATGATGGCTTCAAGCCGCGTGATGCGCTGCTCGGTGCGGAACAGCAGCGCCAACAGCGCGGACGTGGGCACGGCCAGGACACCGGCCAGGGCGCACAGTGTGGTGATGGTCATTTGAGTGGCACCTCGGGCAACAGCACAGCGGCCAGGCCAGCAGCGGAGCCGATGAACTCCACCAGGCTGACGGCCTTGTCATGGTCGAGGCCAGCCAGGACGGCCAGCGCGGCCAGGCCCGCATGTGTGGACGGCTCACGCAAGCGGGCCAGGATGTAGGACAGGGCGAAACGCATCAGCGGCCCCCCTTCGTCGTCAGGGCAGTGTGCAGGCGCTGCATTGCGCCCGTGTCGCTCTTGAGGCGCACCACGGCACCACTTGCCAGGCGGGCGGCCTTGCGGGCCATGTGAGCCGCGTGCAATGCCGTGTTCGTTGGAACTTTGAGTTTCATAGGTTCAGGGTTGGAAAGAAGTTGTAAGGGTCTTGGTTCACCAAGTCGGTGAAGCTCTTTTGACCATAGGCCGCGTCTTTGGCAGCGGCCCATGCGTCGTTTGTCTCTTGCGTTGCGGTGCTGGTCGGCTGGGTCTTTTTGACCTTCGTCACGGTGCCCCGGCCGGGAGTCCATGCCCCGAACTGCTCCTGCGCATTGGCGATGAACTCGGGCGAGTAGCTGGGCACCTGACTGAACGATGAGCCCCAGTCGCTCAGACCTGACCAGAGATCACCCGGCAGGTCAGCCAGCTTTTGCGCCCCGCTCTTGACGGCCTGGTAAGCCTTCCAGGCCATCACAGCGGCCACGACCAGCCCGGCCAGCTTGGCGGCGTCCAGGGCTTCGGATGCGGTCATGCTCATGCCAGCACCCCACCAGCACGCACGAATGCGCCGCGCAGCTCGGCCAGCGCCACTTCGCGTTGAGCTTGCCCAGCACCAGGCATCGAAGCCCAGATGCCGCGCACCTTGTTGACGGCCTGGTCAAAACGACCGGCGATCACATCGGCCAGCGCACCGGCTTCGCGGATCAGCTCCACTGCGGCGGCGTCTTGCGAGTCGGGCGAGAAGTCAGGCAGGCCCAGCTTGGCCTTCAGCCGGTCCCACGTGTTCACGCTGGTTTTCTTGCCGCCCGTGGTCGGTGAAATCGCCATGAACTGATAAGCCCCGGCTGCACTGGTCCACAGCTTTTTGCCCAGCTTGTTGACGAACTGCACAGCGCGGCGCGGGTGATCTGCCCAGCTCGTAAAAAGGGCCTTACCGAACATCATCCGGTAGCCGTTGGGGCCGTCTGTGCCCTCGGCGACGCGGATCATCCACAGAAAGGCATTGATGTTGGATCGCTCTTGATCCACAGGGGTTTGATTCGTCATGAGGTCGATTGATTGCCCGGCTTGAAACAGCCAGGCGAAAAGGCCCGCGTCTTGCTGGGCTTCGTCTTGTTGTCGCAGGTATTCCAGCGCCACCACGGCCAGGACGGCAGCAGTGATCGCCACGGTTTGCGAGCGGGTGAACATCAAATTGACTCTTCAAACCACTCAAACGTCACACCGGAGTCAGCGCCAGAGTTGACCGACGACAAGGTGACACCCCAGCCAGGCGGAACAATCAGCGGCTCAGTGGGCCGCCATTGCTGAGTGACCGACGATTGAACCGACATGAAAAATCGGTTTGAGTTGGGTGCCAGGCTGAACGCATCGACCGAGGCGGCGTTGTTGACCTTGATGACGCCCGCAGCCGATGCGGCAGCACTGGCCTTTTTTGCGGCCCCGGCCATGTAGTCGGATGCATTGATCACTGCCTGGCTGTATCGCAGGTTGTGCCCCGATGCCAGCGACGAAACCAACACGATCCCGTTAACCACCAGGTTCTTATCTGTTGACTTGTTCCACAGTTGAACGAATGGAAAATTACCGGCAGACCCAGCCGCATATCCGTAAGCGGAAAACGCCAGCCCGGCCAGCGAACGAGCGCGCCCACCATCCACAGTTTGAACTGTGCCCTGCAGGTTGGTTGAGGTGACTGCACCAAAACCAATAACAACAGAGCCAATGCAATTTGCCGTGACCGGCTCAATGCTCCAAACCTTGTGCACGTCCGGCAAACTGACGGTATCGCCTGGCGTGTATTTGCCCACCGTCACGCCATCCACACGCAAGACAATGGACGCATCCATGCCGCCCGCGCTCCCGCTCACGTACTTAAAGAACGTGGCTTGAGTGTTGACCAGGCGAGCGCCTGAAAAATCATATCCTTGCAGCATCAGTGCATCACTTTCACCAGCACCAATACAGCCAGGACAAGCCCCCCGCCGATCAGTGCATAACTTTGATTTTCAGGAAGGCCTAAAAAGCCCTTCACGTTGTTTTTTGCGGCATCTGTAAATGCCATGTCTGAGTTTTTCCCCGTGCCCATGTCACGGGCGGCCACGGTTTGCGCCTGGGCTACCTGCACGACACCATCGACCATTTTTGAGACGATGCCAAAAGCGCCACCATCGGTAATGGTGTTGTTTGCACCACTGATAACAGACCCGCCCTGACTTGCGTCATTTACTTGACGGTTATCGTTAGAGATGCTTGTGGTTTGGGTTTCGCTGTTTTTGTCAGCGCTGAAAAAATTACCGAATCCCATTTACTTACCTACTTTCTGGCCGATGGTCTTGATCGCAGCCACAGCCACGACAGCCAGGAGCACCCACTTAACCCAGTCGCCAATCCCGTTCCCCATGCCAGCGGCAGAGAGGGTGTCTGTTTCAGTTTTGGAGCTGCTCGCACGGGTCGAGCTGCCAGCGGTTGCCACCGACCAGCCCGAGTTGTCAAAACCCACTTTCGTGGGGCCGCCTGACACGTTGGGACCGCCCACAGCGGCCCCCACTGCTGCGCCCGTCGCTTGGGCTGCAGCGGCCATCATTTGGGGGTCCATGAGCCCCCCTTACGCTTTGCGCATCACGAACCACAGCAGCCCGCCCACCACCACGAATGGCAGCAGATCACCGATGCGGACACCACCCACGGCAGACGCCGCGCGGGTTGTCGCATCAGTGTTCATCGGGTTCTGACGGCTTGCGATGGCAACGCCTTGAGCGCTCACGGTCGAGAGGCGGCGGGCGGTGTCCCACTTGGTCAAGTCGCTGAGCAACCCACCAAGAGAGCCGACCGACTGCATGACGGCTGATTGCACGCTTGACGATGAGGTGCCTGAATCGCCCCCAAAGCCAGGGAGATCGCTGACGTAACCCCCCGTGTATTCGCCAGCAAAGTCAGTGAGCCCGCCAAAGGTGTTCAAGTCACCATAGGCCATTGCTTACCCCCGATCACAGGTTGCGCGGAATGTCGAGGACTTCCACCAGTGCCCGGATCGTGTCGTTTGCCCCGAGGGTCAAATTGAACTCAAGGGCGCGGGCGTCGCGGGTGTCCAGCATGGCCGAAAAGTTGTTGTCGGCGATGAAGTCCAGGGTGTAGAACTTCGACTGGGGAGAGAGGTTTTGTTCCTGCAGCCAGAAGCGGTTATCCATGCAGCTCACACGGTCCCAGATGGCGGTGCCGTTCTTGCGGCACTCCACGCGCTGCAGGTTGCCGTTCACGCCTGCGGCCCAGTCGGTGCCGGTGTAGCTGAAGTGGATTCGCTGCACTTGGCCGCCCTTGAAGTCGGGCGTCCATGTCAACGAGGTGCCGCCCGAGCTGGGGATTTGATAGCCCAACACCTTTTTGACCAACTGGCCTTGTGGGCCAGGCTTGCGCGGGTCGAGCTGCAGGGAGGTAAAGCAGCCTTGAGCGTACAGGGCAGGCGTGCCCGAGGCCGCGTTGTTCACCACTTCGATGAAGATATCCTCATCGCCCAGGGCCGGGATATCCAGGCCGCCAATTTCCTTTTCGAGAATGGACAGTCCATTGCGCTCGGTGAAGTCGATGGTGAGTTTGTCGGCCTGGTCGTAGATCTTCTTGTGCTTGTTCAGCTTGTCCAGTTCGGCGCCCGAGATGGGGCCGAAAATCACACGCGCACCGATTTTCACCACGATTTCAGAAATGGTGGTTTTTGTGATGGAGTTGGTGCCGATGAAGGACAGGATCACGCGGCCCAGCGTCAGGGCGTAGCGGGGCACCTGGGTTGTGGCACGGATGCCGTTTGCCACAGGGTTGAAAGGGGGCAGGTTCAGGAGAATCATTCTGTTGACCTCCTATTAACGCGGGGTGTAGCCGGGCAGCATTTCGCCCACCACTGGCACGTTGATGAACTTGGTCTGCAGGGCGTTGACGGCAGCGTAAGCGGCCAGGGCGACGCCTGCCAACTTGAGGTAAGGCACGATGAATTTCATGGTCAGTATGTGTTTGGCAGTGAGTTTTCACGCACCAGCTTTTGCCATTGGGGGATTTTTGAAATAACCCATGAGGCAAGCACGGTTGCAGCCAGGACCGCGACCAATTCGCGGCTGACTTGAGCGAGTGACGGAAAATATTTGTTCATGAGCCCTCATGATGTTTAAGGGCTGCACTGCTGACCAGGCCGGGCGGTTTCCATTGGCGAGGCGTTGCACCTCTATGGAAATCCGCCCGAATCTCTATGGAGATTTGCGCTTCTTCGGTGTTGCGTTTTTTCCATGGGGAGTTGACAAACCCCCAATAGAAACCTTCCCGATGGAGCGTTCTTTTGACGCCTTCACATATTCGATGAACTCAAACTGTTTGAGCGCGTCAATGTCCTCGGCAGTGCATCCCATATGGGCCGCAGCGGCCTTTCGATGGGCGGGCTCACCGAGGTATCCAACATGGAGATGCGAGGCATTGCCCATCGACGCCTTGTCGATGAACGCGGGTGACTGGCTGCAAAAGTAGATGGTGAATCCCTGGTGATGGCGTCCGCGTGTGTTGAGCTTGCGCCAGGCTGGCGGGGCATAGCTCGGCGCTGTCACATCGGCCAGTTCTTCCACCACGATCACGGTGCCAGGCTTGCAGGCATACACAAGCGTGCACCAGCGCTCAAACTCAGCGCGTAGGGCCTTGTCAGTGCGTGCACGCGGCACATAGCGCACAGCGAACGCCCGGCGCGTCGTGATGACGGTCAGCAGCTCGGCCAGCGACCCCACGGCCTGCGCCTGCTTGTCGTATTCGTCGTTGGTGTCCCAGATGACCAGGCAGGAAGGGCGAAGGGCGTTCAGCCGTTGTTTCAGCCAAACGCCCTTGCCCATCTCCGACATGGCCAGGACCGCCCAGCTTTCGCCCTTGCGGTCGGCCCCCATCAGTGCACCGGCCCCGGTTGAGGCGCGGGCAACTGAGGCAGAAGCGCGGTTTGTGGCGCGTCTGTGCCCTGCTGCACTTGCTGACGCTGCGCACGCTCAAGCGCGGCGCGCTTCTCGGCCTGGTGGTGCTTGAACATCACCACGGCCTGCAGCGTGGGCGGCAGCACGGCCACGGCCAGGACGAGTTCGGGGCTCATCACGTCCCCGATGTTCCAGCCGTGCTTCTCGCACACAGCGGCAGCAGCGGTCGAGATGTTGCCGATCACCTCGGGGGTGTAGCAAGCCGGGATGAATGGCAGCGCAGGCGCGGCCATCATCACGCCCATGGTCAGCAAGCCGCCGATCTGGTCGGCCTGGTTGGGGCCTGGTGCAGCCTCTTGCACCGCGCCAGGCATGACGGCCTGACCGGCCAGCTCGGCGTCACCAGCGGCGGCGATGGCGAGCAATTCAGGATCAACGGCGGCGGGTTCTTTTGACTCGCTCAATGCACACCTCCCAGCAGGGCAGATGCCCAGTTCTGCGGCTTGGCTTGCGCCACAGGGTCAGGGGGCGGGGTCTTGGTCTTGGCGACCACAGGCACACCAGAGCGCACGACGATGGGTTCAGCGGCGGCGGGTGGTTGCGGGCCATCTGTGGCCGCACCAGTTGCCACGAACGCTTGCGCCTTTTGGGCCTGCTCGGTGTAGTTGGGCTCGGGGCGCATGTTGGCTGTCAACAAGCTGGCCTGGTGTTGGTTCTTGGTGATGAGCTGGATGCCGCAGCCTGGGCAGTGCTGGTATGGCAGCTTGCCCTCTGTCTGCTTGATGTGTGCCGACTCAAAGCCGCACAGAGGGCAACCACGACGGCCAATGATCTTCGGGTCTTTTTTGACCATCTCATTCGCTCCCGCCGGGCAGTCGTTCAGCCAGGCCAGGCACCAGCGGCAGCATGGGCGCTTCGTCCTTCGGTGTGGCATCGCTCACACGGGCCATCAGCACGGCACGCAGCGAAGCCACGTCATCACGGAGTGCCACCAGCGCGGCGACCAGGCCGCCCGCATCGGTGGGTGAATCTGCACCTGCAACAGCCACAGCGGTTTGCACCTGCTGGGCGGCGTCGTGGGCTTGGTCAGCGGCGACACGCAGCGCGGCCAGGATGTTGGAGCCTTCTTCACGGACAGCGCCACGGGTGTGCAGCTCATACAGGCCTTCGACGATGGTTTTGAGGTAGGTCTGCAGCATCAGTGCACCGCCTTGGTGTTGCTGGGTGCCAGTGCTTCGGTGAGCTGCTTGATGCGCTCGCCTTGGGCGTTGACCACGCGGGCAAGCTCGGCTGTGTATTCGCCCAGATCAGCCAAAGCGTGACCAATCAGGTTTTGTTCACGCTTCAGCTCGATAGCGCCCTGCTCTGCTGCTTTGAGGCGGTTTTCTGCCTGTTCGATCATGGAGAGAACGCCCTCTGCGATTGGTCGTTTGGACAGCGGCACCAGGGGCAGCATGGATCGCAAATTGATGGTTGTCATGTGGTCGGTTCGATGGGTTGAAGTTGAAAGAAGCCCCATTGAAAAACGCCCCACGTGGGGGCGTCCAGGCGGGGCCGTTTCGACCTCACCAACGCTTGACATTTCCATGGAGATCACCATAGAAACGAAAGCAAAAGCGGGAGCCGAAGCCCCCGCCCTGCCCCATGGAAAATCTCAGGTTCCCCAACCGAAAGACCTCCATGGAAAAAAACATTCAAACCATCGAACCAGCGGCCACGAACGAGCCGTTCAAAATGACCCAAGAGACTGCCGAATCCCTCAAGACGCTGATTGACGCTGTTGCACCTTATGTCGAGAGGCACATGGAGGCGAGCCGTTCAGCCATGCTGCAGGACCGCGGAATGACGCTGCAGGCGGCCACGCAGGAACGAAACACCACCATCCAAGCAGCAGCGCAGGAGCGGGAGGCAGTCATGTCCGCATCTGACATTGCATCAAAGCGCACGTTCCACCTTCTCGCCTTCATTGTCGGCACCTCGGCCACCATGGCGATGGTGTTCGCATACTTTGGACAATGGGCCATCGCCGAGAAGATCGCTATTGGCATGCTCAGCTTCTCCATGGGCGCAAGGGTCGTAGGCAAGTAACTCACAGGCCGCGCCGGTAGCGGTCCCATGACCGCACGGCCTCAAGCACGGCCACGGCCAGCAGGACAAGCCAGGCCGTCACCGGACCGACACCCCAGCCTCAGACAGCGCAGCCCGCACGGCATCGCAGGCAATCAGCATCCGTGTCCCCTCCACTTCACTGGCAGACAAGCGCTCGGCGTCCGTCCAGCCAATGCGCTTGCACAGCTCGGCCAGCGCGTAGGCGTCCGCACGTTGAATCGAAACGCTGAAATCGACGTACAGCGGTTTTTCCTGCTCTGCTGGTGCCTTGGTATCAGTCATGGTGTTTTATCGCTCTGGTGGCCCGATTTGGGCTGTTGCTGGGTGCCTTGCTCGGTGATTGATCGCGGGCTTGGCGGTGGAAAAGCTCAAAACTCACCCCGTGCCATCAAGACCGGACAGCCTTCGCGGGCCATAGCCGGTTCTTCGGCGCGCCTGGTTGCACGGGTGGTCCACCGGGAGGATGGCGCGCCCTTCGGCGTCACGCTGCCACGTGTCCGGGTCATCGACCCGCACCGTGGGCGGCTCATGCGCCCGCTCTGCGGCCCACCGCTCACGCGCCAACGTGATCTGCTGGGCCTCCCTCTGCGCAAGCAAAGCCAGCTCGTCACCGCTCAGGTCGTCGCGGCGCTCAGGGGCGTGCCCCGCAGGGGCGAATGAATGCCCCCCTGGGGGGGCGTGGCGTGAGCCAGGGGCGTGCCCCGAAGGGGCGGGTGTCGGCCCCCTTGGGGGGGCCTGGTGTGAGGTATTCCAGCGACCGCCGCGTGTGGATAACTTATCCACATGAAGGGGAGGGGGAAGTAAGGTATTTGGTTCCTGAACCCCCTGCCCTGCTCTCTGCCTTATTTCATGGTCCGGTATGCGCTCTGGCCCGTGTTTATCGTAGTTCTGAGGCATTTGGGGCCTGCCCTTTTCCCTGCCCTTTTTATCAGCGGGCGCACCTAGGCCTTCTCTCGGGCGAACAAGAATTTTTAGTTCTCGCTTCTCTTCATTTCCCGCCTTATCCCGCAATGCGAGATTCATTTTGTTGAGCGTGTCCAGGGCTGTGCGGATCTGCTTCAGCGTGGGCACGTCCAGGCGTTTGCCGCGCTCTGGCTGGTCACAATCGAGCAGGCTAGCCAATCGGGCGTATGACGTAAAGATGCGGCCTGTCTTGAAATCAGACATGGCCACGAGCTCAAGGTAGAGCCAGCGGACCCAGGGCGGCACCAGGCGCAAGGCCACAACCTCGTCATCCATCAGCGCGGCGAACTGGGGGGCCTCTGTGCGTGACAGGGCGGCGGTGCGGACGATCTTCAACGCGGCCCCTTCCCAGGTGCCCACAGGAACTCACGGCAGCAGCTTCCCAGCTTGACGCGGAAGCCGCCAACGCGGCACCAGTGCCGTTCAAACGCCATGAGGGTGTCCGGCTGGTGGTAGTTCGTTTCCACGAACTTGCAATGCCTGCACGCTGCACGCTGCTTGGGGTCTTCGTAGCCCATGGCCTTCATGCGGCCTTCATGGGTGTGAGTCAATTTGACCGGCACACCTTCCAGCAGATCAATGGTCAGATCGTCTTCGGCCTGCTTCATGAGCTGGCCTCCACCACGTCGACCACATCGCACAGGCCCCACTCACGCACCAGGCGGGCGACGGCTTCGGCACGGTCGGGGCTGGAAAACTCAATGCCCTGGCTGCGCGTGCGTGACCAGGCCGCATCGGCGTGGTGCAACTCGCCGCGCTTGGTGATGGAGAGGGATTCCAAGACGTGGCCCATGCTCAAGCCGCCAGGGGCAGGCATGAAGCCCATCACCATGTAGGTTTGCTTGCTCACTTTGTGCACCCCACATCAGCCGAACGGCTGATACCGTTTGGCGCACCAAAGGCCATCGTGTAGGGCTTGTGCCAGGAATAGGCGCGGGTCTCGCGCTGAGCGTCGTGCAGTGCTCGGGCGAACTGCAGCCGGGCGGCCTGGTCAACGGCGCGGTGTGCTTGGGCGCATGAGCCGCAATAGCAGGTAAAGCCGTGGATCATGGTCAAACCCCCACCTGAAACACAGCGCGGACGTTGACCTGAAGCGGCCCGTTGACGCCTTGAAACCAAGCTATAGCTGATTCGGTGGCGTGTTGGCTGCTGAAAGCGTACCCTGTCCAGGAAGGCCACCAAAGCAGACCGTTGACGTCCATTTCAACGCGCCACAGATCAGAGGCCGGGCGTGTTTCTGGCGTGTAAAGGTCGGCCAAAGTCCTCTTTTGGGCGATTCCCTGAGTGGATGATGGTGTGCTGAAATGCATGTTAACTGCCTATTTTGCAGTGAGCATACAGCAAAAAAGTAGGTAAACTGCAAATGTTGTTGTTAACAGAGAGGATGCGACATGCGCAAAGCTGAACAGTACATAGCCGAGGCCAAGAAGGTGCTAGGCAATCCGGCAATGAGTGACCGGGAGCTAGGGCAAAAGCTGGGCGGGAAGTCTCAACAGTTCATCTGGGGCGCTAAGGCCGGAAAGATGACTGACCCCCTTGCAATCGAGCTTGCAGACCTGATTGGCGTAGAGCGCGGTGAGGTCTTGATGGTGGCACGCCTTGAGCGCGAAAGAGACCCAGCGGTGAAGGCGGCTCTGTTGGACTGGGCGGGAAAAATCTTCGGCCTGCTGCCCTCGGTCGGTACTCTTAACGCCGTTCAGGCTGGGGTACTGGTGGCAGGCCAAATGCAAAAAGCCTCCATGGTTTCCCATGGAGGCGCAAGCATTGGCGGAGACGGAGGGATTCGAACCCTCGATACGCTTTTGGCGTATGCTCCCTTAGCAGGGGAGTACCTTCGACCACTCGGCCACGTCTCCAGCTCAAGCAAAGATTCTAGCCCAGAAATCTGAGCATTCAGCGAATTGCGCTCAAAACAACGCCTCGAATGAAGCGTTGAAAAGCCCAGCTGATCAAGCCTTGGCTTCGTCCAGGCCAAACGCCTTGTGCAAAGCACGCACGGCCAACTCCATGTACTTCTCGTCGATCACGACCGAGGTCTTGATCTCGCTGGTCGTGATCATCTGGATGTTGATGCCTTCGTCAGACAGCGTGCGGAACATCGTGCTGGCGATGCCCACGTGGCTGCGCATGCCGATGCCCACGATCGAGACCTTGCAGATCTTGGGATCGCCCACGATTTCGCGCGCGCCCAGGGCCGGCTGCACTTGCGTTTGCAGCAGCTCCAGCGTTTTGGCGTAGTCGTTGCGGTGCACGGTGAACGAGAAGTCGGTCTTGCCGTCGTGCGACACGTTCTGGATGATCACGTCGATGTCGAT
>CANCFV010000100.1 GCA_947377275.1 Burkholderiales bacterium | reverse complement strand
GTGCAGCACCTGACCGAGACGATGAAGACCATCGAAGAGTCGTCAAAGCGCATCAACGACATCATCCAGGTCATCGACTCGATCGCCTTCCAGACCAACATCCTGGCGCTGAACGCCGCCGTGGAAGCCGCACGAGCTGGCGAGCAAGGGCGTGGCTTCGCCGTGGTGGCTTCTGAGGTGCGCGCTTTGGCACAACGCACCGCCACCGCAGCCAAAGAGGTCAAGCAGCTCATCAACGACTCCAGCGAGAAGGTGCGCACCGGCTGCGACCTGACCGAGACGGTGCAAGAAACCATGAGCGAAGCCCTGGGCGCCGTTGACAAGGTTGGTTTGCTGGTTGACGCCATCAGCCACGGCGTCAGTGAGCAACTCACGGGCATTTCGCAAATCAACCAGGCCGTGTCGCACCTGGATGGCATCACGCAGCAAAACGCCGCAGCGGTGGAAGAAATCGCGGCAGCGTCGATGTCGCTGGCGGCGCGCGCCAAGGTGGTGTCTGACGCCGTGCAGGTTTTCCGCCTCGATGGACAAAAACGCGTGCATATGTCTGACGCCGTGGACCTGCGCCGCCAGGCCAAGCCCTTGCTGCTGCCGCATTGATGGCGCGCAGCACCTGCGCCAACGAACGGCGCACCCCGGGCTGATCCGGGCTGGCAAAGGGCCCTGCGGTGGATAGACTGCGGGGCCTTTGTCCGAAAGCCCCCATGAAGCTCGCCCTGCTCTCTGATCTGCACGCCAACCGCCAAGCGACCGAAGCCGTGTGGGCGCATGCGCAAGAGCAAGGCTTTGACAAGGCCGTGCTGCTGGGCGATTACATCGATTACGGCGCAGACCCCGTCTGGACGCTGGAGTTTGTGCGGCAACGCCAGCGCGAAGGCGCGGTGGTGGTGCGTGGCAACCACGACGACGCACTCAACCCCAACACCACCAGCCAGATGGCCAGCCACGTGATGCCCTCCCTGGCGTGGACCTTGGCCCAGTTGAGCGACGAGCAACGTGCGTGGATCACCGCCCTGCCCTTGACCGCCGAGATCGGCCCTTGCCTGGTGGCTCACGCCAATGTGCACGACCCGGCTCACTGGGAATATGTGCAAGGCCGCATGGAAGCCGCCCGCAGCCTGTTTGCCAGCTCACACCAGTTCGTGTTTTGCGGGCACATGCACCAGCCGTGTCTGTACCACCTCTCGAACACCGGGAAGTCGGGCGACTTCTCGCCCGTGACCAATGTGCCCATCAGCCTGTCACCAGCACGGCGCTGGCTGGCCATTCCCGGCTCGGTGGGCCAACCGCGTGACGGCAACCCAGCCGCTTGCTACGCGATCTTTGACACAGACACAAGCACGCTCACTTTCCACCGGGTACCCTACGACCATGAAACGGCTGCGCAGCGTGTGCGCGAGGCCGGCCTGCCCAACGCATTGGCTGAGAGGTTGATCCATGGCACCTGAGGTTTCGTCAGACCCCGCCCAAGCCGGCCCCGCCTTGCGGCTGCACGAGGGCATGCGCGTTGATGGCTACATCCTCAAGGCCAAGCTGCACCAAGGTGGCATGGCCACCCTGTGGGATGTGGTTCCGGCCGACGGCAGCAGCGACGTGCCGCTGATCATGAAGATCCCCCGCATCAAGGGCGGCGAAGATCCCGCCACGATCGTGGGCTTCGAAGTCGAGCAAATGGTGATGCCGATGCTCAAGGGCCCACACGTGCCCCGCTTTGTGGCCAAGGGCGACTTCACGCGCCAGCCCTACATCGTGATGGAGCACATCGAAGGCGATACGCTGCGCCCGCTGCTGGAAGAAGCTCCCCTGCCCTTCGACCAGGTGGCCCAGATCGGGCACCAGGTGGCCTTTGCCCTGCACGAGCTGCACAAGCAAAACCTGGTGCACCTCGACGTCAAGCCCAGCAACATCATGATGCGTCCCTCAGGCGAGGCCGTGCTGGTGGACTTCGGCCTCTCGCGCCACGAGCACCTGCCGGACCTGCTGGAAGAAGAGTTTTCGCTGCCGATGGGCACCGGCCCTTACATCTCGCCCGAGCAAGTGCAGTTCGTGCGCAACGACCCGCGCAGCGACCTGTTCGCGCTCGGCGTGATACTCTACCACTTCACCACGGGCGAGCGCCCGTTTGGCCAGCCCAGCTCAGTGAGCGGCTTGCGCAAGCGCCTTTACACCGACCCGATCCCACCGCGGGTGCACCGCCCCGACACGCCGCCGTGGCTGCAAGAGGTCATCCTGCGGTGCCTGGAAGTGGACCCGGCCAAGCGGCACCAAAGCGCTGCGCAGCTCGCGCTGGACTTGCTGCACCCTGAACAAATCCCATTGACAGGCCGGGCCGACCGCCTGGGCACCCAAGGCACGCTGACCACCTTCAAGCGTTGGTTCAAGGCCGTGGGCGCTGAACCCAAAATGGATGCGGCAGCCAGCGAGGTCATCGAGCGCACGCCCATCATCATGGTGGCCATCGGGGTGAAGAACAGCACCCCAGACCTTGATAAAAAACTGCTGGCCACGGTGCGCCGCATCATGCAGATCGAACCGGGCGCGCGCCTGGCTTGCGTCAGCATCATGAAGACCAACCGCATCGGCATGGACACGCTCACCGATGCGCAAGGCAACAGCCTGCACGTGCAGCAGCTCATCGCCATCAAGCATTGGGCACGGCCACTTCAACAGCAGCTGCAGCTCGATGAACACCGGCTGACTTTCCATGTGCTGGAAGCGCCCGACACGGCCCACGCCATCGTCGACTTCGCGAGCAAGAACCAGGTGGATCACATCGTGATGGGTGCGCGCGGCAACTCGGCCTTGCGACGCTATCTCGGCAGCGTCAGTGCTCAGGTGGTGGCCGAGGCCGATTGCTCGGTCACCGTGGTGCGGGTCTGAGCCCGCACCGTTTCATCGCCAATGCGGCGCTGAAAATCAAGCCGAGCGACGACGCGCCACCGCGCCCATACCAAGCAAACCAACCGCCATCAACAAAAAGGTTGACGGCTCAGGCACCGCAGAAGGCAAGCCCAGATATTGGTAACCGCTGGCCGACGTGAAGCTGTAGCCCTGGTCAAGCTGGATGCCCAGGTAGTCCGAGTGGCTGGCGTCGGTGCTGACGTCGCACGTGGCCATGTGGAAGCAACGCGTGCCGTTGTAGAGCTGGAAGTTCAGGTCAATGTCGACGTTGGTGGGCACCACCATCGACAGCGTGACCTGGCCTGTGTAGCGGCCATCATTGACATCGCCATTGCCGTACACGCCATTGGGGCCGCCCAGGGACCACTCGCGGAAGAGGTCTTTGCCCGCAGCATCATCCACCTTGAAAAAGGGAATGGCTTCGTTGGGGCAGCTGTACAACTCGCCACTGCCGGTGCACTGGGCGGCTGGGTCGAAAGCTGGGTTGGGCACGAGGTAGCTGGCCATCACCAGGCGTGAGGAGTCGGCCTGCATGAAATGGTCGATCTCGTTGTAACGCTGGAACGGGGCAAAACCCAGGCCTTTGAAGACCGTGTCGTAATCCAGCGTGATGGTCAGGTTGGCCGTGGCGCCAGGACCTGCCACACGCACCGTGTCGTAAATGTCCAGGCGAGCGTACGAATCGGCGATGTTGATCGGCGCGCTGGCGCCATCCAGACGCACGGAGGTCGAAGACTTGAACAAGCCGGTCGTGGGGTCGGCCCAGGCATTGACCGAAGCCTGCACGTTGCCCGAAGTGAGGGTTTGTGTACCGCCCGTGGTGAATGGCGAGAGCTCGCTTGGCCCGACGTAATTGCGCACGCCGGTGGTGTTCTCTTCGGCAGACAGGCCCCAGTTGAATGTTGCCTCTGCATGAGCAGGTGCGCTGGCCAGGAAGGCGGCGGCAGCCGCGAGTGTGGCGGCAATGGCATGGGTGTTTCGCATCGTTAAAGTCCCTGAGGTTTTTTTAAGTGCCATGTTTATACCAAGGCATGTGTCGCCACCGGCCCCGGTGGGCACGCCCCACCCTCAAGCTCGGGGTGATGCTGCGTCAAAGAGCCAACACTTTGAAGACCTTCTGGAAGGCGTCAACCGCCTTGCCCTTGCGGGCCCGCTTGCCGATGTGCGCCAGGTAGGCCGAGTTGCGCACGTCTTCTTCTTTGGGCTTGGCGCCACGGGTGGTGCCAATCACGCGCACGCCGCCCGCCACGCTGGCCACCGACACCAGCGGCTCCTTCTTCGGGTCCACGTCCATCAGCGTCAGCCCGCGGCCACCGTTGGCCTGCAGTTTGAGTTCGTCCAGCGCGAACACCAGCATGCGGCCGTCTTGCGACAGGCAAGCCACGTGGGTGTGCGAGGGCTTGACGTTCACTGGCGGCAAGATGGTGTCGCCCTCGTCCAGGCTCAAAAAGCCCTTGCCGCCCTTTTGGCGCGTGACCAAATCGCCCAGCTTGGCCAGCAAACCAAAGCCGCCTGAGTTGGCCAGAAGCAAGACCTGATCGGCCGAACCGGCCAGGTAATGCTGAGGCTGCGTGCCCGACTCCAGCTCGATCATGGTGGTGATGGGCGCGCCATCGCCACGCGCGCCTGGCAGCGTGCTCACGGCCACGCTGTAGACGCGCCCATTGGTGCCAATCACGATGAGCGGGTCAACGGTGCGGCACTCAAAGGTGCCATACAGGCCATCGCCCGCCTTGAAAGCAAAGCCCGCCGGGTCGTGGCCATGGCCGGTGCGCGCACGCACCCAACCCTTTTCGCTGATGACCACGGTCACGGGCTCGTCAACCACACGCACTTCGAGCACGGCGCGCTTTTCGGCCTGGATCAGGGTGCGGCGCTCGTCACCAAACTGCTTGGCGTCTTGCTCGATCTCTTTGACCACGGTGCGCTTGAGCACAGCGGGGTTGTTCAAGATGTCTTCCAGCTTGGCCTGCTCGGTCCGCAGCTCGGCCAGCTCTTGCTCGATCTTGATGGCCTCCAACCTGGCCAGTTGACGCAGGCGGATGTCGAGGATGTCGTCGGCTTGGCGCTCGCTGAGCTTGAAGGCCTCGATCAGTGCGGCCTTGGGCTCGTCGCTCTCGCGGATGATGCGGATCACCTCGTCGATGTTGAGCAAGACCAGCTGGCGGCCTTCCAAGATGTGGATGCGGTCTTTCACCTTGCCCAAGCGATGCTCGGTGCGGCGCGTGACCGTGCCCATGCGAAAGCCAATCCACTCGGTCAAGACCTGGCGCAGGCTCTTGAGGGTGGGCTTGCCGTCAAAGCCGACCATCGTCATGTTGATGGACGACGAGGTCTCCAAGCTGGTGTGGGCCAGCAAGGTGGTGATCAACTCTTGCTGGTCGATCGCGCGGCTCTTGGGCTCGAACACCAAACGCACCGCGGCGTCTTTGCTCGACTCGTCGCGCACGGCGTCCAGCACCGCCAGCACCGAGGTTTTCAGGTTGGTTTGGTCGGTGGTGAGCGCCTTCTTGCCCGCTTTGATCTTGGGGTTGGTGAGCTCCTCGATCTCTTCGAGCACCTTTTGCGAGCTGGTGCCATGCGGCAACTCGGTCACCACCAACTGCCACTGGCCGCGGGCCAGGTCTTCGATCTTCCAGCGTGCACGCACCTTCAGGCTGCCACGGCCGGTGCGGTAGGCCTCGCGGATGTCGGTCGGGCTGGAGATGATCTGCCCGCCACCCGGGAAGTCCGGGCCTTGGATGAGCTCGTGCAGTTCGTCGTCTGAGAGCTTGTCGTTCTTGATCAGGGCCACAGTGGCCGCCGCCACCTCGCGCAGGTTGTGGCTGGGGATCTCGGTGGCCAAGCCCACGGCGATGCCGCTGGCGCCGTTGAGCAGCACAAAGGGCAAGCGCGCGGGCAACTGCTTGGGCTCTTCGGTTGAGCCGTCGTAATTGGGGATGAAATCCACCGTGCCCATGTCGATTTCATCGAGCAACAGGCGGGCAATCGGCGCCAAGCGGGCTTCGGTGTATCGCATGGCCGCAGCGCCGTCGCCGTCGCGCGAACCGAAGTTGCCCTGGCCGTCGATCAAGGGGTAGCGCAGGGCAAAGTCTTGCGCCATGCGCACCATCGCGTCATACGCCGCCGTGTCGCCGTGCGGGTGGTAGCGGCCCAGCACATCGCCCACCACGCGGGCGCTCTTGACGGGCTTGGGGCCGCTGTTGCCGGCAAAGCTCAAGCCCATGCGGTCCATCGCATACAAGATGCGGCGCTGCACGGGCTTTTGGCCGTCGCACACATCTGGCAAGGCACGGCCCTTGACCACGCTCAGGGCGTATTCCAGGTAGGCGCGCTCGGCATAGTGCGACAGCGTCAGGGACTCGCCGCCATCAGACGGCAGTGGCGGGCTGAAATCGATCGTTTGTTGGGACATCGCTGGGGAGTTCTCAGACCTGGGCTCGGGTGCGAAGTGTAGTGGCTGCTGACGGCTGGGCTTGGCGCAGGGTGCGGCCCCATGTCTCACTTTTGACGCCGAAGTGCCTTGTGACACCGGCACTCTGGTTGCTGCGCGATGGGGATACTCGCCGCATGTCCTACAGCGTCGTTTGGTTCAAGCGCGACCTGCGCCTTCACGACCACGCCTCTCTGACGGCCGCGGCCGAGCGCGGCCCTGTGCTGTGCCTGTACGTGGTCGAGCCATCGCTGTGGCAGCACGACGATGCCGCGGCCCAACACCTCGCCTTTGTGCTGGAAGCGCTTCAAGACGTGGACAAGGCCTTGCGCAAGCGAGGTGGGCAATTGCATGTGAGGGTGGGTGAGCTCACCCAAGTCTTGCAAGACCTGTTTGAAGCTGCGCCCTTCACGGCACTGTTTGCCCATGAAGAAACGGGCAACGACCCCAGCTTTCAGCGCGACAAGGCCGTGGGTTTCTGGTGCCAATCAAACGGCGTGCATTGGCAAGAATTTGCGCAGTTCGGGGTGGTACGCCGTCTGCGCAGTCGCAACCACTGGCAGGCGCATTGGGAAGCCCACATGGCGCTGGATGCCCTGCCCGTGCCCGAGCTGCACTGCCAACCTGCCCCTTGGGCGGACCAGGCCTGGCCGGTAGCCGACCACATCTGCAAAGACCCACACAACCCCAGCCGGCGCCAAGTCGGTGGACGCCGCGAGGCCTTGGCCGTGCTCAGCGAGTTCATCACCGAGCGCTGCGCGCAGTACCGTGGTGGCATCTCGTCGCCCTTGTCAGCGCCCACCGCTTGTTCGCGTCTGTCGCCCTACCTGGCTTATGGTTGCCTGAGCATGCGTGAGGTGGTGCAAGCCACCGACCGGCGCTTGGCAGCGCTGCCTGAGGAGGCCACCCGCCAGCGCGCAGGCCTGAGCAACTTCATCAGCCGCCTGCATTGGCACTGCCACTTCATCCAAAAGCTCGAGAGCGAACCCGAGCTGGAGTGGCGCAACCTGCACCCTGGCTACGACGGCCTGCGCGAAGGCGACTTCAACCCGGCGCATCTGGATGCCCTGATCAACGCCCGCACCGGCTGGCCCATGGTGGACGCCTGCGTGGTGATGCTGCGTGAAACCGGCTGGCTGAACTTCCGCATGCGCGCCATGCTGGTGTCGGTGGCGGCCTACCCGCTGTGGCTGCATTGGCGCCCCGTGGGCCTGTGGCTGGCGAGGCAGTTTCTGGACTACGAGCCGGGCATCCACTGGAGCCAGTTGCAGATGCAATCGGGCACCACGGGCATCAACACCACGCGGGTCTACAACCCGATCAAACAGGCCAAAGACCACGACTCCAAGGGCCACTTCGTTCGCCGCTGGCTGCCAGCCATGCGCCGCGTGCCCGACACCTGGCTGTTCGAGCCCTGGCGCATGCCGCCCGAGGTGCAAGCGCATTGCGGCGTGCAAGTGGGCATCGACATCCCCATGCCCTTGGTGGACCTGGACGTGGCCACCCGCGAGGCCAAAACTCGCCTGCACAGCCTGCGTGCCCAGCCCGATGTGAAGGCCGGCAAAGCCCGCATCGTTGACAAACACGGCTCGCGCAAACGGCCGACCGGCAAGCCGCGCAAAAGCGCTCGCACCGCCCCAGGCAAGGCCGCGCCACACACCATGACCAGCAGCCCCACCGACGACCAGATGACCTTGGAGTTTTGAATGCGCATGCGCAAAAAAGCCGATCTGCCCACCAAAGCCTGCGCATCGTGCGGGCTGCCCTTCACTTGGCGCAAAAAATGGGAGAAGGTGTGGGACGAGGTCAAGTACTGCTCTGACCGATGCCGCGGCAACAAGAAGGCATCTGCATGAGCGCGCAACCCAAGGCGGCCATCGCGATCTATTGGTTCCGCAACGACCTGCGCTTGGGCGACAACCTGGCCTTGTTGCAAGCCTGCGCCCATGCAGGCCAGCTGCTGCCTGTGTACTGCCACCCCGCTGACGCCAACGAGCCGACCGACTGGGGATGCCTGCGTGTGGGCAAGCATCGCCAACGCTTTTTGCAAGACACCTTGCAAGCCTTGCGCACATGCCTGCGCGCCCTGGGCAGCGACCTGATCGAGGTGCGCGGCCCAGTCAGCAGCGCGCTGCCCCTGATCGCCCGGCAGATCAAGGCCACGCACATCTGGTGCGAAGACATCGCAGCCCCCTATGAGCAAGACGAGGTCGACGCCTTGCGAAATTCTGGCTTACAGCTCAACACCGTTTGGCAATCGAGCCTGCTGGCGCCCGATGACCTGCCCTTTGATGTGGCCGACATGCCCGAAGTGTTCACGACCTTCAGGCAAACGATTGAGCGGGCACACGTCAAACCCCGAGCGCCTCAGCCTGCGCCAACCACCCTGCCGCCCTTGCCTGCCCCCGCAGAGTTGGACAGACTCCAAGCGGCACTGACTGCCACCCATACACCCCCTGCACCGCTGGCCAGTGACGACGAAGCCAGCGACACCAGATCGTCTTTCCCCTACACCCAAGCCGCCTGGCGGGGTGGTGAAGACGCGGCACTGGCCCATGTCCAGCGCTACTTCGAACGCGGGCTGGCGCACAGCTACAAAGCCACTCGCAATGGCTTGAGTGGCACGGACTACTCCAGCAAGTGGTCGCCCTGGCTGGCCACCGGCGCCCTCTCGCCCCGCGTGATTTACCAAGCGCTGCAAGCCTGCGAAGCGCGCGACGGCGCCAGCGATGGCAGCTACTGGCTTTGGTTCGAGTTGCTGTGGCGAGACCACTTTCGCTTCCTGCACCTGCAGCATGGACGCAAGTTGTACCGCCCGCTCGGATTGGCCCGAACCCTGCAAACCCACGCGCCGCAACCAGGTCACAAGCCAAAGGGCTTTGCCTTTTGGTGCGAAGGCCGCACAGGGCAGCCTTTGGTGGACGCCGGCATGCGCGAGTTGGCCTGCACCGGCTACCTGTCCAACCGCATGCGCCAGATCGTGGCCAGCCACCTGCTGCACGACCTGGGTGGCGATTGGCGAGCCGGCGCGGCCTGGTTTGAACACCAATTGATCGACTTTGACGTGTACAGCAACCAAGGCAACTGGCTCTACATCAGCGGCCGCGGCACCGATCCGCGCGGTGGGCGCCGCTTCAACCTCGACAAGCAAACGCAGGACCACGACCGTGATGCCAGCTACCGACGCCTGTGGGGCACCGCATGAGCACGGTTGATCAAGGCCTCACGCTGCGCCTCATCCTCGGCGACCAACTCAACCCCTGTCACCCATGGTTTGACGAGGTCAGGCCGGACGTGGTCTACGTGCTCATGGAGATGCGGCAAGAGACCGACTACGTACTGCACCATGCGCAGAAAATCCTGGCCATCTTTGCGGCCATGCGCGATCTGGCGCGCCACCTGCGCGAAGCCGGGCACCGCGTGCGCTACGTGGCCATCGACTCCAGGCACAACCGCCAGTCTCTGACCGACAACCTCGACGCGCTGGTGGCCCACTACCAAGCCAGCGCCTTTGAATACCAAGCGCCCGACGAGTGGCGCCTTGACGCCCAGCTGAGCGCCTGGTGCGAGACACGCCGAGCCGCGGCGCTCGGTGGCAGCGCCGCCCTAAGCTGCGCCATGGTCAGCAGCGCGCATTTCTTGACCGAACGCGATGAGGCGGCCGCCTTGTTCGCCAAGCGCACGCAGTGGCTCATGGAGCACTTCTACCGGCACATGCGGCACAAGCACAGTGTGCTGATGAGCACCGAGCCTGATGCCAAGGGAAAGGCCAAGAGCGAACCCAAACCAGCACCGGCCGGCGGCCAATGGAACTTCGACCACGACAACCGCAAGCCCTGGCCAGGCACGCCGGCAGAGCCCACCGATTGGCGCACCCCGCACGACCACAGCGCCCTGTGGGACACCATCGTGGCCAGTGGCGTTCGCAGCTTTGGCAAGACGCAGGCAGACCAATTGGCCTGGCCTTTGAACCGTGCCGAAGCCTTGCAACACCTGGAGGCCTTCGTCACCCAAGCCCTGCCTCACTTTGGCGACTTTCAAGACGCCCTGACCCACAAGGGCTGGCGCCTCTTCCACTCGCTGCTGTCGTTTGCCCTGAACGTGAAAATGCTGTCGCCGCTGGAGGTGGTGCGTCGCGCCGAGCTTGCATGGCAAGAAGGACAAGTCTCGCTGCCCGCAGCAGAAGGCTTCATCCGCCAGATTCTGGGTTGGCGCGAATACGTTCGCGGCGTCTATTGGGCGCACATGCCCGGCTACGACCAGCACAACGCCCTAGGCCACACCCTGCCCTTGCCCGCTTGGTTCTGGTCAGGCCAGACGCGCATGGCGTGCATGGCGCAAGCCATTGGCCAGTCGCTGGACCATGCCTACGCGCACCACATCCAGCGGCTCATGGTGATCGGCAACTTCGCGCTGCTGGCGGGCGTCAACCCACAAGAGGTGCACCGCTGGTACCTGGGCGTCTACATCGACGCGTTCGAGTGGGTCGAGCTGCCCAACACCGTGGGCATGAGCCAGTTCGCCGATGGCGGCCTGCTGGCCACCAAGCCCTATGTGTCGAGCGCGGCCTACATCGACCGCATGGGCGACCACTGCAAAGGCTGCCACTATCAAAAGAAAGAGCGGCTGGGCGAGCGCGCCTGCCCCTTCAACGCGCTGTACTGGGACTTCCATCTGCGCCACACCGACAAGCTGGCCGGCAACCCGCGCATCGGCATGGTCTACCAAACCCTGCGCAAGATGAAGCCTGAAGACGTGGACGCCATTCAAGCCAAAGCCGCCGAGCTGCTCGAACAGATCGACCAGCTTTGATAGCCTGTGATCAACGCTTGAGCCGGTAGCCCGTTTTGAAGATCCAGCCCACCACGCCCAAGGCCGCCACGGTGAACAGCAGCGTCATGCCCAAACTGGTGGCCACGTCCACATCGGCCTGGCCCAAAAAGCACCACCGAAAGCCGCTCACCAAGTACACCACCGGGTTGAAAAGTGACACGGTTTGCCACACCGGCGGCAGCATCTTGATCGAGTAAAAACTGCCGCCCAAAAACGTCAGCGGCGTGATGATCAAAAGCGGCACCACCTGCAGCTTCTCAAAATTGTCGGCCCACAGCCCGATGATGAAACCCACCAGGCTGAAGGTCACCGAGGTCAAGACCAGAAACACCAGCATCCACACCGGGTGCGCGATCTGTATGGGCACGAACAGACCCGCAGTGGCCAAGATGATCAACCCCAGCACAATGGACTTGCTGGCCGCCGCGCCCACATAGCTCAGAACAATTTCGGTGGGCGACACCGGGGCCGAGAGCAACTCATAAATGGTGCCCGCGAACTTAGGAAAGTAGATGCCGAACGAGGCGTTCGAGATGCTCTGCGTCAGCAGCGACAGCATGATCAAGCCCGGCACGATGAAGGCGCCATAAGGCACGCCGTCGACCTCCTGGATGCGCGAGCCAATGGCCGCACCAAACACCACGAAATACAGCGACGTCGAGATGACCGGCGACAAGACGCTTTGCATCAAGGTGCGCCGCGTGCGCGACATCTCAAAGCCATAAATGGCGCGGATGGCGTTCAAGTTCATGCTCATGTGTTCGCCTCAACCAGGTCAACGAAGATGTCTTCCAGCGAACTCTGGGTGGTCTGGATGTCGGTGAAGCGGATGCCCGCATCGTTCACGGCTTTGAGCTGCCCGGTCACGTCCATGTGCTCATCGACCGTGTCGTATTGGTAGCGCAGCTTCAAGCCATCGCCATCCAGGCTCAGCCCCAGGGTGGACAGGCTCGCGGGCAAGGCGGCCAGCACCTGCGGCAAGGTCAAGCTCAACTGCTTCTTGCCCAGCTTGCGCATCAACTCGTCTTTGCCTTGCAGCAAGAGCAACTGCCCCTTGTTGATGACGCCAATGCGGTCGGCCATCTCTTGTGCTTCTTCAATGTAGTGCGTCGTCAAGATGATGGTCACGCCCGACTGCTGCAGGCGCCGCACCAGCGCCCACATGTCGCGGCGCAGGTTCACGTCCACGCCGGCGGTGGGCTCGTCCAGAAAGAGGATGCGGGGCTCGTGCGACAAGGCCTTGGCGATCATCACCC
>CANCFV010000099.1 GCA_947377275.1 Burkholderiales bacterium | reverse complement strand
ACCTGTTGGGCCGCCTGGAGCAGCATGTTGGCATCAAAGGTCACGACAAAATCCCTGGGAGATGAGGCTGAGGAGCGCGCCTTGCAGCACCTGCTGGGGCAAGGTCTGACGCTGGTTGAGCGCAATTATCGGCTGGCGCGCGGCCCCAGCGCCCGCGGCGCCGAAGTGGACCTGATCATGCGCGACCGCGATGGCACGCTGGTGTTCGTGGAAGTGCGCTGGCGCAGCACGGCCGATCACGGCGGCGCGGCGGCCAGCGTGAGTCGCGGCAAGCAGCGCAAATGCATTTTGGGCGCGCAAAGCTACCTCATGACCTTGCGCGAATGGCCGCCCTGCCGGTTTGACGTGGTCGCCATCGACGGCGACGCCCTGCAGTGGCTGCCCGCTGCCTTTGACGCTTCGTAACCCGCGCCTGCGGGATCAGGGCTGACCCTGACATATCATCCGCGACATGCCGGATACCTCATTTCAGCAGGCCTACCTGCAGCAACCCTTGCTGGAGACTGCCGACTGGCTCTACCAGTCTTCAGAGCGCCTGGCGCAGCAGTTGAACTACGCGGCGCAGGCCATCATGCACACCATCACCTCGGGTGGGAAGGTGCTGTGCGCTGGCGAAGCCGAAGCCGCCTGGCTGGCGCGCCACGCCGCCACCTTGCTGGTGCAAGGCTCAGGTCGAGAACGCCCTCCCCTGGCCGCGCTGGCCTTGACACCGCCACAAAGCGGCGAACAACCTTCTTTGACGCAGCAGGTGCGCGCCTTGGGCCAACCAGGCGACATCTGGCTGGCGTTTTCGCTGGAACGCGACGACACCGAGCTGCTGGCCGCCACACAAGCGGCGCGCGAACAAGACCTCACCTTGATCGCCTTCACCGGCGAAGCCGCCCGTACCTTGGGCCCCATGCTGCGTGACACCGATGTGTGGGTGCCGCTGCCCGGCACACGCGCCGAAACCCTGTTTGCCATTGGCTGGCTGGCCTTGCATGGCCTGTGCGCTGCCGTGGACACCCACCTGCTTGGAGACTCCTGATGACCCGTCTGACCTCGCGTTTGACCTTGAAACAAACCGCCGTGCGCTGCACCGTGGGCCTGCTGGCCGCCGCCACCCTGGCCGGGTGCGTGCCGCTGGTGCTGGGCGGGGCAGTGGGTGGCGCCTTTGTCGCCACCGACCGCCGAACCTCGGGCACCCAACTGGAAGACCAAGGTCTGGAGATCAAGGCCAACAGCCGAGTGCGAGACACCTTGGGTGACCGTGGACACGTCAATGTCAATGCCTACAACCGCTTGATCTTGCTGACCGGAGAAGTGCCCAACGAAGCCGACAAGGTGGCGGTCGAGCAGGCTGTTGCCCGCACTGAAAACGCACAAGGCGTGGTCAACGAATTGGCGGTGAGCCTGACAAGCTCACTGTCCTCACGCGCCAGCGATGTGCTGCTGGCCGGCAAGGTCAAGGCGACCTTGGTGGACGCGCGCGACCTGATGGCCAACGCATTCACGGTGGTGGTCGAGCGCGGTGAGGTCTTCCTGTTGGGCATGGTGACCGAGCGCGAAGCCAACCGCGCCGCCGAGCTGACGTCCACGATCAAAGGCGTGCGCCGCGTGGTCAAGGTGTTCAAGGTGATCAGCGAGGACGAACTGGCCGGCAAGCTGCCCCGCCCGCCGGCTTACCCCGCGTCCAGCAACTCGCTGTGATCGCAGCTGGGCACCCCCCGGCCTGGATCAGCGCAAACGCTGGATGAGGCTGGAGGTGTCCCAGCGGCCACCGCCTTGGGCCTGCACCTCGGCATAGAACTGGTCGATCAAGGTGGTGACGGGCAAGGCAGCGCCCACGCGCTGGGCCTCGTCCATCACCAGCCCCAGGTCTTTGCGCATCCAATCGACGGCAAAACCAAAGTCGAACTGGCCGTCGACCATGGTGTGACCTCGGTTGACCATCTGCCAACTGCTGGCCGCCCCTTGCGAGATGATGCCCAGCACGGCGTGCATGTCGAGCCCCGCGCGCTGGCCAAAGGCCAAGGCTTCGGCCAGGCCTTGCAACACACCGCCCACACAGATCTGGTTGACCATCTTGGCCAACTGCCCCGCACCGCTGTCGCCCAGGCGCGTGACCGCGCGTGAGTAGGCTGCGATCACGGGCTGAACGTATTCAAACGCCTCAGGATCGCCGCCGCACATGACGGTGAGCACGCCGTTGATGGCCCCCAGGTTGCCACCCGACACCGGCGCGTCAATGAAGCACATGCCCGCCGCACCGGCCGTCAGCGCCAGCTCTCGCGCCACCTCGGCCGAGGTCGTGGTGTGGTCGACCAAGACGCTGCCCGGCAACATCGAATGGAAGGCGCCCTGCGGGCCCGCGGTGACCTCGCGCAGGTCGTCGTCGTTGCCCACGCACGTGATGACGATTTGTGCGCCGTGCGCCGCCTCTTTGGGCGTGAGCGCCAGCTCACCGCCATGCTCTGCCACCCAGGCTTGCGCCTTGGCCAGCGTGCGGTTGTAGACGGTCACGTGGTGGCCGGCGCGCAGCAGGTGCAGGGCCATGGGGGCGCCCATGGTGCCCAGGCCGATGAAGGCGACGTGTTGGGCGGGCGTGGGCTCGTAAGTCTTTTCAGCAGCGGTCATGGTTCAAACGATGCGCAAGTGTTCGGTGCCTGCTGACAAATCTTGGTTGCGGGCGCGCTGGCTGTTGAGCTTGATTTGCAGACGCAGGTCGTTGACCGAGTCGGCATTGCGCAGCGCGTCTTCGTAGGTGATGTCGTTGCCTTCGTACAGGTCGTAGAGCGCCTGGTCGAAGGTCTGCATGCCCAGCTCACGCGACTTCTTCATGATCTCTTTGATCTCGCCGACCTCGCCCTTGAAGATCAGGTCAGAGATCAAAGGTGTGTTGAGCAAAATCTCGACGGCGGCCACACGGCCCTTGCCCTCTTGGCGTGGCAACAACCGCTGCGAGATCAGGCCCTTGAGGTTGAGCGAGAGGTCCATCAAGAGCTGCGTGCGGCGCTCTTCAGGGAAGAAGTTGATGATGCGGTCCAGCGCCTGGTTGGCGCTGTTGGCGTGCAGCGTGGCCATGCACAGGTGGCCGGTTTCGGCGAACTGCACGGCGTGCTCCATGGTTTCACGGTCGCGGATTTCGCCCATCAGGATCACGTCGGGCGCCTGGCGCAGCGTGTTCTTGAGCGCCATCTCCCAGCCATCGGTGTCGATGCCAATTTCGCGCTGCGTGACGATGCAGTTCTTGTGCGGGTGCACGAACTCGACCGGGTCTTCGAGGGTGATGATGTGGCCGTATGACTGCTCGTTGCGGTGGTCCACCAAGGCGGCCAGCGTGGTCGACTTGCCCGAGCCCGTGGCGCCCACCAAAATCACCAAGCCCCGCTTGATCATCACCACCTCTTTGAGGATGTGGGGCAGGCCCATGGTGTCGATGGTGGGCAGAATTTGCGGGATCACGCGCAGCACCAGGCCCACATTGCCTTGCTGGATGAAGGCATTGACCCGAAAGCGCCCCACCCCACCGGGCGCGATGGCGAAGTTGCACTCCTTGGTGCGCTCGAACTCGGCGGCCTGCTTGTCGTTCATGATGGCGCGCGCCAGCGAGACGGTGTGCTGGGCCGTCAAGGGCTGGGGCGACACCTTGGTCACCTTGCCGTCGACCTTGATGGCCGGCGGGAATTCGGCCGTGAGGAAGAGGTCAGACCCCCCGCGGGTCACCATGAGGCGCAGCAGGTCGTTGATGAATTTGGAGGCCTGGTCGCGTTCCATGGTGGGGGTCCTGCCTGGTGTTTCGTGGTGGAGGGTTCAGGGAGCGCAGGCCAAGGCCTCAGCCCGCGGTGAGCAAAGCACCCAAGCGGGCACTGAGTTGGCGCATGCGCAGCGACAAGCGCCGCGCCAAGGAGGTCATCAGGGCCATGCCCAGCCGGGGTTCTTCGATGGCGAGCTCGTCCAGGGCTTGGTTGGTCAGCACAGCCAGCGAGCAGCGGCTCAGGGTGATGCAAGACGCAAAACGTGCGCCCGCGTCGAGCAGCGACATCTCGCCCAACACGTCGCCTTCGCGGGCTTCGGCCAGCCGGGCACGGGCGCCCGTGGGCTGCACGCGGTCAACCGCGGCCAGGCCTTCGAGCACGATCATGGCGTAGTCGCCCTTTTCGTCTTGGGCGATCAGTTCACGCCCCGGCGGCACGGTGACGAACTCCATGTGCCCCAGCAGCTTGCGCAAATCTTCAGGGGGCAGGCTGGCCATGAGCGCGTCGCTGCCCCAGGCCTTGCTCAACAACGCCAGGCCTTGCTCTGGGTCGAGCGCATGCGCACCCACGGCCAAAGCACGCGCTGTCCAGGCCGAGTGCACGCGCACATCCTCGGGTGGTGGCTCCAGGAACTGCGTGGCGAAGTAGCCTTCGTCGTCGGCCTGCACGGGCTCGCTGGCGCGGCTCGATGAGGTGCCCAAGACAAAGCGGTCCAACAAGCGCTTCATCGGTCAGCCCGGGAAGTTCTCGGGGATCTTGGCCTTGGCACGGGCCTCGGCGGGAGAGATCACGTTGCGACGCACCAGGTCGGTGAGGTTCTGGTCCAGCGTCTGCATGCCCAAGCTGTTGCCCGTCTGGATCGACGAGTACATCTGCGCGATCTTGTTCTCGCGGATCAGGTTGCGAATCGCCGGCGTGCCGATCATGATCTCGTGCGCAGCCACGCGGCCCTGGCCGTCTTTGGTCTTGCACAGCGTTTGCGAGATCACGGCCTGCAGCGATTCAGACATCATGGCGCGGACCATGTCTTTTTCAGCCGCGGGGAAGACGTCGACCACGCGGTCGATGGTCTTGGCGGCGCTCGAGGTGTGCAGCGTGCCAAACACCAAGTGGCCGGTTTCTGCGGCGGTGAGCGCCAGGCGGATGGTCTCAAGATCGCGCATTTCGCCAACGAGGATGGCGTCGGGGTCTTCACGCAAAGCCGAGCGCAGCGCGTTGGAAAAGCTCATGGTGTGCGGGCCAACTTCGCGCTGGTTGATCAGGCACTTTTTCGAGTCGTGCACAAATTCAATCGGGTCTTCGACCGTCAGGATGTGGCCGTACTCGGTTTCATTGAGGTGGTTGACCATGGCCGCCAGGGTGGTCGACTTGCCCGAACCGGTGGGGCCTGTCACCAGCACCAAGCCGCGCGGCTTGAGCGCCAGGTCTTGGAACACCTTGGGCGCGTTCAGCTGCTCCAGAGTCAGGATCTTGGACGGGATGGTGCGGAACACCGCGCCCGAACCCCGGTTCTGGTTGAAGGCGTTGACCCGAAAGCGCGCCAGGCCCTGGATCTCGAACGAGAAGTCGACCTCCAGCGTCTCTTCGTACTGCTTGCGCTGGGAGTCGTTCATGATGTCGTACACCATGTCGTGGACCTGCTTGTGGTCCAGCGCGTCCACGTTGATGCGACGCACGTCGCCATGCACCCGGATCATGGGCGGCAGCCCAGCCGACAAGTGCAGGTCAGAAGCCTTGTTTTTGACCGAGAAGGCGAGCAGTTGGGTGATATCCATGGATGATGTGCGTGACTGACCTGTCGTAACAGACCCATTATGGCGACGATCGCAAACAACCTACAACTCGTGAGAGACCGGATTCAACGGGCTTGCTCTCAAGTTGGGCGCGCACCTGAGAGTGTCACCCTGCTGGCAGTGAGCAAAACGTTTCCGGCCGTAACGGTGCGCGAAGCATTTGACGCCGGCCAACGCTTTTTCGGCGAAAACTACGTGCAAGAAGCCGTGGACAAGGTGGCTGAATTGGCCGACCTGCGCAGCCAGATCACCTGGCACCTCATCGGCCCCTTGCAGAGCAACAAAACCCGCGTGGTGGCCGAGACCTTCGACTGGGTGCACACCATCGACAGGCTCAAGATCGCCCAACGCCTGAGCGAACAGCGCCCGGCCCACCTGTCACCGCTTCAGGTGTGCATCCAGGTCAACACCAGTGGCGAGGCCAGCAAAAGCGGCGTGGCGCTTGCAGATGCCTTGGCACTGGCCCAGGCCGTGTCCGCCCTGCCCCGCTTGCAGTTGCGCGGCGTGATGGCCCTGCCCGCGCCCAGCGAAGACCCCGCCGAGCAAAGGGAGAGCCTGCGCCAGGTGCGTGTCGCTTTTGAGCTCCTGCGTTCCGAGGGACTTCCCTTGGACACCCTGTCCATGGGGATGAGTTCGGACCTGGAAAGCGCCGTCGAGCAAGGGTCTACCCTGGTGAGGGTGGGCACAGCCCTATTTGGCAAGCGTTGACGCCGCACTAAGATCGGCGTTCAGAAAGAATTTGCCATGGACGTGACGCGCGCAACCCACTATTTGCTGGTCGATGACCACAGCCTGATCCGCGAAGGGATGACCCAGGCCATCCGTGGCCTGGACCCGGCTGCGCGCTTCTCGCATGCCAACTCGCTGCAAGCGACGCTGGCCAAGCTCCAAGAGACGGCCGACACCGACCCCATCGACGTGGTTTTGCTGGACCTGGGCCTGCCCGACAGCCGCGGCATGGCCACCTTGCAGGCCGTGCGCGGCGCGGCGCCCACCCAGCGCATCGGGATCATTTCGGGCCAGAACGATGTGCAGGTGGCGCTGGAGTGCATTCACCACGGTGCTTCGTGTTTCATCCCCAAGCTGGCCGAAATCGACGGCTTCATGTCGGCGCTGCGCGCCTTGGTTGAAGGTCG
Organism: Burkholderiales bacterium; assembly: GCA_947377275.1. Classification (GTDB taxonomy): domain Bacteria; phylum Pseudomonadota; class Gammaproteobacteria; order Burkholderiales; family Burkholderiaceae_C; genus Aquabacterium. The sequence goes on along the minus strand of CANCFV010000099.1, from coordinate 5,817 downwards.
GCTGCACTTCCCGTCTGAGCTGCTCTCGCCCAGCGAGGTGGACTGGCCGGCGGTCGATGACGCGGCCGCACCCCGCACGATCCGCCTCACGCCACGTCAAAAAGACGTGCTGCAGTGGATCTTGAAGGGCTGCACCAACCATGCCATTGCCACGGCCCTGGGCATCAGCGCCGAGACGGTCAAGCTGCACGTCAGCGCCATCTTCCGCGCCTACGGTGTCCACAGCCGCACACAACTGGTCTTGCTGTGCTCACGCAGCCCGGCCAGCCAGCCCAACGCAGGTGCTTCGGCGCCGTCGGCACCGGTCAAGTCCGCCACCGTGATCCGACTTGTGAGCGAGGCCACACGCGAAAGCACCACGTGAGCGTGCTGCGGCGCTCGCTGCGCGGCCTCTCACCCATCGAGGCCCGCGTCGATCTGCAGATGCTGCAGGACAGCTGGCGCACCTCGCCCAGCTCGATGATCGGCCAGTTCATTGGCTTGGCTCTGCTGCTGACGCTGGTCCGCCACTGGCCACTGCCCTGGTGGCAATGGGTCTTGCCCTCCATCGGTCTGCTCGTGGTCTGGGGCACCGTGGCGCTGATGACGCAGCGCTTTCGCCGCTTCGGCATCCCGGCCTCGGGCTATGAGCGTTGGCGTTGGAGCCTGCTGTGGTGGCACGGTGCCCAGGGCACGCTGTGGGGGCTGCTGGCGGTGGTGCTGCTGGGCGTGGCCAGCCCAGACTGGCGATTGGCCTTTGTGGCCGCCATCATCGTTTACGGCTACACGATCATGTTGGTGGCCGTGCACGACTGGGCGGTGGCTTTCATGGGCAGCGCGCCCTTGCTGCTGCTGGCCGCTGGGCGCTTGCTGATGGACCAGGCCGCCAGCTCGGCCTACTTGGCCGTGGTGATGAACCTGTCGCTGGTGACGTGCATGATCGTGTCGATGGGCATCAGCCGTCGGCTGCGGGAAGGCGCCTTGCTGCGCCATGAGAACGCCGACCTGGTGCTGCAGTTGCGCGACGAGATCCACAAGGTCACCCAAGCCAAGGCCCGCGCCGAAACGGCCGACCGGCAAAAAAGCGAGTTCTTTGCCTCGGCCAGCCACGACCTGCGCCAACCGCTGCACGTGATGATGCTGCTGAGCAGCGCGCTCAAAACGCACGTGGAGCCTGGCGAAGGCCTGCCGCTTCTGAACAAGATCCAAACGGCACTGGGCTCCTTGAGCACCATGTTCGAGAAGATGTTCGATGTGGCCCGCATCGACGCCCAGCGCGTGGACTACAAAGCCCAGGCCGTGCCATTGGAAGGCCTGTGGACGCGGCTGGACTGCGAGTTCTCGGTGCTGTGCGCCAGCAAGGGCCTGCGCTGGCGACTCGACATCACACACGAATGGGTGCAAACCGACCCTCACGTGCTGGAGCGCATTTTGCGCAACCTGCTCAACAACGCGGTGCGCTACACCGAACACGGCGAGGTGCGGCTGCGTGCCCGAGTGCGCGGCCCTTCTGTGGTGTGCCAGGTGTGGGACACGGGCGTGGGCGTGCAGCGGCAGCACCGCCATCGGATTTTCGAAGACTACTTTCAGGCCTACAACGAGGCCCGGCGCAGCAACGAAGGCCTGGGCTTGGGCTTGGCGGTGGTGCGGCGCTTGAGCATGCTGGGCCCCACACCGGTGACCTTGCATTCGCGCGAAGGCCAAGGATCTTGTTTTGCCGTCAGGCTGCCCAGGTTGGTGCCATCGACAATGCCGGGCGAGCCATTGCCCACCGCGGTGGGCCAGACACGCTCCATGTTGCGCACCAAGCGCGGCGCCCCCAACAGCCAGGGCAAGGCACACCCACCATCGACACGACGCGGCACCGTCATCCTGATCGACGACGAGCCCGAGGTGCTCAAGAGTACGGCCTTGGTGCTTGAGCAAAGGGGCTGGCTCACTGCTGGCGCCTCGACCCCCGACGGCGCCATGGACGCCTTGGTGGACTTGCAGACCCAAGGCCTGATGCCCGAAGGCGAGATGCCCGTGGGCTTGATCAGCGACCACCGCCTGGGCCTGTCGATCAACGGCCTGGAGGCCATCGAGCAACTGCGCTATGAGTTCGGCGACCAGTTGCCGGCGTTTTTGCTCACGGGCGAGGCCACGCCCGGTCTGGCAGGGCAGGCCCAAGCCGCCCAGGTTCAGCTGCTGCACAAGCCACTGCAGCCCGACCGTTTGCTGCGCCTGCTCGACGAGTTGTGCACCCCAGATGCGGCATGATCTCGGTCATGACGACACCGAGCACACACACCATCGACATCGCCTTCATCGGCGGCGGCAACATGGCCACGGCCATCATCGGCGGCTTGCTGCGCCAGGGACGCGCACCCAGCAGCATCCTGGTCATCGACCCCGTGGCCGACCAACGCCAGCGCTTGAGCGACAGCCTGGGCGTGCAGACGCAGGCCGGCCCTGACGAACGCTTGTCGCAAGCCCGCACGGTGGTGTGGGCCGTCAAGCCCCAGCAATTCAAAGAAGCCGCACAGACCTACGCCAAGCTGACCGCCGGCGCCCTGCACTACAGCGTGATGGCCGGGCTGCGCAGCGACGACATCGCGCGCCTGCTGAGCACTCCCCGCGTGGTGCGCGCCATGCCCAACACACCGGCCCTGGTCGGCCAGGGCATGACGGGCCTTTATGCACGCCCCGAGGTCAGCACCGACGAACGCCAGGCCATTGCCCACATGGTCGAGCCCACCGGCCAATCTGTGTGGGTGAACCAAGAGGCCGACCTGGACGCCGTGACGGCCCTGTCGGGCTCGGGCCCGGCCTATGTGTTCTATTTCATCGAAGCCATGGTGCAAGCCGCCCAGGACATGGGGCTGAGCGAGGCACAAGGCCGCCAATTGGCCTTGGCCACCTTCGGCGGCGCCACCACCTTGGCTTCGCAGTCCAGCGACTCGCCCAGCGTCTTGCGCGAGAAGGTCACATCCAAAGGCGGCACCACCCACGCCGCGCTCACGCACCTGGAATCAAACGGTGTCAAAACCAGCTTCGTGGCCGCCATGCGGGCTGCGCAGCACCGCGCGGGCGAGTTGGGCGACGAGTTCGGTCGCTGAATTCGGCGTTCAAGGCCGCATCAAGGTGTCCAGCACGACGCCCAACCACACGCTCAAGCCGAGCCAGTGGTTGAGGCGAAAGGCCTTGAAGCAGGCTTCGCGCTCGCGGCCCTTGATGAGCCAGCCGTGCAACAGGGCTTGTGCGCTAGCTGCTGCCAAGCCCAGCTGGTAGACCCTGCCCATTCCACTCAGTTGGCCGGCCACCGCCCAGCAGGCGATGCACAGGGCGTAAAAGCCCATCACGCCGATCACATCGAATCGCCCCAGGGTGATGGCCGAGGTGCGGATGCCAATGCGCAGGTCGTCATTGCGATCGACCATGGCGTATTCGGTGTCGTAAGCCAGCACCCAGGCCAGGTTGCCCGCCAGCAACCACCACATGGTGGATGGCACTTGGTTTTGCACTGCGGCAAAGGCCATGGGGATGCCAAAGCTGAACGCCACGCCCAGCACCGCTTGCGGCATGGCGAAAAAGCGCTTGGTGAAGGGGTAAATGAGGGTGATCAGCAGGGCGCCGAACGACATGCCGATCGTCAAGGGGTTGGTCGTCAAGACCAGGGCGAAGGACAACAGCGCCAGCGCCGCCCCCACCGCCAGGGCCTCTTTCACCGACATGCGCCCGCTGGTGATGGGGCGCTGCGCCGTGCGTTGCACGTGCAGGTCAAAGTCCTTGTCGGCCACGTCGTTGACGGCACACCCGGCACTGCGCATCAGGATCGTGCCCAAGGTGAACACCACCAGCAGGTGCCAGCCCGGAAAGCCGCCGGCCGCCAGCCACAGCGCGCTCAAGGTCGGCCACAACAACAGCAACCAGCCCTGAGGGCGGTTCCATCGGATCAGGTCGAGGTAGAGCGGCAAGCGCTCACGCAGGGTCAAGGTGCTCACAGCGCGCATTATCGGGGATCCCCCCGGCTTGATGTGTCAAGTGGCATGGAACTGTCATCCACTCGGACTATCCTACGGACACCGTGCCTCGGCACACGCTTTTGATCGACTGCACCATGAAAACACTCCTGATGTACGAACGCATCGTGGCCGTCAACCGCGACCAGCATCGCCAACTGCGCGTGCGCAACGGCGCCCAGCACCTGGGCTTTGCCCGCGAAACCAACTCGATGTTGCTGGCCGCCAGCGAGCTGCCGTTGGCCGCTCTGGACTACCCCTGCGTGTTCGTGCCGTCGGGCGACAGCCACACCCTGGTCGCCATCGTGGGCCTGCGCGACAAGGAAAACCTGCTGGTCAACGCACAAGGCGACTGGGCCGAGCATGCTTACGTGCCCGCCTTCGTGCGCCGCTACCCCTTCGTGCTGGCCGAGCAACCGGGCAACGACGAAATGACACTGTGCGTGGACGAGGCCTTTGACGGCCTGGGCACCGAGCAAGGCGAAGCGCTGTTCGACGCCGAAGGCAAAGACACGCCTTACTTGGCCGGCCTGCAACAGTTCTTGCTGGCTTTCCACAACGACATGCAAGCGACCGCCGGCTTTGCCCAGCGCCTGGCCGATCTGGGCCTACTGGTCGAGCGCAACATCGACTGGCAGCTCGATGGCCAGCAAGTCAGCCTCAATGGCTTCAAAGTGGTCGACGAAACCAAGCTGCGCGCCTTGCCCCCTGACACGGTGCAGTCGCTGTTTGGTTCGGGCGAGTTGGGCTGGGTGCACGCGCACCTGCTGTCGCTCAACAACGTCAACAAGCTGGGTGCGCGCTTGAGCCAACGCCTGGCTGCCGCCGCTCAGGAAGCCGCCTCGGCCTCAGCCGAAGAAGCCCCCCGCACCACTCACTGAGTGGCTTGCGACACGGTGGCAGGCTGCGCCGAAGCATCGGCCAGCCAGCCACCGCCCAAGGCCTTGTACAGACCAATGTGGGCTTGCTGACGCGCCAATTGAGCCGCGATCAGGGCCTGCTGCGAGGCGAACAGCGAGCGCTGTGCGTCCAGCAAATCCAACTGGCTTGCCACACCGGCGTCGTACCGCACGCCGGCCAGGCGCATGCGCACCCCTTCGGCTTGGGCCTGGGCCAATTGCGCCTGGGCTTGCTCGGCATAGCTGCTGCGGGCCACCAGGGCATCGACCACGTCTTTGAAGGCCACCTGGATGGCCTTGTCGTACTGGGCCACCGCGATGTCACGCTTGACCTTGGCGCTGTCAATGCCTGCCTGCACACGGCCCGCGTCAAAGATCGGGATGGTGACTGACGGTGAGAAGCTCCAGGCCGTGCGGCCTTCATCGAACAGGCCCGACAGCGAGTCGCTCACCACACCGGCGCTGCCGGTCAGGCTGATGCGGGGGAAGCGCGCGGCGCGGGCGGCGCCAATGTTGGCGTTGGCCGAGATCAACTGCTGCTCAGCTTGGGCGATGTCAGGACGCTGCAAGAGCACGTCGGACGACAGGCCCACCGGCAAGGCGGCCAGCTCGGGCCAGAAGCTCGCCTGGGCCATCAAGGCCTCGGGCGTGCGCAGGCTCTGAGGCGCGGCCTGCTTGGCCGCACCCGGTGCCGCACCCAGCGCGGTGGCCAGGGCTTGGGCGTTGACGGGCACGGGCGGCAGGCTGTCTTGCGGCACTGGCGCACCCAAGAGCAAAGCCAGCGCGCTGCTGTCTTGGGCAAACTGGCGCTGGGCCTGGGCGCGCGTCACGCGGGCGGCTTCGACCAGCGACTGGGCCGAGCGCAGGTCCAGTTCATTGAGGACGCCGTTGTCGAACTTGAGCTGCGAGAGCTTGAACGAATCCAGCCGCGTCTGCAG
>CANCFV010000098.1 GCA_947377275.1 Burkholderiales bacterium | reverse complement strand
CCCTTCTTGCGCAGGCCTGATGTGCTGGGCAGCTTGCTGACCTTCTGGCACAACCACCCGTCCTTGTCTTACCTGTTCTCGGGCATGTTCATTGGGCCGACCAGCCAGGCGCCGCGTCTGGACGAAGCCCGCACCGACCAGGTCTACGAAGTCGAAATTGGCCTGGCCGAAATCGAGCGGCAAATGTCGATTTGGGGCCAATGCCCACCGTGGATTGTGGACCGCACCCTGCGCAACCTGCTGATCGACGCCACGGGCAACACCCACCGCAGCGAGTTCTGCATCGACAAGTTGTACTCGCCCGATGGCCCCACCGGCCGCTTGGGTCTGCTGGAGCTGCGTGCCTTCGAGATGCCGCCCCACGCCCACATGAGCCTGGTGCAGCAACTGCTGTTGCGCGCCTTGGTGGCTTGGTTCTGGCGCGAGCCTTACAAGGGCCATGGCGCGCAGCGCCTGACCCGTTGGGGCACCGAGCTGCACGACCGCTTCATGCTGCCCAGCATGGTCGAGTCTGACTTCGATGACGTGATGGCCGAGCTCAACATGGCCGGCTACGACTTCAAGCCCGAGTGGTTTGCGCCGCACTTCGAGTTCCGCTTCCCCTACATCGGAGAGATCGCGGCCTCGGGCGTGCGCATCACTTTGCGCACGGCCCTGGAGCCATGGCATGTGATGGGCGAAGAGGGCTCACCTGGCGGCACGGTGCGTTACGTGGACTCGTCCATGGAGCGCATCGAGATCCGCGCCACGGGGCTGAACGGCAACCGCCACGTCATCACCGTCAACGGGCATGTGTTGCCGCTGCACCCCACCGGGCGCGTGGGCGAGTACGTGGCCGGCGTGCGCTACCGCGCCTGGCAGCCGCCTTCGTGTCTGCACCCCACCATTGGCGCCGATGCCCCGCTGACCATCGATTTGGTCGACAGCTGGCTGAAGCGTTCGGTGGGCGGGTGCCAGTACCACGTGGCGCACCCGGGTGGCCGCAACTACGACACCTTCCCGATCAATGCCTACGAGGCCGAAAGCCGTCGCCTGTCGCGCTTCTTCCGCATGGGGCATACCCCTGGCGCGATGCCGGTCAAGCCGCTCAAGCCTGGCATTGAGCACCCGCTCACGCTGGATTTGCGCGCAGCGCGTTTTGGGGGCTTGTGATCAGGGGCAGACCCTGCCTGAGGTGGGGCCTGTGGGCCTCACAATCCTGGCCTTGCTGTACTGCTTTGCCTTGACCTCGCCCCATGTCGTCCTCCCTGCCTTTGTTCGATGACCCGTCTGCCGACCTGACGGGCCAGGAATTGCTGCGCCGCGCTCGCCCCACCGAGCCTGGCCATTACGACGAGTTGCGGGCCGACGACGGCAGCTTGCGTCCCGCGTGGAAGGCTTTCGCCGACCACCTGGGCGCGCCACTCGACGACCTGAGTCGCCGCCAAGCCTTGCTGGCTCGTCAGATCCAGGAAGACGGCATCACCTACAACGTCTACAACGCTCAAGGGGGGCCAAGCCGTCCGTGGTCGCTCGAGGCCTTGCCTTTGGTGATTGGCGCCGACGATTGGAGCCAGCTTGAGCGTGGCGTGGCCCAGCGGGCCAAGCTGCTCAACCGTGTCTTGCAAGACTGCTACGGCGAGCAGACGCTGCTCAAGCAGTCTTTGCTGCCGTCGGCCTTGGTGCTGGGGCATCCGGGTTACCTGCGTGGTTTGCAAGGTGTGACGCCTTTGGGCGGCGTCTACCTGCACGTGCTGGCGTTTGATTTGGTACGCGGCCCCGATGGCGCGTGGTGGGTGGTGTCCCAGCGCACCCAGGCACCGTCTGGCCTGGGCTACGTCATGCAAAACCGCCTGAGCGTGTCGCGCCTGTTCCCCGATGCCTATCGGGCCATGAACATCCAGCACCTGGCCAGCAGCTACCGCCGATTGGTCGATACGCTGACCAAGTTGGCCGCGCCTTGTGCAGAAGGGCACGCGCCCCGTCTGGCCTTGCTCACCCCTGGGCCTTACAACGAAACCTATTTTGAGCACGCCTACCTGGCGCGTTACCTTGGCTTGCCCTTGGTTGAAGGTGGCGACCTCATCGTGCGCGATGACAAGCTCTTTCTCAAGACCGTGCAAGGCCTGGAGCCCATCCACGGTTTGTTGCGTCGCCTGGACGACGACTTCTGCGACCCCTTAGAGCTGCGCTCTGACTCCACCCTGGGGGTGCCCGGCCTGATGCAGGCAGTGCGTGCCGGCAGCGTGGTGTTGGCGAACGCCTTGGGCACCGGCTTTCTGGAGTCGCCCGCGGTGCATGGCTTCTTGCCTGCCATGTCGCGCCATTTGCTGGGCGAGGAGCTGGCGCTGCCATCCTTGCCCACGTGGTGGTGTGGTGAATCATCTGCGTGGCAGTCGGTCAGTCCTGAGCTGCACGAGCAGGTCATTCGCCCCAGCTACCCCTATGCGGGCACGCCCGGCTTTGGCTCGCCCCGTTTGCGCCAAAGCTTTGACGCCGTCATTGCCCCCACCTTGACGCCGGCGGCGCTGCAATCGTGGCGTCGGCGCATTGGCAACGACCCCGCGGCCTACACGGTCCAGGGCTTCGTGCCCTATGCCCAAGCGCCTGTGTGGTCGGGCGGGGGCGTCAGCATGCGCGGGGCCTCGCTGCGCGTGTATGCGCTGTCGGATGGCAAGGGTGGCTGGCAGGTCTTGCCGGGTGGCATGACGCGCATTGCGACGCGCGACGCGGGCCCCGTGTCCATGCAACTGGGCGGCAGCTCGCTCGACACCTGGGTCATGACCGAGGACCAGGTCGACACCTTCTCGATGTTGACCTCGACGGTGCAGCTCGACGAGCTGGCGCAACGCCAACGCCCCGTGGCCAGCCGCACGGGCGAGAACCTGTTCTGGATGGGCCGCTACACCGAGCGATGCGAGCAGCAGCTGCGCCTGGCACAAAGCCTGATCAGCCTGCAAAGCGGCGACGATGACCCGGATGACGCGCTGCTGCAGGCTTTGTCTGAACTGGCGCACCGCCAGGGTTTGGTGGCCGCAGGCACCCCGAGCTTGCTCAAGTCGCCCCGCGTGTTTGAACGCGCCGCGCTGGATGCGCTGATGGACGCCAGCGCCACGCAGGGTGCTTACAGCCTGGCCTTCAACCTGGGCGCGCTCGCGCGCTCAGCCCAGGTGTTGCGTGAGCGCCTCTCGCCCGAGCACGCGCGCTTGCTGCGTGTACTGGGCATCGACTTTGGCAAGGGCTTGAGCGTGGCCCTGCAAGAAAGCGTGCCGGAAGCGCTGCACGAGCCGCAAGAGCCAGACGAGTCTGACGAGCCCGCGCTGGCGCAAGCCGAGCTTGCCGATGCCGACGCCGACGCCGCTGACACCCAAGCCAGCGAGGCCGATGCCAGCTCGTCCTTGCCCGCTGGCGGTGCGCATCGTTTGACCGTGGCCCAGCACCCGCTCGAACACTTGGCGATGCAATTGGCCGCCGTCACGGGGGCGCAAACCGACCGCATGACGCGAGACCCCGGTTGGCGTCTGCTCACGGTGGGCCGCCTCATTGAGCGCCTCACCACCTGCGCCAGCACCCTCAAGGCGTTCTGGACACACGACACCCTGAGCCACCCACAGGGGTTCGACCATTTGCTCGAACTGTTCGACAGTGCCATCACCTTCCGGGCGCGCTTCCAGCGTCGCCTGGAGGTGCCCGCGCTGCTGGCCATGCTGGTGATGGACGAGTCCAACCCCCGTGCGCTGGCCTGTGTGCTGCGCCGCCTGCGCACCGAAGTGGCCAAGCTGCCGCACCGTGGTGCCTCGCACGACGACCTGCTGGCCCTCTTGCCCCACGAAGGCGTGGGCGTGACCCTGGCCCAGCTCAGTCACCCTGAAACGGGGCATGCGGCCGTGCTGGCGCTGCTCAACCGTTTGCTGGACGCCGGTTGGCGCCTGTCAGACGAAGTCGGGCGTCGCTATTTTGCGCACGCCGAGCCCACCGATTCCACCGTCAGCACATGAGCCCCTGCCTGCCAGACCCCACCGTGCCTGACAGCAGCGCGCGTTTGTCGGTTGAACACGAAACCCTCTACACCTACAGCCAACAGGTGGACCATGCTCAGCACATCGCCTGCCTGCGCCCGCTCAGCGATGGCGGCCAGAGCCTGCTGAGTTTTGACATGGTGGTCAGCCCCGACCCGGCGAAGCACAGCACCCGTCGCGACGACCACGGCAACAGTCGCGCCTACTTTGCTCTGCATGCCGCCCACGGACACCTCAAGGTGGTGTCCCGCAGCCAGGTGCGCGTGCGCGAGCGCTACAAAGGCTTAGACCCCGCCTTAGGCCCCACTTGCGGTGACGTGAGAGCCTTGCTCACCTACCGCGCCAAGGCCCCGTTCCAGAGCGCCAGCGAATACCAATACGCCTCGCCCTACGTGCCGCTGCATGGCGAGTTGCGCGACTACGCCCGCCAGTCGCTCGAACCAGATCGTCCGCTGGTCGAAGCCGTGATCGAACTGATGCACCGCATCTACACCGACTTCACCTACGCGCCGGCTTCCACCGACATCTCCACGCCCATCTTGGACGTGTTCGACCGCCGCATGGGCGTGTGCCAAGACTTTGCGCACCTCATGCTGGGCTGTCTGCGCGCCTGTGGCTTGGCCGCTCGCTACGTGAGTGGCTATTTGCTGACGCTGCCGCCGGAGGGCCAGGCCCCGCTGGTGGGCGCAGACGCATCTCATGCCTGGATCAGCGTGTGGGTGCCTGGTCTGGGGCTGGACAAGGCCGGTGATTGGCTGGACCTCGACCCCACCAACGACTGCGTGCCCCAATGTCACCACGTTCGCGTGGCCCATGGGCGCGATTTTGGCGACGTCACGCCCCTGCGTGGGGTGATCCGCGGGGGCGGCGCGCACACCTTGGTGGTGCGTGTGACCACCCGACTGTTGGACGAAGCCATCGCTGCTGCGCCACCTTGCACCAAAACAGGTTGACGATGCACGCGGCTGTGGCGCATCGTGCACCTGATGCGCTAAAGCTGTGCCTGCTGCGGGACTGGACCGCGAGCCGCTACCCAGTTGGCACAGTCTGTGCATTAGATGAGTGACCGCTGTTTCAAGGACCACCCTTCACGGGGGCAAAAGATGCGATTTTTCGACGAAATGCATGTGAACAGCGCCGAGGTGCGCGATCACTATCAAATGTACGACCGCTGGCTGGCTCGCCAGCCTCGAGAGCAAATGAGCTCGCGTCGAGAAGAAGCCGAGATGATCTTCCGACGCGTCGGGATCACCTTCGCGGTGTATGGCGACAAGGACGAGGACGGTTCGGGTAGCGAGCGCCTCATCCCTTTCGACCTGATCCCCCGCATCATCCCCAGCGATGAGTGGAAGGTGATGGAAAAAGGCCTCAAGCAACGCGTGACGGCCCTCAACCGCTTCCTCGAAGACGTCTACCACGGCCAGGAAATCCTCAAGGCGGGCATCATCCCGTCTGAGCCCATCTTGAACAACGCCCAGTTCCGCAAGGAGATGGTCGACCTCAAGGTGCCTGGCGGCATTTACAGCATCATCTCCGGCATCGACATGGTGCGTGCCTGCAACCCCGACGGCAGCGGCACCTACTACGTGCTCGAAGACAACCTGCGCGTGCCCTCGGGTGTGAGCTACATGCTCGAGAACCGCAAGATGATGATGCGGCTCTTCCCCGAGCTGTTCGCCGAGCACCGCGTGGCCCCCGTGGCCCACTACCCAGACTTGTTGCTCGACACCCTGCGTGCGATGGCCCCGGCCAACGTCAACGAGCCCACCGCCGTGGTGCTCACGCCCGGCGCCCACAACTCGGCCTACTTTGAGCACGCCTTTTTGGCGCAGCAAATGGGCATCGAGCTGGTGGAAGGACAAGACCTGTTCGTCAAAGACGACTTTGTCTACATGCGCACCACCCGTGGCCCGCAGCGCGTCGACGTCATCTACCGCCGTCTGGACGACGACTTCATGGACCCCGAGGTCTTCCGCAAGGACTCGACCCTGGGTGTGGCCGGCTTGCTGCGCGCCTACCGGGCGGGCAACGTGACCCTGGCCAACGCCTTTGGCACCGGCATCGCCGATGACAAGTCCATCTACCCCTACGTGCCCAAGATGATCGAGTTCTACTTGGGCGAAAAACCGATCCTCGAGAACGTGCCCACCTACGTGTGCCGTGAAAAGGACGACCTCAAGTACACGCTGGACAACCTGGGCGAGCTGGTCGTCAAGGAAGTGCACGGCGCCGGTGGCTACGGCATGTTGGTGGGGCCAGCTTCCACAAAGGCCGAGATCGAGGACTTCCGCAAGGCCCTGATCGCCAACCCCAGCAATTACATCGCGCAGCCCACGCTGTCGTTGTCGACCTGCCCAACGTTTGTGGACAGCGGCGTTGCGCCGCGCCACATCGACCTGCGCCCGTTTGTGCTGTCGGGCAAAGAGGTGCAGATGGTGCCCGGTGGCCTGACACGGGTCGCCTTGAAAGAAGGCTCTTTGGTGGTCAACAGCTCGCAAGGCGGTGGCACCAAAGACACCTGGGTGCTGGAGTCCTGATCTGCCACGCGCAACGCGCATCACACATCAAACACGGAGGCCATTGAGATGCTCAACGAACGCATTGAACAACACCTGCCGTCCCATTTGATAGAGACTGAATCCGGGGCTTTGCGCCAAGCCGCCCCGACGCTTACGGAGACCAAGCCCATGCTGTCGCGCACCGCTGACCATTTGTTCTGGATGGCTCGCTACATGGAGCGTGCCGAAAACACCGCGCGCCTGCTCGATGTGAACTACCAGACTTCGCTGCTGCCGCAGTCCACCGAAGCCACCATGCAAGGTTGGCGCGGACTGCTGAGCATCAGCGAGTTGACCGACGAATATCTCGCCAAGTACAAAGAGATCACGCCGAAAGACGTGATGGCCTTCATGGTGACCGATGCCGGAAACCCCTCGAGCATCCTCAACTGCCTGCGCGCCGCCCGCGAAAACGCGCGTGCCGTGCGGGGTGCCCTGACCACCGAGGTCTGGGAGACCATGAACCAGACTTGGCTGGAGTACAACCGCCTGGTCAAGGTGGGCGCCCTGGCCAAAGACCCTGCTGAGTTGTTCGAGTGGGTGAAGTTCCGCTCGCACCTCTCGCGTGGCGTGACGCTGGGCACCATGCTGCAAGACGAGTCTTTCCACTTTCAGCGCATTGGCACCTTCCTGGAGCGCGCCGACAACACGGCCCGTTTGCTGGACGTGAAGTTCCACGCTCGCAACACCGAGTTTTTCGGCTCAGGCGTGGGCAACGAAGGCAAAGAAGTTGACTTCTATCACTGGTCGGCTGTGCTGCGCTCGGTGTCGGCTTTTGAGGTGTATCGCAAGGTCTACCGCAACGTGATCCGCCCTGAAAAGGTGGCCGAGTTGCTGATCTTGCGCGCCGAGATGCCGCGCTCGCTGGTCTATTGCATGGACGAGGTGGTCAGCAACCTGCGTGCCGTGGCCAACGACCAGAGCCATGAAACCTTGCGCAAAGCCGGCCGCTTGCGTGCCGACTTGCAGTTCAGCCGCATCGACGAGATCACGGCCACGGGCTTGCATGCCTACCTGACGCAGTTTTTAGACCGCGTCGGTGACTTGGGCTATGGCATCAGTCGTGACTTCTTGATGCCCGCGTGAGGCACTCAGCGTGAGCTGTAGGGGGCGCTGATCGCGCCCCAAGCCATGGCGGCGCCGATCACGGAGCCGCCTGCTGCGGTTGGATGGTCGATGTCCCAGAACAGGTACTTGCTTGGGTCTGCGCAGACAGCGCCCGGTAAGCCCATGACCGCAGGTGTGTAGCAAGGGCTGGTGACGTTGAAGCCATCTGCTGCTGCTTGCCGGGTCCGCTCTTGAGAATAGGTGTAGGTGTCGAACGAGCGCACCTGGGCGCCGGGGTATTGCTTGGCGAAAGCCTTGAGCATTTTGGTCACCGACACAGCGAGTTCGCTGCTGCGCTGCTTGGCGTTGAGCTTGTACGTGGTCAGAAGCTTGTTTTTCTCTGCGGCCGAAGGGGTGAGACTCAGGTCAGGCATCAGCGGGATGAAAAACTGCCGCGCACCTCGTGCGTACAGTTTGCTCATGCCGGTGTAGATGTTGTTGGTGACCATGCTCACGGTGCCCTTGTTGTAGATGTTGCCATCCGCAAAAAAGTCGTCGGGACCGGTCCAAATGACATACAGGGCGCGCGCATCGACCGGGGTTGTGGCGTTGGGCTGATTGTTCAGAAAGTCATCGATCTGCCTCAGCGTGCCAATTTGCACCGCGTACGCTGGGATCAGGTTGCGTGTGCCCGAGAGGGCTCCGCCCACGGCGTAATTGAGCAGGGGAAGCTTGAGCACGTGGCTCATGTACTCAAGCACCACGGGCCCGTTTGAGAACCGTCCGCTGTCGTTGGGCGCGGCGGGCAAGCCCACGCCTCCCAGCCGCTTCGAGATTTCAAAGAGGTTGCCTGTGTCGCTCATGCTGTCGCCAAACGACACCACCATGCTGTAGTTGTTGCTCAGTGTGTCGGCAAGCGGCTCTGGCTGGGTGATGCTCGGCTTGAGATGTTGTCGTGGATTGAGTGCCAGCGCGCGGGCCACCCCGGCGTAAGGGGCCAATTCTGGGCCGACCGCGTTGAACAGGGCTTGCCATCCGATCGGGTTCAACGCCAGCGTCGCCATGACGGGTGGGGACAGGGCCACGCCTTGAACCAGCTTGCCGGTTGTCGCCAAAAAGAGCGCATCCAGGCTGGCTTTGGCTGGCATGGATGCCAGCAGGCAGCTGGCGACCAGGGCGGTCGCAGTCAATCGCAGTCGTGAGGTCATGAGGCAAACTTCTTCGTTGTGTATCTGGAGGTTTCGCAGGCGCGCATTCAGACGCCTGCATTCGCGTTGGGCAGTGTGCGGCAGCCGCGCTCGGATGGCACCGGGTGTGACCACAGGTGCAGGGTGGATCGAGGGGCGATTTGGCGTCTCGTCGAGGTCATGCCGGCCAGCCAAGCCGCCGCAGGGCTTCGTACAGGCCGATCCCGACGCAGCGCGCCAGCGAACATCAGGCAGCGATCAGTCCGTGGTGCGGTCGGGCGCTTTGTCCAGCAGTCGCAGCACGGCCACCAGGCCGACCGAGGCCAATGGCCCAAACAGCGGGTGCACGATGGACGCCACCAAAGGCACCACCAGCAGCAAGGCCCGCAGCCCCCACCCGTATAGCAAGCCGGCCTGCCTCACATGGGCAATGGCCGTGTCCATCCAGCGTGCGCGGTCAGGCGAGCCCACAGTCATGCTGCTCACGAACCCCACATGGTTGAAATAACGCACCGCGATGGTCGAGCAGGCCAGGGCCGCGAACAGTGTGGCCATCAGCATCAGCTCGAGCATCAGGCGCGGTGTCAGGGCGGGCAATGTCACGCTGGACGCACCCAAGGTGCTGTGCAAGCTGGCGGCCGACAAGGTCACGGTGCCCATCAGGCCCAGCACCGCCGTGGAGGCGGTCAAGGTGGATGCCATCACCGCATTGCGCAGGGTCTGCACGCTGGTGACCTCTGAGCCCGGCTGCGCGCTGAGGTTACGCAGCCAGGTCTCGCGCAGGTCGGCGTGTGCCAGGCGCGCACGTCGTGCAGGCTCGCCGCGGTGTCGCCAGTGTTGCCAGGCCTCATTGACGATGACGATGCCCACGGTGGCCGCTGCCGATGCCCACGTCAGGGCATCCGTCAGGCTTTGTGTTTCCAGTGGCGTGCTCATTTGCGGCGCTCCGCCATCTCGAACAGTGCCATCCCAAACACCATGGCCGCCACATAGAGCAGGGCAGGGCGTTGGCCGTTGCCAAGCGCCACCAAGGCCGGGCCTGGGCAGTAGCCAGCCAAGCCCCAGCCCGCACCAAAGGTGAGGCTGCCCAGCACCAAGCGGCGGTCAATCTGGGTGCTGGTGGGCAGCTTCATGGCCAGGTTCAGGTAAGACACCTTCATGCGCTTGGCCAAGGCGAAGCCCGGCAAGCCCACCCCAATGGCGCCGCCCATCACCAGCGCCAGAGACGGGTCCCAAGCGCCGGCCAAGTCCAAAAATCCCAGCACCTTGGCCGGGTTGGCCATGCCCGAGAGGATCAAGCCCAAGCCGAAAATCAGGCCCGAAAGCAAAGCGGTCAGAAGTGCCATGGTGTGTCCTTGTGATGTGCGCGCTGGCGCATGAGGGCGATGTGTGTGAGGGGCTTCAGGCACCGGCCAGCAGGTGGCGCAGCACGTACACCGTGAGAAAGCCCGCCGCCATGAATGCGGCCGTCGCCACCAGCGAGCGCGGCGACAGCCGGCTCAGGCCGCACACGCCATGGCCACTGGTGCAGCCCGCGCCATAGCGGGTGCCAACACCCACCAGCAGCCCAGCCACGACCAGGCTGGTGTCGCTGGCTTGCACCACCGCGGCTGGCATCGGGGCGACCATCACGTAGGCCCATGAGGCGCCCAACAAGCCCAAGATGAAAGCGGCACGCCAGCCGGTGTCGCTCGACGGCCTTTGCAGCAGCCCGCCCAAGATGCCGCTGATGCCCGCGATGCGGCCATTGAACAAGGCCAGCAGCACGGCCGACAGGCCAATGAGGGCGCCGCCGCCCAGTGCGGACCCAGGGGTGAAGGCGTTCCAGTCGATGTGCATGATGGGCTCCAGTGGGGATTCGATGTGGCTTCAGTTGGCAGGGCAATACAGCCCATACAAGGTGTGGAGGATGGCCAAAGTCTTGGGGTCGGCCACGCTGTAAAAAATGTGTTTGCCTTCGCGGCGGGTGCTCACCAAGCCTTGTTGACGCAACACCGCCAGTTGCTGAGACAAGGTGGGCTGGCGGATGCCGAGCTGCGCTTCAAGGTCACTGACGCAGTGCTCACCTTGGCTGAGCTGGCACAGCAGCAAGAGCCGGTCTTCATTGGCCAGCAGCTTGAGGGCCGAGACCGCTTGTCCGGCGGCTTGGCGCATGGCGGCGAGGTCCAAGGTTGTGTCGTTCATGACGGCGTGCGTGTTTGATCTGAGGGCGTTGACAACAATTTATAAAAATACATACTATTTGTCAATAGATTGTTTTGCCAGGAGGCCCACCATGTCAACGATCCCTGCTGCGTCCACGTCCAAACCTGCGTCAACATCCATCGCATCGGGCGTGCACGCCACGCCGCACGGCCGTGTCGAAGCCTTTTTTGACCCGGCCACCTGGACGGTGAGCTACCTGGTGGTCGATGCGGCCACCCGCGAGGCCGCCATCATTGACCCGGTGCTGGACTTTGACCCCAAGTCGGGACGCACGTCCACCACCTCGTCTGACCAGGTCTTGGCCCGTGTGCGGGAGCAGCAACTCACGGTCAATTGGATTTTGGAAACGCACGCCCACGCTGATCACCTGTCGGGCGCGGCATATCTGAAAGACCGCCTGGCGCGCGACGGACAGGGCGCAGCACCCAAAGTGGCCATTGGCCGGCGCATCCAGCAGGTTCAAAGCACGTTCAAGTCGCTGTTCAACCTCGGGGCTGATTTCACGCCCAATGGCGAGCAGTTCGACCACCTGATTGACGATGGCGAGTCCTTTGCCATTGGCCAGATGCAGGCCCAGGCCCTGCTGGTGCCGGGTCACACGCCCGCCGACATGGCCTACTTGATCGACGGCGTGGTGTTCGTGGGCGACACCCTGTTCATGCCCGACGTGGGCACGGCGCGCGCCGACTTTCCCGGCGGCGATGCCCACGCTCTGTACCAATCGGTGCAACGCCTGCTGTCCTTGCCGCCGCAAACGCCGGTGTTCGTCTGCCACGACTACCCGCCCGAGGGGCGCCCGCCCGCCTGGCTCAGCACCGTGGCCGAGCAACGCGCGCGCAACATCCATGTGCATGAAGGCGTCACCGAAAGTGAGTTCGTGGCCATGCGCCAAGCGCGCGACGCGACCTTGAGCATGCCCACGCTGATCTTGCCGGCCATCCAGGTCAATGTGCGCGCTGGGCATTTCCCGCCGGCTGATGCCAACGGGGTGAGTTACCTGCGCGTGCCGCTCAACGCGATATGAAGCTCAGGTTGCCCGTCATGGTGGGCGCCTGGGCATGAAAAAGGCCTCCCGCGGGAGGCCTTGTCGTTTTTACGTTCAAGCGCAGTGGCTTGCAAAACGCATCTGCGCATCAAGCCGCAGGCGGCACATAGCCTTGCACCTGCTCGGCACCGGCGCCGAAGAAGAACTGCTCCATCTGGCGGGCCAGGTATTGGCGTGCGCGGGCATCGGCCAGGTTCAGGCGGTTTTCATTGACCAGCATGGTCTGGTGCTTCATCCACAGCGCCCAGGCTTCCTTGCTGATCTCGTTGTAGATGCGCTTGCCCAACTCGCCAGGGTAGGGCAAGTAGTCCAGGCCTTCGCCTTCTTTGTTGAGGTGCTTGCATTGAATGGTGCGTGCCATGTTTTGTCAGTCCACAGAAAAAAATCAGATCACTTGAGGTGTTTGACCAGCACCTGTGAGCGCCGGTCCCACTTGTAGCTGCGCTTGCGGGCTTCGGGCAGCCAGTCGGGG